>NZ_LLWJ01000053.1:0-79442 GCF_001529285.1 Pseudomonas sp. TAA207 | reverse complement strand
TTCAACGTCACAGTCAGTGGATTTACGACCGCTTCGCAATCGGACGTCGCCTGCGGCAACGGCTACGCCAAACTCGGTGTAGTCGCTGACGAGTAATGCGAGGCTGCGTCCGGGCGCGAAGCGGCCGTAAAACCATTCAACGGAGTGCCTGAAAGACACTACGGTCATCGGTTTTGCGATCATTTGGCGAGTTATCAGAGCGGGACCCAGCGCTGCTCCAGCGCCGCCACGCGAATGGCATCGGCCAGGCGTTCAACGTGCCAGGCTTCTTCGAAGTCGGGGCCGGGCGCGGGCAGCCCGGCGCAGGCTTGAATCACCGCGTGCACTTCCAGGGTTTTTAACTCGTTGTAGCCCAATTGGTGGCCTGCCGCCGGACTGAAAGCCGCGTATCCCGGCAGTGTTGGCCCTGACAGCAAACGTTCGAAGCCCGATTGTCCCTCTAAGCACAGTTGAAGTTCGTTCAAGCGCTCCTGATCGAATTTGAGCGTGCCGCGCGTGCCACTGATTTCAAAACTGAGGTGATTTTTGTAGCCGTGTTTGAGCCAACTGCTGCTCAAGGTGCCGCGAGCGCCCTGACTGAAGCGCAGCAAGGCATGGGTCTGGTCGTCTACGCGGATGCTTTTTTGCTCATGACTGCCCGTGTGTGCGGGACGCTGCGGGTGCACGGTCAGGCTGTCGGCGCACACCGCTTCAATGTCGCCCAGCAGATAGCGCGCCAGGGCCAACAGGTGGCTGCCCAAATCGGCCAGTGCCCCGCCAGCATGCCCCGGCTCGCAGCGCCATGACCAGGGCGCGGCCGGATCGGCCATGAAGTCTTCACTGAATTCACCCTCAAAGCTGACGATGCGACCCAGATCGCCACGCGCAATCATGTCGCGGGCCAGCACCAGCATCGGGTTGTGCTGATAGTTATAACCCACGCGTGTTACGACACCGGCGGCCTTGGCTGCCTGGCGCATTTCATCGGCCTGTTGCAGGCTCACGGCCAAGGGCTTTTCGCAGTACACGGCTTTGCCTGCCGCAATCGCTGCCATCGCCATCGGGAAGTGCAAGTGGTTGGGGGTGGTGATGGCCACCAGGTCCACGTCGGGGTTGGCGATCAATTGCTGCCAGTCGCTGTGGGCCTGAGCAAAGCCCCATGCGCCAGCACAGTGTCGGGCCCGTTCAGCGTCGGCATCCGCCAGCGCCGCCAGGTGCAGTTTCACCGGCAACTCGAAGGCTGCACTGACGTTGCGAAACGCCAGCGCATGCGCGCGTCCCATAAATCCGGTGCCGATCAAGCCTATTCCAAGTGAACGCATAGCCACTTCCTTTGAATTCTTATGTTCAGGGAAGGCCATTAATGGAATAAATATTTCGAATTTGCAATAAGTAGAACTAAATTATTGATTTGGTCTCAGGATAAAAACCCGCCATCCACATTCAATGAAATGCCGGTGGTGTAGGTGGAAGCAGCGCTGGCCAGATACAGCACCGCGCCGGCCATTTCATCCGGCTCGGCGACACGTTTGAGTGGCACCTGTTGCAACACGCCCTTGAGGATGGCTTCGTTTTTGACCAGCGCCGAGGCGAATTGAGTGTCGGTCAGGCCCGGTAGCAAGGCGTTGCAGCGAATGCCAAACGAGGCGCACTCCTTGGCAAACACTTTGGTCATGTTGATCACCGCCGCCTTGGTCATTGAGTAAACGCCCTGGAACGCTCCCGGCGAGACGCCATTGATAGAGGCAACGTTGATGATGCTGCCGCCCCCGTGTTCACGCATCAACTTGCCGCCTTCAACCGACATGAAGAAGTAGCCGCGAATGTTCACGTCGACGGTTTTTTGGAACGCGCCGAGGTCGGTGTCCAGCACGTTGCAGAACTGCGGGTTGGTGGCCGCGTTGTTGACCAGAATATCGAGGCGCCCGAACTCGGCACGAATGCGCGCGAAGGTGTGGTGGATCTGTTCCATGTCGCCGATATGGCAAGCAATCGCGGTGGCGTTACCACCTTGCGCGATGATTGCATCCGCGACCCGTTGGCAGCCCTCAAGCTTGCGACTGGAAACGATCACATGGGCGCCTTGTTGGGCCAGCAGCTTGGCGATGGCTTCGCCGATGCCACGGCTGGCGCCTGAAACAAAGGCAATTTTGCCATCAAGGTCGAACAGTTGAGTTTTGGACATGCTGATTCCCTAGTGAGCGCAGGTTTAAAGGCTGGACTGGCGGATGACCTTAAGGCTCATCTGCTCCAGCAGTGCATTCATCTGTACAAACGGGGCGAAACGTTTGTCTTGAGTCTGGCCGTGGTAGTAGCGGTAGTAGATCTGTTGAACGATGCCTGCCAGGCGGAACAAACCGTAGATGTAATAGAAATCGTAGTTGTCGATCTGAATGCCGGAACGTTGTGCGTAGTAATCAACGAATTCACGGCGGGTCAACATGCCGGGAGCATTGCTCGGTTGGCGTCGCATGTGTTGCACGACGGGTGGATCATCGGCTTCTATCCAATAGGCGAGGCTGTTGCCCAGGTCCATCAGCGGGTCACCCAGTGTGGTGAGTTCCCAATCCAGCACGCCCACGATCTGCATCGGGTTATGCGGGTCGAGGATCACGTTGTCAAAGCGGTAGTCGTTGTGAACGATGGCAGGCGTCGGATGATCGGCAGGCATCTTTTCCTTGAGCCACGCCTTGACCGCTTCCCACTGCGGGGCATCCGGGGTCAGGGCCTTTTCGTAACGATCACACCAACCGCTGATCTGGCGATATACATAACCTTCTGGCTTGCCCAGATCGGCCAGCCCACAGGCCGTGTAGTCGACACTGTGCAACTCGACCAGTGTGTCGATAAAACGGTGGCACAGTTGGCCGGTGTGCGCAGGGGAGAGGTTCAGTTCAGGGGGCAGGTCGGAACGCAGAATGATGCCCTTGACCCGCTCCATCACATAGAACTCACTGCCGATCAGCGTCTCATCGGTGCAGTGGGCGTAGGCTTTGGGGCAGTAGGGGAAGGCGTCCTTGAGATGATTGAGCAGGCGAAACTCACGGCCCATGTCGTGAGCGGATTTGGCTTTGTGGCCAAAGGGCGGACGCCGCAGCACCAGTTCGACACCCGGATACTCGATCAGGTACGTCAGATTCGAAGCCCCGCCCGGAAACTGGCTGATGGTCGGCAGGCCAGAGAGCCCTGCAATATGGGCCTTGAGATACGGATCAACCTGGCTGACGTCGAGTTCTTCGCCAGGGCGGATACGGGTGGACGAGTCGGTGAGCGCCATATCTATCTCTTCTGCTTATTTTTAAGGCCAGACAACATTCGCTAATCTAATGGGCCACCCCGTTCGCGACAAGTCGATGCCGGCCTTAATAGGCGTGGGTGTTAAGGGGTAATCAGTGTCTCTGATGGCAGTTGCACAAAACGCAGCGCAAAAAAAACCGAAGCTGCGTGGGCTCCGGTTTTTCGTGGTGCGCTGGGCTTAGCTCGGGAAGAGTTCGCTCAGTTTCATGGCCAGCATCATGTCGCCTTCAGCGCGCAGCTTGCCGCCCATAAAGGCCTGCATGCCGTCTGTTTCGCCGCTGACGATGCCTTCCAGGGTTTCGCCGTCCATCACCAGAGTCACTTGAGCGTCCGGGTTTTCGCCTTCTTGCAGTTCGCAGGTGCTGTCTTTAACGATCAGCGAGAAGTTCTTGGTGTCATCAATGCGAAAGCCAAACACCAGGTCCAGGCCAGCAGCAGCGGCTGGGTTGAATTTGGCTTTCATTGCTTGCACGGCATCAGCTACAGAAGTCATGGTTCGATCCTTTTATGGTGGGTTACGGCGACCCGAGGGTCGCGGTTGCCGACGCTCAACGATAGGTGATGAGTGACGGCGTCTTCAACAGTTGCAAATGCACATGACTGTTGAAGGAAGCCAGTGTCACCTCGCGGCCTTGAAACTTGAGGCGACTGAGCGAGGTGTTTGCTATTTGCCAGGTCAGCTTGAACGCGTCGTTGGCGGGAATGCGGGTCAACAGGTGAAGCAGGGCGGTGATGGTGCCGCCGGAGGTGAACACAGCGATAGTGTGCTGCGTGTCATGGGCGTGATCGAGCAGTCGATTGAGGCCGCCCTGCACACGCTCGACAAAGGCCAGCCAGCTTTCCAGCTCGGGGGTGTCCCAAGTGCCGCTGAGCCAACGCGCAACAATCAGATCGAAAATGCGCTGGAATTCGACCGGGTCATGGGCGGCGTCGGTCATCGCGGCCACGGCGTGGGGTTCATCCGGCAACAAGCCGGGAAGCAAGGCTTTAAGCACGCCGAATGCATCGAATTCATTGAAGGCTGCGTCAACTTCCAGTGTGGGCCTGGCTAACCCGGCGGCGCTGAACTGCTCCAGCGCATGGCGGGCCGTGTCTTGCTGGCGCGTCAGATCTCCGGATACACAGCGGTCAAAGCACACGCCCAGGTCAACCAGGTGCTGGCCGACTATTTGTGCCTGTCGCTCGCCCAGCGGCGACAGCACGTCGTAGTCGTCTGCGCCGAAGGAGGCTTGGCCATGTCTTATCAAGTAGATGCTGCCCACGTCCGCTATGCCCCGGTACGTTGAAAGTCTGGCGAGGTTAGGAGTAAGCCGGGAAGCTGTCAATGAAAAAACATACGCTCGTTTGAATTGCCCGATGCGCCTGCCTACAAGGTGTTTCGCGGCTGGCAGCCTCAGGTTGGCGCCGGTATGCTGAGCGTCATCACGCACCCCGCGATTCACGGGGTGTAACGTTTAAAGGAGAGTCTGTGGAATTTCTAGCCGAGTACGCCAGTTTTTTGGCTAAAACCGTGACCCTGGTGGTCGCTATCATCGTGGTCCTGGTTGCACTCGCCGCGTTGCGGGGCAAAGGCCGTCGTTCGACAGGGCAATTGCAGGTCATCAAGATGAATGACTTCTACAAAGGCCTGCGTGAGCGCCTGGAACAGTCGCTGTTGTCCAAAGGCCAGCTCAAGTCGTTACGCAAGCAGACAGGTAAAGCCGATAAAAAACTTAAAAAACAACCCGACGACAAGCCTCGTGTCTTTGTGCTGGATTTCGACGGTGATATCAAAGCTTCTGCCACTGAAAGCCTGCGTCACGAAATTACGGCATTGCTGACCCTGGCCACCCCGGCCGACGAAGTTGTGCTGCGCCTGGAAAGCGGCGGCGGCATGGTGCACAGCTATGGGTTGGCGTCTTCGCAACTGGCCCGTATTCGTCAAGCGGGTATCCCTCTCACGGTGTGTATCGACAAAGTGGCGGCCAGTGGCGGCTATATGATGGCGTGCATTGGCGCCAAAATTATCAGCGCACCTTTTGCCATCCTGGGTTCGATCGGTGTGGTCGCTCAACTGCCCAACGTCAATCGTCTGTTGAAAAAACATGACATTGATTACGAAGTGCTCACGGCCGGCGAATACAAGAGAACACTCACAGTGTTTGGCGAAAACACTGAAAAGGGTCGGGAAAAATTCCAACAGGACTTGGATATCACCCACCAGTTATTCAAAAACTTTGTGTCTCAATACCGCCCGCAGTTGGCGATTGATGAAGTGGCCACAGGTGAAGTCTGGTTAGGCGTAGCGGCGGTTGAAAAACAACTGGTGGATGAGTTGAAAACCAGCGATGAGTATTTGTGCGAGCGTGCACAGACTGCGCAGCTCTACCACCTGCATTACGCCCAGCGTAAAAGTTTGCAGGAGCGTGTTGGGCTGGCAGCCAGCACCTCGGCGGAACACTTGGTCGACTCGGTCTGGAAGCGTGTGTCGCAACAGCGTTTCTGGTAAGCCTGCGGTCCTGTCGCGATGGGTTCATCCGGCAGTCTGTCCACAATGTTTTCAACGCCGCATCACCGAGCGTAGATACATTTTGGACAGAGCGTGGCAAAGAGCGCTGGCATGAGTGGGTGATAAGTCGCGCACGCTTTAAGGTTTATTCGTGATCACCCCTGCGAGGTATTAAATAGGTAACGCCTGTGCCGCAAGGCCAGTATTTAAGCTGACGTTTCTAATGTGAAACAGGCTTTTGTCATGGCTAACGGGAATGAAATAACACCTAGCGCCGCTATAAAGTTGGTCGCTGATCAGTCAAGAACTCTGGCCACTACGCGCGCCGACAATAAGCATCAAACGTTGATACCCACTCTACTGCCTCCCTGGTTTGTTAACGCACCGGGGTATGTGCGTGATTCACTGCGTGAAAGTATGCAGCGACGACACGACTCCTATAAAGAAGTCTCTCGTATCCTGGCCACAGTAACGCCAATGGTGCAATTTGTAGAAACGCGTCTAAAAACCGCATTAACAGCTCAGGGTTGGCATAGCGTTGACGTCAAGCGCTATGGACTCAAACACGTCCATCTGGCGAGTAATGTGTTGGGGTTTATTGCGCGGCAAAACATTAACGTTGTTGACTCCTTTATTCGCCTGTTATTCCCCACGTCGTGGGTGCCTGAGTCGCTTGAAATCAACGTGGGCGCGACCTCGACGTATCAGAGCTTGGTGCAGGCAGCCATGCAGAACTTTGAGCCTTCAGAAACGCAGGCCGAGGGTTTCGATCCGGGAACGTGCATCTATTCGGTGAATAATAATCAGCCCACCTTGCACAGCGAACTGGCGCCTGAACAGTTTGCGCGCGTGTGCCGGGACTTGAATGCGGGCGTGCAATATCAGTTGCATCTGGACCGTGTTTTTACACCGGTCGAAGACGCATGGCCCGCCACGGACCCTCGGGCACAGGCCTATAAAATAAAGAGCGTCTTCAGTGCCAATTTACGCCATGAGTTTTCATGCGCCTTGCACATGGCCTACATGAAAAACGACATCAGTGTTGAGTCGTATAGTTTTGGTTTTCATCTGTTATTGGGCCCTTCATCGGTGTTTTCCATGGGCAACCCAGCCTATGGCGTATTCGAATTAATGGAAGTGGAAGTCACAGGGATCATGGTGCTATGGCCGCAGCGAAAGCCCGCGTCGCAGACGCAACCCTGCTTGGTCTATCTTCCCCAATGCCCTGATAAAACATTCTATGAGTTTGAGACGTTCAGTGAGTTTCAGGTGCATTTACGTGAATGGTTGAAGCGCCCCGAGTTTGCCGACTATTTTGCACAACGCGTACCACTGAGTCAGCGCGCAGAGTTTGTACGCCGGACGCATCATAAACATGCGTCGTGGGACTCACTGCTCTTGCGGCGCCCGCCGATTATTTATGAACCTGCGTTGTTCACAGAGTCACGCGCCACCCCCAGAACCGATGACCCTTTCGAAGTGATGTGGCTACAGCAATTAAAGCGGATCAAAGATGATGCGCGATTATTGATTGTGCCCACGGAAGATCAAGACACCCGCGAGCGCCTGGAGCGTCAGGCCACGTATTTAAACCTGGGCATCAGTGTGTTGGGGCTGGCATTGGGTTTTGTCCCGGTGTTGGGGGAAGTGTTATTGGCGGCGAGTGTTATCCAGCTGGGTGAAGAGGTCTACGCGGGTATCAAGGCGTGGAGGGCCGATGACAAAGTGGCCGCCATTAATTACTTATTTGATATCGCACAGAATGTGGCGTTGCTCGCAGGTCCCGCAGCGGCCAGCAAAACCTTGAAGGCGCCAGCGGGGGTGGATGCGCTGGTCCCAGTCAGACTTGAAAACGGCGCACGTAAACTATGGAAGCCGCAGATGGCGCCTTATGCGGTAGAAGGTGTTGGTCTTGCTGGAATCAAGCCGGACGCGCAGGGCATTTATACACGTAATGGCCAGTCATATATCAAGCTGGATGACAAGGTGTATAGCCTGCACACAGAGGCTTCAACGCAGGTATTTTCCGTGCGCCATCCCACCGACCCGACGGCGTACCGGCCCAAGTTGCAACATAACGGCATGGGTGCCTGGACCCATGAACTGGACCGTCCCCTTGAGTGGACTCGTCTGCAATTATTTCGCCGCCTTGGCCCAGACGCGCAGGCTTTATCCGCCCATGCCGCCGATCATCTTTTGGCTGCGACCAACACCTCGGACGCTGTGCTGTGCAGGTTACTGATAGATAACCTGAGTACGCCGGCCTTATTGGCCGATGGTCTTAAACGTATGGCACTGATCGAAAGAATTGAGGCGTTCATTGCCCGAATGCAGCGTGCCCAGACCGGGCACATGTCTGATGCGGACATACAGTTGAACGTATTGCCTCAGCTCCCTGGCTGGCCAGCCGACCGGGTATTGCGCGTGGTCAGCGACGATGGCCAGGCGTTTAAAGAATACGGGAAAGATCTGGTCTCCAGGCTGCCACGGCTGCAAGTGTCTGAATCGCAGGTGGCCAAGGGGGACTTGTTGAGGGTGACGCTGGAATGCCTGTCGGCGGGTCAGATAGAAGGCTTGCTAGGTCAAAAGCTGTCATCACTTGAACTGCAAGTTCGAGGGCTGGCTCAACACCTGGGAGATTTTACGCAAGCACAAAAAAACGAGGTGTTTTCATCTCTCTACCTTCAAGGTGAAACGCTTGGCACTGCCGGGAGCATCGTTAAACGGCAATTTCCAGGTTTGTCGGCAGCGGTGATCACGGAGTTGCTGGAGCACTTGACTGCCGAACAAGTCAGCCTGCTTGAGCGCGAAGAGCGCTTGCCCATGACGGTGCTGGAGGAGGCCCGTCATTTCGTGCAAAACCTGCGTTTGAACCGCGCCTTGGAGGGCTTGTTTTACGATGCCTTGAGCACTGAAGACAGCCTGGCGCTTGGGTGGAAAGCCTTGCCTTGGCTGCCCGGCTGGCCCGCAGACTTGCGCTTGGTCATTCGCGACAAGGCCAATGGACTTGAACTCGACAGTGCAGGCAGTGCAACGGCGCGCCGTGTGCGTGAACTGTTCAAGAGTGCGCAGGGTTACGAATACTTCGGAACATCTTCGGGCAATATCTACAGCTCCCCGTCACTGTTCAATTGCGTTCTGACGCTGCTGTCAGCCAATGAGCGTTCAGCGATGGGGCTTACAATCCACGAGCCGCATGCCTCACTCAAAGCAAAAGTTGCGCGTGTGGCGGCTGAAGAACGTCACCGAAGCGCACAGGTATTGGGCATGCATAGCCTTAAACCCTGGTTTAAATCACCGATGCGTTTAGCTGACGGCCGGGTGGGTTATACCCTTGGCGGCCGTTCCGGGCGCATTTTGCCTGATGTTCAGCCTGTGTTGCTCAAACATCAGGTTGTGGAGTTATACCCCCTAATGAGTGATGAGCAGGCCGGGCAGTTTCTGCATCGCTTAAGACTGCCGGTTGAGCAGATTGCCCGTGCATTAAGTGCGCTTAAGGCTGAACTTGAAACGCTGCGTCATGATCTTCATGTGTGGGAAACCTCCACGGTCTGGAGTCAGCCGCTCAATGCCCCGCGGTTTAAGGTGTCGGCACAGGTAAAAAGGTCCATCAGCCAAGCGTTGATACGTGCCTGGCGGCGGCAAACGCCCAGCGCCCACATAGGCGGGCATACCGGTTATGAACTGGACCTGAATGCCTGGCCCGTCGACTGTCTGCCCGCGTTGTCGGCTGACTATGCGCATATCAATGTGTTGAGTTTGAGCCAATCACCGGGCGGGGCGTTTCCTCCCCACTTTCTTGATAAGTTCCACCAGTTGCGGGTTCTGTCGCTCAAGCAAAACAAACTGGTGGAGCTGCCCGGATCGATTGGCGCAATGAGCGAGTTGCTGGATCTGGATCTCAGAGGGAATCAGCTTGTATTAACCCCTCAGGCCGCCAGTAAGCTGGCAGCACTGACCAAGCTCAAGTCACTCAACCTCACGGGCAATCCGTTAGGTAGCAGGTTGCGGGTCAGCCAAATGAGAGCGCTTGAGTATTTGTATGTGCGCTATACGGGCCTTACGCAGTGGCCCGAGGGTATTGAGCTGCTTGAGCAGCTTAAAACAGTGGACTTGCGTGACAACGCGATCACTCATGTTCCGGCGCACGTGCTAACCGCCCAACGCAGTGCCATTAACCGTGTGACGTTTTTGCACGACAACCCGTTGAGCAATGATTCGTTACGCCGTCTCTATCTTTACCAACGCGAGCAGGGCATTAGTTTTGGGATTTCGATCCCGCGTCATCATGTCATTCCTCGACGCGGCATTGAGCATTGGGCGGTTGCGCCAAACGCTGCGCAGCGCGTCGTCTGGGAGGACTTGAACGGGGCCGAGTATTCATCGGATTTTTTTCGGGTACTGGAAGACTTGAGTGAGTCATCGCAATTTGTCCAGGCGCGTGAAGATTTACGCCTGCGCGTCTGGACGCTGCTGAGCGCCATGCATGAAAACAGCGGTTTGCGCGGTCGAGTGTTTGAGGTCAGCACCCACCCGCGCACGTGTTCAGACGGCATTGCAATGGTGTTTGCCGATCTTGAGCTGCAACAACAAATCTACATGGCTGAGCACCGGCCACAGACCGAGGAGCAACTGCTGAAACTGGCCCGGGGGTTATTCAGGATCGACTTGCTCAACCAGCATGTTGAATCCGTTATTGCGCTGCTTATGGCACAGGTACGCGCCCAGTCCTTGGAGGCTGTAGAGCAACTGCAACAACTGAGCGATGCGATAAGCCCTGACTTTTCAGCCAAGCCGGTGACTCAAATGACGCCACAAGAACGCCAGGGGGTTGCGTACCGACTCGGCTCGCCGCAAGCGCTTGCGCTGGCAGAAAGGCTTAGCCCTGTGTGGCTGGAAAACCGTTTGGCGCAAATCGATCCGTTGGAAGTGCAGATGTACTACCACATTCATTTGGCAGAGACGCTGAACTTACCCAGCAGGCCCAAGAGTATGCGCTTTGTGAATGCTGCCAACGTGACGCCAGAGCAGCTAGAGATTGCGCGAGCGTATGTAATGGCTCAGGAAACACCTGAAGCGCTCACGGCGAATATTATTGCCAGGGATTTTTGGAAGGTTTTTTTGGAGAAAAAATACCCGGATATCTTTAAGGCTTCAGACACACCCCATCAGGAACACATGGATACGCTCTTCACAGGGCGTGAGAGCGTGTCGAGTGACGAGTATGCGTCGCAAGCGCAGTTGATTGCGGGCGTACACGACCAGTCCAGACTGGCGTTGGTCACGCGCCTGACCCGCCAGGAGATTGAGCGGTATCCGCAGCTTATGTTCCCGGCCCTGCCTTCAACGTCCAGTGGTGGCTAGGCTCAGTACCCAATGCATCAATGCCCGGTTATGTGCGTTGATAACATTTCGTACAAGCCCTGGTGTTGCAGCCCTGACTCATTGGTTGAATCAGTCAGGGCCATCACAGGGCTCAGCGGCGACGGAAAAGCGGTTGCGGCTCGTCGGTCGATGCTTGATACGTCACGCTGAAATCTTTCAAACCTTCAAGCGCTTCGTACGGGTCTTTGTCGGCCCGAATAGCAAAGGCATCAAACCCGCAGCGGTGCAGGTAGAACAACTGATCGCGCAATACATCACCAATGGCGCGCAGTTCACCTGTGTAGTGGTAGCGATCTCGCAGCAGACGGGCGTTGGAGTAACTACGCCCGTCAGTAAAGGCCGGGAAGTTCAGGGCGATGACCTGAAAGTTCGCGACGTCACTGCCAAGTTCTTCGGCCTCTTCGTCACTGTCCAGCCACACGCCCAGGCCGCCATCGCGGGCCTTGAGCGCCGGGCCGTGCTCGCGCCACAACGCCAGTGGAACGATCAGGTCATCACAGTTAGAGATATCGTCGAAGTTCGTGTCTTTTGGCAGTAAATGCCAAGTTTCATCGATCACTTCGTTGTTTTTAATGATTCGTTGCATAGACGCGCTCCTTGAAGGGATCGATGCCAATACGTTGATAGGTGTCGATAAAGCGCTCGTCTTCGTTGCGTTTTTCAACGTAAACGTCGATCAGTTTTTCAATCACATCCGGCATGTCGTCCTGAGCGAACGAAGGACCCAGGATCTTGCCCAGGCTCGCGTCACGGCTGGCGCTGCCACCCAGCGACACCTGATAGAACTCGGCGCCTTTTTTATCCACGCCCAGAATGCCGATGTGCCCAACGTGGTGGTGGCCACAGGCATTCATGCAACCGGAAATGTTCAGGTCAAGCTCACCAATGTCGAACAGGTAATCCAGGTCGTCAAAGCGGCGCTGGATCGATTCGGCAATCGGGATCGACTTGGCGTTGGCCAGCGAGCAAAAATCCCCGCCCGGGCAGCAGATCATGTCGGTCAGCAAGCCAATGTTTGGCGTGGCAAAACCTTGCTCACGCAGTTCACCCCACATGGTGAACAACTGGCTTTCTTCAACGTCGGCCAGAATGATGTTCTGCTCGTGAGAGGTCCGCAGTTGGCCAAAGCTGTAGCGATCGGCCATGTCGGCAATGCCGTCCCACTGCTTGTCTGTCACATCGCCTGGAGCAACGCCCGTCGGTTTGAGCGACAGGGTAACAGCGACATAGCCCGGCTTTTTGTGGGCCAGGGTGTTGCGGATGCGCCAGCGAGCAAAGCCTGGGTGCTGGGCGTCGAGCGCTGCCAGTTCGGCGCCGAAATCAGGCAAGTCCTTGTAGTCGGGGTCGACAAAGTGCTTGGCAATTCGCTGCACTTCGGCCTCGGTCAGGGTGGTGGACCCGCCGCGCAGGTGAACCATTTCGGCTTCAACCCGCTCTGCGAACACTTCAGGCGTCAGGGCCTTGACCAGAATCTTGATCCGCGCCTTGTACTTGTTGTCCCGACGGCCATAGCGGTTGTACACCCGCAGGATGGATTCCAGGTAGCTGAGCAGGTGTTGCCACGGCAAAAATTCGTTAATAAACGAACCAATCACCGGCGTACGGCCCAAGCCGCCGCCAACCAGTACACGAAAGCCCAGCTCGCCGGCTTCGTTGAACACCGGTTCAAGACCGATGTCGTGCACTTCAATGGCCGCACGGTCTGAAGCAGAACCGTTGATTGCGATTTTGAATTTGCGCGGCAAGTAAGCGAATTCGGGGTGGAAGGTCGTCCATTGACGGACGATCTCACACCAGGGGCGTGAGTCGATCAATTCATCGGCGGCAACACCGGCGAACTGGTCAGTGGTGACGTTACGCAAGCAGTTGCCGCTGGTCTGAATGGCGTGCATTTGCACAGTGGCCAGCTCTTGCAGAATGTCCGGCACGTCTTCGAGCGCCGGCCAGTTGAACTGCACGTTCTGGCGGGTACTGATGTGGGCATAGCCCTTGTCGTAGTCGCGGGCGATCTTGGCCATCATCCGCGCTTGACGCGAGGTGAGTTGGCCATAAGGCACGGCAACCCGCAGCATCGGGGCAAAGCGTTGAACATAAAGGCCATTTTGCAGGCGCAGGGGGCGGAACTCTTCTTCGCTCAGCTCACCTGCCAGATAGCGTCGGGTCTGATCCCGGAACTGCTTTACGCGGTCCTCGATGATCCGCTGATCGTACTCGTCATATACGTACATATAGGTCCTGTTCTCAGGCTGCTAACAGCTTATCTGCGCGCACGGCCGCGCACTCCCCACGGAGCGAGGCACGATACCAGTTTGCAGTTATGCGCAAAAGTGATGTTTAAGCATATGTAAAGAACCAAAACGACTATAAGAGGCTGATTCTCAATCACTTACTTGTGTTGTGGGCATTGCTCAACTTAACTGATTAAAGTCTTCAAGCATTCACCCATAAAACCGAAAAAAGGCGATGCGATGAGTACTCCAGTCAAAGTGCGTAAAAGCGACAGCAAGGTCGATGCGTGGGCCATTTTTTTTATGATTGTTTTGGTCGTGGCGGCGGCTGTTTTTTGGGTCAGCCGCCAGTGACCTGAACGTGAAGGGGCAACACCTGCTCCATTCCAGAGCGATTGATTACCGGGCAAGCGACAGCGGGCCAGCTGTCTAGTGGTATTGTGCCAGCTACCAGACGGGTCAATGTTCAGGGACAGGTGACAATGCTCAAGTTTTTGCGCCAATGCGTAGTCGTGCTGTGCCTGCCATTTTCGATGGTGGCTCACAGCGCGACGGTATTGTTTCTTAATCCCGGCAACGCTGATGAAACTTTTTGGGTGAGCTATTCGCAGTTCATGCAGGCGGCGGCCCAGGATTTAGGCATGCACCTGGAGGTGCAATACGCCGGGCGCTCGCCTGATAAATCAATCGCTCAGGCGCGAGCAGCGCTGCAAGGAGCGCGCCGCCCCGATTACTTGATCTTCGTCAACGAGCAATACATTGCCCCGCAAATCCTGCGTCTCTCACAAGGCAGCGGCGTAAAGCTGTTCATGGTTCATAACGGGCTGACCCGTGAACAGATACAAATGGTCGGCACAGATGCGGGTAACTATTCAGGCTGGGTGGGCAGCATGGTGACCAACGACGAGGAGGGCGGCTACCTGATGCTCAATGAGTTGGTGCGTCAGCATGCGGCGTTGGGACCGACCAAGACGTTGGATCTCGTGGCCTTTTCGGGCGTAAAAAATACCCCGGCATCGCGCTGGCGGGAAAAAGGCATGCTGCGCGCGCTACGCGAGCACCCTCAGGTGCGCTTGCGCCAAATGGTTTACGGCGAGTGGAGTCAGCAGCGCGCTTACGAACAGGCAAAGCAACTGTTTAAACGCTACCCCGACACTGCGTTGGTGTGGTCGGCCAATGACGAAATGGCGTTTGGGGCCATGCACGCCGCACAAGAAGCAGGTCGCGTTGCTGGCCGCGACATGTTGTTCAGCGCGGTCAACAGCTCCATCCCTGCATTGCAAGCACGAATCGACGGGCGATTGAGTGCGCTGGTGGCCGGGCACTTCACCTTGGGAGGTTGGGCGATGGTCCTGCTCAACGATGATGCCAAGGGTATCGACTTCACCCGTTTTGGCGGGCGAGATCGCCTAGTACCCTTGTTGCAACTGATTGATGTCGATCAAGCCAGGCACTTGCTGAGCATCACACGCGAGCAGCATTATCAGTTGCCCTTCAAGCGGTTTTCAGCCCAGGGAAAACCTGACAGCTATGTGTATCCCTTTAGCCTTAAATCGGTGCTTCAAGCCCCTTAAACGCCCGACAGGTGCAGGACCAACCTGACAATGGCGTACAACGTCAGCGCAAATACCCCGGTAAACAGCAAACCCAGAATCAAAAACTGGCTGGGTTTGCCGTGGGTAAAGTCTCGCGTTCTGTTTTTCGCGCTTTGCACCCCGAAAGCGGCGGCCATCACACTGTGCAGAACCTGCCAAAAAGTGGGCGGATTGTTGTCGGGATCGTCCATACCATCCTCACCTGTCCATTGAATATGCACTGGTTTGAGGATAGTCAAAGGCCATTGCCCCGGTGCTTTAGAAGACGGTCGGTGCGCAGCCTCTAAATATGTACCGCATTAAGCATTGCTTCTTTCGTTTTACTGGTGCTCCCCACTGAGTTATCAGGAGAGACTCAATGCCAGCTTCCACCATGCCCCCAGGGCTAGGCCCTCACGCAGAATTTATCAGGGATAAAATGCCTGCGTGGATCAAGCACAGCCTTCCCGATGACATAAAGCGCTTGCGCGCCGGGGGCTGCCCCGAGCATCAAACGCAAGATCAGGCCACTTATGACAATGCCCCTCTATGGTTACGCGAGGCGTTGAACCGCAGCATGGCACGCAGCCGTGCGGCCAATGTAGCGTTGGCAAGAACACTCAAAGGTCTCGAAGGCATTAGCGCATTTGCCGAGCCGCGCCTGAAGGCCGCATTGCTGAGTCAGCGGGGCACCGGGCGAGAGATGGATGTCAACAAAGACTGTTTATTTTATTTACGGCGTGATCAACCCGTACAAGTACAGAGCCTGTTACAGGCAGCTTTACTCAACTTTGAAGGTAACGAGACATTTTCTGTGCGGGTCAATGGGCAGTTCAGTGCATTGGCACCGGCAGGGGCTTTACCTGTTGCTCCCCGTAAACCGTGTTCATGGTTTAGCTATGCACTCATTGCCGATCCCCTGGTTCATGGGTCGGGTTATTTTGTGGACAAGGTTGAAGACGAGGTTAAAAACTCCACATCGCCCAGCGGCTTTAGTTATAGCGAAACACTGGAGATGCAGCCCTGGACCTTCTCAAATGTGTGCCGAACGCTGGATCTGGGTCGCCAGTATCAGGAGCATTTGAGCGCACACTTCGATGCGCCGACCAAAGCGCCGCGGGTGCGCCGCCAAATGGCGCAGGCGCAAAAGGAGTTATTGACGGTACGCATGCATACGGCCTTGATGAAGCGCGACATCAGTGCGCATGCACATCAAATGCTGAGCGCGATACTCGATGGCCAGCCCCATCCTCGGTTCTATAACAAGCCAGTGGTGTTTAGCCAACTGAGCCTGTTTGGTTTTGTTCTCGCCGATGTTCTGCTAATCGGCCCGTATCGCTCGACGCTGCCCGTCACCGAGTTAGCTCAAACCGGGCTGGGGTTTGAACTGCCCGTGTTTAAAAAACCGGATCCCGAACCGCTGCTGGTGTATCTCCCTGGCGCTACGTTACACCCGCTTAAGGAATACAAGTCGCTGGAAGACTTTGAACATGAGTTGGCAAACGACCTGTTGAAGCCCCACGACCAGCAACTGTTTTCAACGTGGGTGCATCAAGGCGACGCGCAAGCTTTTCTTCAGCGACTTAATAATCAGCTGTATCTGAAGGGGTCTGGTCCTGATGACGCTCACGCGCGGATAAACACCGATGACGTAAGCCTGAGAATCAGCCAAACGTATATCCAGACATCGCCCGCTGAGTTGTTTCACGTATTGACCGACCTTCATATCGAGCGACTCAAAGCCAATGCGCGAGTGTTGGCGGTACCTACGGCAGATGCAGACAGCAAATTGTTGCAGGAGCGACTGGATTATTACCTGGGGCTGGGGATGGACGTGGTGAATGTGGCCGCATTCTTTATTCCGGGCGTGGGCGAAATCATGATGGCGGTCATGGCTTTGCAAATCGCAATGGAGATCTATCACGGACTGGAATCATTCAGCGTGGGCGACATGGACGGTGCTTGGTCACATTTGGAGTCGGTAGCAATCAATGTCGCTATGGGGGCGGGAATTGCGGGCGCGGGTTATGGCATCAGCAAGATCCCGGCCGAATGGATTGCCAAGGTGAAGTCGATTGTTCTGCCAGGGGGAGAAATCCGTTTATGGAAGCCGGATATGGTGCCCTATCAGGCCGACGCTACGTTCGATCCGCAGGTTCAGCCCAATGTTTTGGGGCAGTACGTGGTCGATGGTAAAACCTGGGTGCAAATAGACCAGCACTTTTACGAGCAGACCCTGGACGCGAAAACCAACACCTGGCGGGTCAAGCATCCGAATGACAGTGAAGCCTATGAACCTGTGCTTGAGCACAACCATGAAGGTGCATGGCGTTTTGCTCATGAGCGACCACTGGAGTGGGAGCGGCCAGTACTCTTGCGGCGGCTGGGGCCTGTTACCCGGATGTTCGATGATCAGATGCTGACGCACATAGGCGATGTGAGTGACATCAGCGACGCAGTTCTGCGCAAGATGCATGTGGATGATTTACCAGTACCGGCCCGCTTGGCGGATATGCTTGATTGGTTCGCAGAGAACCCCAAAGTAGATATTTTTCAGGTGAAATCCAGCGACCCTGATCTGGCACTGCTGCGGCGCAGATTTACGCCGTTGTCTGAGCGAGAGGCTCAGGAAGTCCTTGGGTTGGCCAGTGCACGGGAAGTGGCAAGCCTGCGCACGGGACGAGTACCCAGACGCCTGGACGATATGGCACGCAGTTACGCGCAGCAGGGGCGCTTGAACCGAGCGCTGGCCGGTTTGTTCGTGCCCGACTTGGTGTCTGCTGACAGTCAGCGATTATTGGCCTATCTCACAGAGCATGTGCCCGGTAACACAAAGGGTGAAGCTGCGCAGCAAGCCAAAGCACTGGGTGCATACGCAACGTCGCATCGCACTGAGATGGCGCGTGCTTTAAACATGCGAGTGCCCAGGTCCAGGCCGTACCTGCGCCGCGAAAATGGCCGGCTGGGCTATGCATTGTCTGGCGGGGGAAGCACCTTTGCTTTCGATGAGTCACTGGTGTCCAGGTTACGAGATGTCTATCCAAATATCACCGACGAGCAAGCCATCCTCTACGTGAGCAGGCGCTTGAGAGAGGGCGACACTGAGCAGCAGGTCTTTCATTTTTTGGCCAATCAGCAACGGGAGTTTCAGGCCTTGCGTGCAGCGCTGGAACCGTGGGTGAATGCAGCGGGCAGGGACTTTGATTTGCGAAACCGCGGGTTGGTCCGCGACAGGCTGATGAGGTGCTGGCGTGAAGGGGTGTTGGACAATGAACAGCCACACGCGGACCTTGATCTGGCGGATATCAAGGATCTACCGCCAATGGAGGCAGATTTTTCCCACGTCAGATCAATAAGAATGGAAGCATCGATGCTACTTGGCGAGTCAGGTGCCGCGCTGATAACGCGCTTTCCCGGCGTTGAGCGCTTTGAGCTGAACCTTGAACCGCGGGACATGATGCAGGTGGTTGAGCGGCTTAATACTCTGCCGGGGGTCAAGGAGCTGTCATTTGTGACTGCGGGAGAGCCGTATTCGCCGAACTTTCTGCATCGGCTCACTGCAATGACGCAGCTTGAGCGACTCACACTCGTTGGCCCAATGGGCACGCTGGATGTGAGTAACCTGCTCAGGTTGATTGAGCTAAAGGTCTCGATGAGTGTGATGGAATGGCCGACGGGTGTTCTGGCGCTTGAACATCTACAAGGGCTGGACTTGCAGGGTTGCGTGTTACGAGAGCTGCCAGATGCCATGTTTTCCGGGCATGAGCGTTTATGGCGGGGGCTGCGCCTTGATTGGTCGCACATGGATTCACAAACGGTAATTAAAGCCTATGACTACTTGAGTGAGAGTTCGGCTCACTTAGCCGATATGGAACGGTGGGTTTCTAATTATTGCGACAAGAGTTTACGCAATTTACTGCCGCAACACTTTGGCTCTGCTGAAGAACTGATGGCACAGGTGCGCCTTCAGGGCGAGGCGCCTCGAGATCTGTTAGTGCGAATCGCCGGCTTGAAACAGGAACAACGCATTTTGAATGAGGGTATATCCACTTGGTTAGAGGCCGCGGAGGTCCCCGATACTTATTCATTTCGCGTGCAGCTTGTCGGTAAGCTCAAAAGTGCCTGGCATACGGGTTTGTTACGGCGATTAGGGGTGGATCAAGAGATCGCGGGTTCTTCCTGGCGAAGCGAACCTGCCGGTCAGACGCTAAATCTGTCGGGAAGTACATTGATTGACCTGCCAAACCTTCCGCGCACTGGGTTTGAACATGTGCAGCATTTGAATATGTATGGCTTGCGTGTGTCGAGTGAATCGTTGAACCGGTTTTTAGGTTCATTTACGCAAGTACGCGAGTTGAACTTGAGCGCTAACAACATCACGCATTATTTGCCCGAGATGGGTAATTTCACTCAGCTCAGGGAACTTAACCTCTCCTATAACGACTTGAGATTTACGCCCTCGGCTTTAGAACGTTTGAATCGTTTGAGTCAACTACAAAAGCTCAATTTGAGGGGTAATCGCGTCGGGGCACTGGATGTCAGTTCGATGAGGCAACTGGAAGAGCTCGACTTGGCTAACACGGGTATCACCGAGTGGCCGAGGGGTGTGCTGGAGCTTGCACATTTACGTGAGCTTGATCTATCACGCAGCGCAATTACGGTCGTGCCCGAAGCTGCACTGAGCGGGCATGACGCACTTATGGCCAATACCCGCCTGAATGGATGTGCGTTGACTCCCGCCAGTTGTTCGTCGCTGTTGAACTACGCCAAACGCACTCGCAGCATCAGTGCTGGATGGATCCCAAGAGGCTTACTGATTGAAGGCAAGACGGGCGGCATACCGGAATTTTTTCCGGCCGAGGTGTCTGATCAACCAGACTTGTTGCTGCCTGCGCCCTTAGACCTGGCGCCGAGCGATGCTTTGCTGACACCGGCTGCCCGATTGCAAAGGATTGATCCAGGTTTAGGCTTACAAGAAGCCATTGATCGCGTTGATCAATGGCTGACCCAAGGCCACAGTGCATTGGAAATTGATGCACGGCTCGAGGGGTGGCAGCGTCAGCACAGCGCCACAATCCAGCAACTTAATCGCTGGATCGACATACAAAGTTACCGAGACGAGGGCCGCTGGATCAGTTCAATGGATCGCAGGCGAGCGGCGGACAGGCTGGTGTTGGCCTGGCGTCGCTCATTGGGCGCAGTCGCTACATCAGGAGCTGAAGACCTTGATGCGCTTAACTTTTCAGACCTGTGTCTGGGCGATCTGCCAGCGCTGCCCTTGTCACTTGAGCATGTAACGCAATTGAATTTGAGCGGCGTAAGGCTGACGGAAGACGGCGCCAATGATTTCCTGCGGTCATTTCCCCGATTGCGTGACCTGCAACTCAATAACAATGCGCTGAGTCGTTTACCTGAAGCCGTTGACTCTCTTGATGCCCTGACACGACTGGAGGTATCGCACAACAGGCTGAGGAACAGCGCTGAGTTGCAGCGCCAGTTGCGGCCGTTGCAGCATTTGGAGTGGCTCGATTTGAGTATGAACACTCTGGACAGCCTCGATGTAACCGGCCTTAACCAGTTACGCACCTTGAACGTGAGCGGTAACCGACTGGTCCGCTGGCCTGTGGCTGTGCTGGATCTGCCTGAACTCAGTGCGTTGGACCTCAGTAATAACCAAATCGAGGATGTTTCCATTTCGATTCTTGAGTTAAATCACAACCGCTTAATGGCGGGCACAGACATCACTGATAATTATCTGGACCGCAATGCACTTGAGGTGTTGCGCGATTATGAGGCAGAGACCGGGATTGGCCTTGGTTATACGCGCACAGAGATTGAGTCCCAACTGAGTGAGTTTGACGATATAGACGATTCCTCTGAAACCGAACGCGATGAAGATCTTGAAACTGGCGACAATGAGTCCGGGCAAGTGCAGAAAGATAGATGGTTCAAGGATGTGCCCGATGACGCCGACAAACATGCGATCTGGGAAGAGCTTTATAGTCGGGAGGGAAGTGAAGGGCTCTTTCATTTGTTGTCTGAATTGAAAGTCACCAGGGACTTTATAGAAGAAAAAGAGCAGCTTACTGCGCGGGTCTGGGATGTTCTGCGGGCGGCGTACGAAAACCGGGAGTTATGCGCTGATTTGTTCATCCGCGCGCGATCGCATTATACGTGTGGTGACGGGCGCATCTTGTTGTTCAGTGACCTTGAAGTGAAGGTGTATGAGTTCAATGCACTCAAAGACATAGCGCCAGGAGCCAAAAGCCGGGTGTTATTGAACTTGTCCAGAAGCCTTTTTCGCTTGGGCAAGCTGGAGGAAATTGCTCAGGATGTGATCAAGTTGCGGCCGCGAAGCGATCCCGCAGAAATCCGCTTGGTCTATCGCGTCAGTTTGGCCCAGCGTCTTGGATTGCCGAGGCAACCTAAAGACATGCTGTACAGAAACATAGCGAAAGTCACGCCGGAGGCAATCGAGCGCGCTTACCTGGAGGTCATTGCTGCTGAAGATACACCCGCGTTTATGGAGCAATTATTGGGGCGTGAGTACTGGGTTGACTTCTTAACGTCTCAATACCCGGGTGATTTTTTGGCGTTGGAACAACGTCAACAGAGCGAGATTGAAGCATTGGAGGCGCGTTTTACCGCCATCGATGACGCCTACAGTAAAGCCGTCGATGCCTTAGGCAAGAAAAATGCTGCCGAACTTAAGCAATTGCTCACGCAGCTCACAGAGCGTGAGCGCTCGCAGGTCGCAGATAACTGAGTCGTGTGCGCGCTGTCACCTGTTGAGCGGTAGCAGCGCGCGCACAATGTAGCGGTTGCTACACAATCAGTTGTCATAGCCCAAGTTAGGCGCCAACCAGCGTTCAGTCACGCTGAGGTCTTGGCCTTTACGGGCGGTGTAGCTATCGACCTGATCCTTGTCGATTTTACCCACCGCAAAGTACTGCGCTTGCGGGTGAGCAAAGTACCAGCCGCTGACCGCGGCGGCCGGGAACATCGCGTAGTGCTCGGTGAGAAATACCCCGCTTTGGCCTGCACGCATTTCCTCGGCTTCAGGGTCCAGCAGCGTGAACAGCGTGGCTTTTTCGGTGTGATCCGGGCACGCCGGGTAACCGGGAGCAGGGCGGATGCCGCTGTATTGCTCCTTGATCAATTGGTCATTGGCCAGTTGCTCGTCTTTGGCGTAACCCCAGTAGTTCGTTCGAACTTGTTGGTGCAGCCATTCAGCACACGCCTCGGCCAGACGGTCGGCCAAGGCCTTGACCATGATCGAGTTGTAGTCGTCGCCTGCGTCCTGATAGGCCTTGGCCACTTCTTCGGCACCGATACCGGCGGTGGTGATGAAGCCGCCTACATAGTCGGTCACGCCGCTGTCTTTTGGTGCGACAAAGTCAGCCAGCGAGAAGTTGGGCTTGCCATCGGTCTTGATGATTTGCTGGCGCAAGTGATGAAGCGTGGCTATCGGTTGCCCGTCGTCACCGTACAACTCCAGGTCGTCATCGTTGACTTGATTGGCTGGCCAGAAACCAAACACGGCGCGGGCGCTGATGAGTTTCTCGTCGATCAGTTTTTTAAGCATTTCCTGCGCATCGGCATACAGCGCGGTAGCCGCTTCGCCGACTACTTCGTCGGTGAGGATGCGCGGGAACTTGCCTGCCAGGTCCCAGGAGATAAAGAACGGTGTCCAGTCGATGTATTCGGCAAGTACCTTGAGGTCGATGTTGTCCAGCACCTTGGCGCCGGTGAACGTCGGTTTTACTGGTTGGTAGCTGGCCCAGTCGAACTGAGGTTTTTTGGCAATCGAGGCGGCATAGCTCAGGCGCTCGGTACGGGCGCTGCGGTTAGCGGTACGCTCGCGCACCTCGACGTATTCTTCGCGGGTTTTAGTCACGAAGGCAGGTTTGAGTTCTTTGGACAGCAATTGTGTGGCCACACCCACGGCGCGTGAAGCGTCAGTGACGTAGATCACGGCATCGTTCTGATACTTGGGTTCGATTTTGACCGCAGTGTGCGCCTTGGAAGTGGTCGCACCACCGATCATCAGGGGCAAATGGAAGTTTTGGCGCTGCATTTCACGTGCAACGTGAACCATTTCGTCCAGTGACGGGGTAATCAGGCCCGAGAGGCCGATGATGTCGCATTTCTGCTCTTTGGCCACTTGCAGGATTTTTTCTGCGGGCACCATCACGCCCAGATCAACGATGTCATAGCCGTTACAACCCAGTACCACACCGACGATGTTCTTGCCGATGTCGTGCACGTCGCCCTTCACCGTGGCCATCAGAATCTTGCCTTTGGCCTCTGGCTTATCGCCTTTTTCCAGTTCGATGAACGGGATCAAGTGCGCCACGGCCTGTTTCATTACGCGCGCGGACTTCACCACTTGTGGCAAGAACATTTTGCCCGCGCCAAACAGGTCGCCGACGATGTTCATGCCCGACATCAGCGGGCCTTCAATCACCTCGATAGGGCGTTTGAACGACAGGCGTGACTCTTCGGTGTCCTCCACGATGTGCGTGGTAATGCCTTTGACCAGCGCATGCTCAAGGCGTTTGTTGACCTCCCAGCTGCGCCACTCTTCGGTTTCTGCTTCTTTGACGCTGCCATCGCCCTTGTACTTGTCAGCAATCGCCAGCAGGTTGTCGGTGGCGTCCGGCGTGCGGTTGAGCACCACGTCTTCGACGGCATCGCGCAGCTCGGTCGGGATCTGGTCGTAGATTTCCAGTTGCCCGGCGTTGACGATGCCCATGGTCAGTCCGTTACGGATCGCGTACAGCAAGAACACCGAGTGAATGGCTTCACGTACCGGGTTGTTGCCACGGAACGAGAACGACACGTTGGACACGCCGCCCGACGTCAAGGCATACGGCAGCTCCTCGCGGATATAGGCGCAGGCGTTGATGAAGTCCACGGCGTAGTTGTTGTGCTCTTCAATGCCGGTGGCGACGGCAAAGATGTTCGGGTCGAAGATGATGTCTTGCGGCGGGAAGCCGACTTCGTTGACCAGAATGTCGTAGGAGCGTTTGCAGATTTCTTTTTTGCGCGCTTCAGTGTCCGCCTGGCCGGCTTCATCGAACGCCATTACCACCACGGCCGCGCCATAGCGCTTACACAGTTTGGCGTGATGGATGAACTGCTCGACGCCTTCTTTCATGCTGATCGAGTTGACGATGCCCTTGCCCTGAATGCACTTGAGACCGGCCTCGATCACCTCCCACTTTGAGGAGTCGATCATGATCGGTACGCGCGAGATGTCCGGTTCGCCAGCGATCAGGTTGAGGAAGGTGACCATCGCCTTTTTGGAGTCGAGCATGCCCTCGTCCATGTTGATGTCGATGATCTGCGCACCGGCCTCAACTTGTTGCAGCGCCACTTCCAGGGCTTCGGTGTAGTTGTCTTCCCGGATCAGGCGGGCGAAGCGTGCCGAACCGGTGATGTTGGTGCGTTCGCCGACGTTCACGAACAATGAGCTGCGATCAATGGTGAACGGTTCAAGGCCCGAGAGGCGACAGGCTTTGGGGATGTCCGGAATCTGACGCGGTGCGTAGCCAGCCACTGCGTTGGCGATGGCCTGGATATGCCCCGGCGTGGTGCCGCAGCAACCGCCGACAATGTTCAGGAAGCCGCTTTGGGCAAACTCTTCAATCACCTTGGCGGTTTCGGACGGCAGTTCGTCGTACTCGCCAAACTCATTGGGCAGGCCCGCGTTCGGGTGAGCCGAAACATAGGTGTCGGCTTTGTTCGACAGCTCTTCCAGGTAAGGGCGTAGCTCGCTGGCGCCCAAGGCGCAGTTCAAGCCAACCGAAATCGGTTTGGCATGGCTGACCGAGTTCCAGAACGCTTCGGTGGTCTGGCCGGAAAGGGTGCGCCCCGAGGCGTCAGTGATGGTGCCGGAAATCATGATCGGCAACTCGACACCCAATTCTTCGAACACGCCTTGTACGGCGAAGATTGCAGCTTTGGCGTTGAGGGTGTCGAAAATGGTTTCGATCAGGATCAGGTCGGCGCCGCCCTCGATCAGTCCTTGGGTGGCCTCTGTGTAGTTCTCGACCAGTTCATCGAAGGTCACGTTGCGATAGCCAGGGTTGTTGACGTCTGGCGACAGCGAGCAGGTACGGCTGGTCGGGCCGAGTACCCCGGCGACAAAACGTGGCTTGTCCGGGGTTTCGAGGGTCTTGGCGTCAGCTACCTTGCGCGCCAGCCTTGCGCCTTCTACGTTTAGCTCGTAGGCGAGCGCCTGCATGCCGTAGTCGGCCTGAGACACTTGGGTGGCGTTGAAGGTGTTGGTTTCGAGGATGTCGGCACCGGCATCCAGATACGCTTTCTCAATGGAGCCAATGACGTCCGGGCGGGTAATGACCAAAAGGTCATTGTTGCCCTTGATGTCGCTCGGCCAGTCGGCAAAACGTGTGCCACGATAGTCGTGTTCCTCTAGACGGTAGCTTTGGATCATAGTGCCCATGCCGCCATCGAGAATCAGAATGCGCTCTTTGAGGGCTTGCTGAAGTGCTTGGAGACGAGCGCTGCGGTCAGACATAGGACTACCTGTTAGAGCCATGCAAAAGATGGCAAATCATAACAAACCTGCGTGGGATTTGATCGTTCGCTAATTTACATGAATTTCATTCATGTTGATGTGGGCCTTCGACGGGTAGAATCGCGACATTTTTAATATCAGGACAATGGCACATGTTTTTTCGCCTACTCACCGGCGCCGTGACGCTGGTGGTGTGCAGTACAGCGTTGGGCCAAACCCCGCTGGTAAGTCCGGCTATCTCGTATACCCGGGATATCCAGCCGATCCTCACTGAAAAATGCGTGGCTTGCCACGCGTGTAACGATGCGGCGTGCCAGCTCAATCTCGGGAGCGCGGAGGGCGCCACCCGCGGTGCGAGCAAAGTGCCGGTCTATCAGGGTGATCGCACCTCGGCCGTACCACCGACGCGTATTTTTTACGATGCCAGCGGCCCGCAGGAGTGGCGTAACAAGGGTTTTTACTCCGTGCTCGACGCACAGGGCGCGCAGGCCGCATTGATGGCGCGCATGCTCGAATTGGGTCACCGCACGCCGCTGACGCCCAATGCCAAGCTGCCTGAAGAAATCGTGCTGGGGCTTAACCGTGAAAACAGTTGCCCGGCGCCGGGCGAATTCAATGACTACGCACAAAAGCATCCCAAGGAAGGCATGCCGCTGGCCGTAACCGGCTTGACCGATCAGCAGTACATGACGGTCCAGACGTGGTTGGCTCAGGGCGCACCGGTCGATCAGAACGCCATCAAGCCGACAGCCATCGAAGCCACGCAAATAGGGGAGTGGGAAGAGTTACTTAATCGCCCCGGATCAACTGAAGCGCTGGTAGCCCGCTGGCTATACGAGCATTTGTTCCTCGCGCATGCCTATTTCGACAATGGCCTGCCCGGGCATTATTTCCAGTGGGTACGCTCGCGCACGCCCAGTGGGCAGCCCATTGATCTGATCGCCACCCGTCGCCCGAATGACGACCCGGGCACCACCTTTTATTACCGGTTGATGCCGGTACAAGGCGTGATCGTTCACAAAACCCACATTACTTATCCAATGGGGGCGAGCAAGCTGGCACGGGTCAAACAGCTGTTTTACAGCGGTGACTGGCATGCGGCCAAACTGCCGGGTTACGGCCCGCGTGGTCGCGCCAACCCGTTTGAGACCTTTGAAGCGATCCCGGCGGTGGCCCGTTATCAGTTCATGCTCGACAACGCGGAGTATTTCGTTCGCACCTTCATTCGCGGGCCGGTGTGCCGCGGGCAAATTGCCACCGACGTGATTCGCGATAATTTCTGGACCGTGTTCCAGGAACCTGCCCGTGACCGTTATGTGACGGATGCAGCTTATCGCGGCAAGGCCACGCCATTGCTGGCCATGCCGGGGCAAATCGATGACGTTGGCAGTGTCATTTCGTTGTGGCACAACTACCGCGACAAGCGTAACGAGTATGAAGAACTGCGCCAGAGCGCTTATGCCGAAATGCCACCACCCAGTTGGTCGACCCTGTGGGCGGGTAACGATAACGCGCTGCTGACGATCTTCCGCCACTTTGACAGTGCCAGCGTCAGCAAAGGGTTGATCGGTGAAGTGCCGCAAACTATGTGGTTGTTCGACTATCCGCTGCTTGAACGGACTTACTATCAGCTGGCGGTCAACTTTGATGTGTTCGGCAATGTCTCGCATCAGGCGCAGACACGTTTGTACTTTGACCTGATTCGCAATGGTGCAGAGGTGAACTTTCTGCGGCTGATGCCCGCCGATGCGCGCGCTGACATCCTCGGCGACTGGTATCAGAACAGTGGCAAGCTGAAGATGTGGATGGATTATCAAAAGATCGACACTGACACCCCGACCGGGATCAAGCTTAATCCGGTGGACCCCAAACGCGACTTTGCACTCAAGCTGATTGAGCGTACCGGTACCCTGAATGCGCGGCCTGACCCGATCAACCGGTGCACCGGTGCGTATTGTTCTCGTACGGGTATTGCCCAGGCGTTCCAGTATGCCGAGCAATCGTTGAGCCGTCTGGTGTCGCGCCCAGCTGCCGGTTTGGCAGTGATCAATCAATTGCCTGAAGCCACCATGCTGCGTATCGAAGCCGCTGACGGCAAACGTGAGATGTACAGCATGTTGCGCAACCGGGCGCACACCAACGTGGCGTTTATGTTGGGTGAGGAATACCGTTTGCAGCCAGGGCTGGACACCTTGACGATCTATCCGGGGGTACTGAGCAGTTACCCTAACTTCATGTTCAATATCCCGGCGGGGGAAGTAGAGGCATTCGTCGAGGCGATGGAGAAGAGCCAGGATCAGGCGAGTTTTGACGCGATTGTGCAGCGCTGGGGCATTCGCCGTAGCCATCCACAGTTCTGGCAGTATTTTCACGATATCGGCGAGTACATCAACGAAACCGATCCGGTGGAGGCGGGCGTGCTGGACATGAACCGCTACGAGAACCTGTAAGGGTCATTTGTATTACCCACATGGGGTGCGGCTTTCCTGACAAAAATACTAGGACTTTGTCAGGCGCGCCGATTGGCGTAAACTGCGCCCCATGTCTGCGAGGAGATTCCATGAGCGCCATAACGATTACCGACGCCGCCCACGATTACCTGGCTGATCTGCTGTCCAAGCAGAACACCCCGGGCATCGGCATCCGCGTCTTCATTACGCAACCCGGCACCCAGTACGCTGAAACCTGCATTGCGTACTGCAAGCCTAACGAAGTAAAGCCTGAAGATACCGCGCTGGGCCTGAAGACGTTCACTGCCTGGATCGATTCGGTCAGCGAGCCGTTTCTTGACGATGCCGTGGTGGACTACGCGACCGACCGCATGGGGGGTCAACTGACCATCAAAGCGCCCAACGCCAAAGTGCCGATGGTCAATGCCGACAGCCCGATCAACGAGCGCATCAACTACTACCTGCAAACCGAGATCAATCCCGGTTTGGCCAGTCATGGTGGTCAGGTCAGCCTGATTGAAGTGGTTGAAGACGGCATCGCCGTACTCAAGTTCGGTGGTGGTTGCCAGGGTTGCGGTCAGGCGGACGTGACCTTGCGCGAAGGCATCGAGCGCACGTTGCTGGAGCGTATTCCTGAATTGAAAGGCGTACGTGACGTGACCGACCACTCGCAGAAAGAAAACGCCTACTACTGAGTCATCAGTCACAGGGTGTTCGCTGCGAGCTGCATAAAAAAACGGTGCCCCGTGAGCACCGTTTTTTTACGCCTGTTTTTCAAGGCCGATACAGGTGCGCATGCCCCGCGCGGTACAGCGAAGAATCGCTGAAGCTGTCGTTGGCCAGTACCCGGCCAACCAGGATCAACGCCGTGCGTTTGAAACCTTTTGCCTGCACCTTGTGCGCAATGTCCGCCAGGGTTCCGCTCACCGAGTCCTGGTCCGGCCAACTGGCCCGATGGATCACGGCAATCGGGCAGTCAGGGCCATAGTGCGGGGTCAACTCGGCAATGATCTTTTCCAGGTGTTTGACGCCCAGGTGAATCGCCATGGTTGCCTTGTGCTGCGCCAGGCTTGCGAGTTCTTCGCCAGCAGGCATGACGGTTTTGTCAGCGTAGCGGGTCAGAATCACCGTTTGCGAGATGTCCGGCAGGGTCAGTTCTGTCTCCAGCAGTGCCGCGCAGGCCGCTGTTGCGGTGACACCGGGGATGATTTCAAAGGCAATATTCAGTGCCCGCAGGCAGCGAATCTGTTCGCCGATGGCCCCGTAGAGGCTGGGGTCGCCGGAGTGCACGCGGGCAACATCCTGGCCTTTGTCGTCGGCGGCTTTGATCACTTCAATAATTTGTTCAAGGTGCAACTCGGCGCTGTTAATCACCTGATGTGCCTGATGCCCTTCCAATACGGCAGCGGGCACGAGAGAACCGGCATAAATGATCACCGGGCAGTGGCGAATCAGGCGCTGACCTTTGACCGTAATCAGCTCTGGATCGCCGGGGCCGGCACCGATGAAGTAAACAGTCATGGCAGTCTCTTGAAAAGGGCGAAATAGAGCGGCTCTTGAGCAGCGCTCATAGTGAGGCGGGGGATTATCGCGTTTTTTACCCGCAGCAAGCCACTGCAAACGTTGCCCCGGCCGATGTTTGGCGAGTGATCAGCAAGCGGGCAGGCTGGCCTGTGAGGTGTTCAGCCAGGGCCAGCGCGGCGCTTTCAGCTACGCCGTAACACCCCGTGTGCGCCAACGACAGGTTCGAACGGTGGCTCAGTTGCGCGGCATGCACACTCAGTTGTTGCGCGCTGAACACCCTGAACGGTAATTGCAACTGTTGAGCCAGTTGAAGCAGTCCGGGTTCGTGCTGTTTCAGTTCGATACTGGCCAAGGCCCGGATCGTGTTCAACGCGATCCCGGCCTGTTTCAGCGAACGTTCGAGGAGCGCCTGAATTTCTTCAACCTGACAGCCGCGCCGACAGCCCAGGCCAACCACCAGGGTTGGCACTGTGCGGGTTTGGGTCATGCGCCGTACTGGCTTTCAGGTTTGCGCCGGAATAACCAGGCGCTGATAACGCCCAACGCCAGCCAGAATGCGAAGTTGGTCAATTGCGACGCAATTTTGAACTGTGACTCCAGGGCTTCGGGTGCCAGGCTCGAATGCACCAGGGGTTGAGGGGCGCCCATGATGTGCGGAATGACCACAATCACGATGCCTAACACCTTCAGCGCCCAATGTTTGCCAAACACTACCAGCGCAATGGCCACGGCCGTTGAGGCGGCGGTGCCGACCCACCAGATCTGGCGTTGCAGCAAATCAGCCGCAGCGGTGCCTGGCAGTTCAGGTGGCAGACCCAGGGTGGGCGCCAGGCAGAACGTGGCGTAACCGGCCACGCCCCACAACAAGCCTTGTGATGTGCGGGTAGGGCTGCGCAAGGTGTACAAGCCTGCAAGCATCAACGCAAAACCGACCGCGACCACGAGGTTGCCGCCGGTGGTCGACAGTACGCGCTGCCAGCCGTCTTCCGGCTCCCAAGCCTCGGCGTCATGGCTGTGAGCGGGCATGGCGCTGTCAGCGTGATCATGGGTTTGAGTGGGCGCAGGCTTTTCAAAGGTTTCGGCTTCAAGAATCAGCGGTGCGACCCAAAAGCTTTGCAGCAATGTGAGCACAAGTGCGGCCAGCAGGCCCGTAAAGCCTGCGGTTTGAGCAATACGCTTAATCATGGCAGGGCTTCTCAATGGCACGGAAAGGCAGAGCTGTGACGGGTGTCATGCGCGGCATTGTGCACCGCATCGATGTGCGAAAAGCCTGCGAAATACACCAGAAAGGCGCCCAGCACTGCCGCGCTGACAGCAGCGACGATGCGTTGGCTTTGAGTGGACGTGGTGGCAGCGGATTGGGTACGGCTGGTGCTGATGGACATGGCGCTTCCCTCTGGTCAGACAGCGGGCGATAGAGCGCAACAAAACCCCGCGAACGACGTGCGCAGGGTTCAACAGCGCCCGCCCACCGCGGGTTTGTTATTCGATGTGTTCAGGCCGGTCTCCGGGCTTGCGAGGGGTTCAAGGGGCTTGAACCGTTAAACATCACCTTCCCATGCCAGCGGCACAGTGGTTTTGATGTGTCTCTCGCTTACCGTTGCGGGGGCAGCACCGGACTGATCAGGTCGATAAACACCTGACGCACCGGTTTCCCGTTTCACCCTGTGAAGGGCACCTGATACAAGATGTGTAGGAGAGCACGAGCGCGGGGGAGCCGTCAATTATCAGCAGGCGGACAGAATGCTTTTAACCGTGTCGCGCAATTGGTCGATGGAGAAGGGTTTGGCGATGACGGACATGTCGCTTGGCTTTTGCAGGCTTTCGGCATACCCGCTGGCAAACAAGATGGGCAATGCCGGGCGCAGTTCGCGAGCTTGATTGGCCAGTTCAATGCCGCCCATGTTGGGCAACCCGACATCTGTCATCAGCAAATCAATGGTTTGTTGAGCATCTTCGATAAAGAGCAGTGCCTGTTCAGCGCCGTCAGCCTCCAGCACGCTGAACTCAAGTTCTTCCAGTACATCCACGATCAGCATGCGAACAATGTCATCGTCTTCGACGACGAGGATGGTGGAGGGTGTTGCGGACATAATGGGTATCCCGAAAAAATGTGAGCGCGGGTGGGTAAACAGGTGTGGCATGCAGTATCAGTAAGCTGACACCCCGGACAAGTTCCCGCTCTTGTACTAAGAAAATGCCTATACAAGGCCTGCAAGAATAGCTGCTAGCCACGATAGAAGGCAGCGCTTTGCACGAATTTGTACCGTTTATTGTAAGAAAATAGATTATTTACTCGATATTCCGGCAAACTTGCTGTTTTTTATGACTGTTCACGGGCCAGAAAAATGAATGCACCTGCATCGGTTGATGAGCGAAGTTTTCGCAAGCTCCTGAGTCGCAACGTTGGTTTGCCCTTGGGCGTGGGCGTGCTCAGCGCCGTTTTGTTTGTGGTGATGATCAGCTTTTTGCTGTCAGTCATTCAGTGGCTCCAGCATTCGGACCGGGTGATCAGCAACGCCAATGAAGCGATGAAGCTGACGGTTGACCTGGAAACCGGCATGCGCGGTTACCTGATCACCGGTGATGAGCATTTTCTGGACCCGTATGAAGTGGCCAGGCCGCAGATCATTGCGCAGCTGCACGGTTTGCAAGAGTTGGTCAGCGATAACGCGCAGCAAGTCGATCGGCTCAAGCGCCTTGAGGCGTTGCAGAATGACTGGAGCAACTACGCAAAATCCATGATCGACTTGCGTCGCAACAATGGTGATTACCGCGGTGCGGTCCAGGCTGGGCGCGGCAAGCGCCTCACTGATCAGATCCGCAAGGAATTCGACGCCTTTATTGCGATGGAGCAGCAACTGCGCGTGGCGCGTAACGACGATGTGACCCGCACCACCTTCCTGGTCATCGGCCTGTATTTGGTCTTTGTCCTGGGCGTAAGTGGCTTTTTGGCCTATATCGGTCGTCGTGACTTGGTCAATCTTTCAAAGAGTTACAGCTATACCCTCGACGCCCAGCTCAAGAGCGCCCAGCGCCTGGAGCAACAGGCGTGGCTGCGCAACGGGCAGACCGAGCTAGCAGAGCAGGTGCTAGGGCGCCTTACGCTGAACATGCTGGGGCGCAATATCTTGCAGTTCTGTGCCCAATACCTGGGTTCTGTGGTCGCTGCTGTGTATGTGCGCGAAGACCATGGCGGTCTTAAGCGCGTGGCCAGCTACGGGTTTTCCCGCGAGCAAGAAATGCAAGACCAAGTGATTCATAACGATGAAGGCATCATTGGCCAGGCCGCCCAACAAGATAAGTTGATTCGCCTGGACGACGTGCCGGCGGATTACTTCAAAGTCAGCTCTGGGTTAGGCGAAGGCAGCCCTCGCAGTGTGCTAGTGATACCGACCAGTGATGATGACCGGGTCAATGGCGTGATCGAGTTGGGCTTTCTGCGCCCTTTGACGGAGCGTGATACCGAGCTGTTCGAGCTGATTGCCGACAACATCGGCACCTCGATTGAAGCCGCACGTTATCGTCAGCGCCTACAAGAAGTGCTGGCCGAAACCCAGCAGCTCAACGAAGAGTTGCAGGTGCAGCAAGAAGAGCTCAAAACCGCCAACGAAGAGCTGGAAGAACAATCGCGCATTCTCAAAGAGTCGCAAACCCACCTCGAAACCCAGCAAGCGGAACTCGAACAAACCAACGAGCAGCTGGCCGATCAGGCCCTGGCGCTGGAGTCGCAGCGTGATGCGATGGACCACAAAAACACCGAGCTGAATCAGGCTCAGGTGCAGCTCGAAGAGCGTGCAGAAGAATTGCAGCGCTCCAGCAAATACAAGTCAGAGTTCCTGGCCAACATGTCGCATGAACTGCGCACACCGCTGAACAGTTCGTTGATCCTGGCCAAACTGCTGTCCGAAAACCCGCAACAGAACCTGAGTGCCGAGCAGGTCAAATTTGCCGAGTCGATTTACTCGGCGGGTAACGACTTGCTGAACCTGATCAACGACATTCTGGATATCTCCAAGGTAGAAGCCGGCAAGCTTGAAGTGCGCCCCGAGAATGCAACGGTTGCCAGGCTCATTGAAGGCTTGCGCGGCATGTTCCAGCCAATGGCCGCAGACAAGGCACTGGATTTCCACGTTGAAGTGCAGCCTGGCACGCCGCCGATGATCTTCACGGACCGTCAGCGCCTGGAGCAGATCCTGAAAAATCTGCTGTCCAACGCCGTTAAATTCACTGAAAAAGGCCAGGTCAGCCTGACCGTTTCACGTCAACCGGGGGAGGGCATTGCCTTCACCGTGCGCGACTCGGGCATCGGTATTGCACCTGACCAGCAGGAGAGCATCTTCGAAGCCTTCCGTCAGGCAGACGGCACCACCAACCGGCGCTACGGCGGTACAGGTTTGGGGCTGTCGATTTCGCGTGATCTGGCAACATTGCTCGGCGGCTCGATCAGCATCACCAGTGAACCGGGCCAGGGCAGCATTTTCACTTTGATTTTGCCCCAGCAGTTTATCGAGCACGATGAGCCTTATGCGCAACCCGCGCCCGAGCTGCCCGCCCGAGCTACGCAGATGACGGCCAAAGCCGCACCGGTCGTTGCAGCGATGGCGCCGGTCGAGATACCCCGCTTCATGGACGACCGTGAAAAAGCACCGTTCACGACGCGTTGTATTTTGGTGATTGAAGACGAACCTAACTTTGCGCGCATCCTCTTCGATCTGGCGCATGAGTTGGGGTATCAGTGCCTCGTCGCCCATGGTGCGGATGAAGGCTTCAGCCTGGCGGCCGAGTTTATTCCGGATGCGATTTTGCTCGATATGCGCCTGCCGGATCATTCCGGATTGACCGTATTGCAGCGTCTTAAAGAGCTGGCTCCGACCCGGCACATCCCCGTGCATGTGATTTCGGTCGAGGACCGGGTTGAAGCCGCCATGCACATGGGCGCGGTGGGTTATGCGGTCAAGCCGACCACTCGCGAGGAACTCAAAGATGTGTTTGCCCGCCTTGAAGCGAAGCTGACACAAAAGGTCAAGCGGGTGTTGCTGGTTGAAGACGATGACCTGCAGCGCGACAGTATTGCGCGCCTGATCGGTGATGACGACATTGAAATTACGGCCGTGGGCTTCGCGCAGGAGGCTCTGGACCTGCTGCGCGAAAATATCTACGACTGCATGATCATCGACCTCAAACTGCCGGACATGCTGGGCAACGACTTGCTCAAGCGCATGTCCACCGAAGACATTTGCTCATTCCCGCCGGTCATCGTGTACACCGGGCGTAACCTGACGCGGGATGAGGAGGCGGAACTGCGCAAGTATTCGCGCTCTATCATCATTAAGGGCGCGCGCTCCCCTGAACGCTTGCTCGATGAAGTGACTTTATTTCTGCACAAAGTTGAATCTCAGTTGTCCCATGAACGGCAAACGATGCTCAAAACGGCACGCAGTCGCGACAAAGTGTTTGAGGGCCGCAAGATTTTGCTGGTGGACGACGATGTTCGAAATATCTTCGCGCTGACCAGCGCGCTGGAGCAAAAGGGCGCGATTGTGGTCATTGGCCGCAATGGTCTTGAAGCCATCGAACGCTTGAATGAAGTCGACGACATCGACCTGGTGCTGATGGACGTGATGATGCCCGAGATGGACGGCTACGAAGCCACGGTTGAGATTCGCAAGAACCCGCGCTGGCGCAAGCTGCCGATCATCGCGGTCACGGCCAAGGCCATGAAGGACGATCAGGAGCGTTGCCTGCAAGCCGGGTCCAATGATTACCTGGCCAAACCCATCGATCTGGATCGCCTGTTCTCTCTGATTCGTGTGTGGCTACCCAAAATGGAACGTATATAAGTGACGCGAAACACCGATATCGAAATACGGCTGCTGATTGAAGCGATCTATCTCAAGTACAGCTATGACTTTCGTGATTACTCTGGCGCATCGATCAAGCGCCGGGTGCATCACGCCATGCGTCAATTTGATTGCAGTACCATTTCGGCTTTGCAGGAGCGGGTGCTACACGACCCCACGGCATTCATGCAGTTATTGCAGTACTTGACCATTCCGGTCAGCGAGATGTTTCGCGACCCGGAACACTTCCTGGCCATTCGCCAGGAAGTGGTGCCGATCCTCAGAACCTACCCGTCACTGAAAATATGGATTGCAGGGTGCAGCACCGGTGAGGAGGTGTATTCGATGGCCATCTTGCTGCGTGAAGAAGGTTTGCTGGACCGCACCATCATCTATGCGACGGACATAAACCCGCGGTCGCTGGACAAGGCCAAGCAGGGGATTTTTTCACTGGAAAATATCCGCGCCTACACCCAGAACTACCAAAAGTCCGGCGGTCAGAAGGCGTTTTCTGATTACTACACGGCCGCCTATGACTTCGCCATTTTCGACAAGAGCCTGCGTGAGAATGTGACCTTTGCCGATCACAGCCTGGCGACGGATAGCGTGTTCTCAGAAACACATTTAATTTCGTGCCGTAATGTCCTGATTTACTTCAATAAAAATTTGCAAAATCGCGCCTTTGGTTTGTTTCATGAATCGTTATGTCACCGCGGTTTTTTGATGTTGGGCAGCAAGGAGACGTTGGACTTTTCTGACTACAGCAAGCAGTTCTCGGCGTTGCTCAAGCCTGAACGGATTTATCGCAAGCTATGACCCGCAATGATCAAGAAGTGAAGCGCGACCGCTCGCGGCGTGTCGATGCGGTTGTAGTGGGCGCTTCTGCGGGCGGGGTTGAGGCGTTACTGGCGATTTTCGCCGATCTGAGGCCCGGCTTTGGTTTGCCCATTATCGTGGTGCTGCATCTGCCCGATGAACGCCGCAGCCAGTTGGCGGATGTGTTTGGTCGTCGCTTGCAGGTGCCGGTCAAAGAGGTGGATGACAAAGAGTCCATTGTGCCCGGTACGGTGTATTTCGCTGCCCCCGGGTATCACGTGTCGATTGAGCGTGATCACAGTTTTTCGTTGAGTCGCGAGGAGCGCGTGCACTACTCACGGCCCTCGATTGATTATTTGTTTGAGTCCGCGGCCGATGTGTATCAACACCATCTGGCCGCGATATTACTGACTGGCGCCAATCAGGACGGTGCTCAGGGGCTGGTAACGGTCAAGCTGCAAGGCGGCTTGACCATCATCCAGGACCCTGAAGAAGCCTTGGTTTCGACCATGCCGCAAGCGGCACTGGATCGGATAAAACCAGACTACATCCTCCCTTTGCGCGGCATCGGCCGTCTGCTTGTTGAGCTGGAACGAATCGAATGCTACTGAGTGATATTCAAGCCAAGTTGCTGATCGTGGACGATCTGCCTGAGAACTTATTGGCGCTCGAAGCGCTGATCAAGCGCGAGGATCGCACTGTCTATAAAGCCTTGTCGGCCGACGAGGCCTTGTCGCTGTTGCTGCAACACGAGTTCGCCATTGCCATCCTTGATGTCCAGATGCCGGGCATGAATGGCTTCGAACTGGCTGAGCTGATGCGTGGCACTGACAAAACCAAAAACATCCCGATCGTGTTCGTCAGTGCCGCAGGCCGTGAGATGAACTATGCCTTTAAGGGCTACGAAAGCGGTGCCGTGGACTTCTTGCACAAGCCTTTGGACATTCACGCGGTCAAGAGCAAGGTTAATGTGTTTGTCGATCTGTATCGGCAACGAAAGGCGGTCAGGCAGCAGGTTGAAGCGCTGGAAAAGAGCCGCCGCGAACAGGAAGTGCTGCTGGCGCAATTGCAAGTAACTCAGGGCGAACTTGAGCATGCTGTGCGCATGCGCGACGACTTCATGTCGATTGTGTCCCACGAGGTGCGAACGCCACTCAACGGGCTGATTCTCGAAACCCAATTGCGCAAAATGCATTTGGCGCGCGATAACGCGGCAGCTTTTACCATGGACAAGATGCAGGCCATGGTCGAGCGCGATGAGCGTCAGATCCAGAGCCTGATCCGGCTGATTGAAGACATGCTCGATGTGTCGCGCATTCGCACGGGCAAGTTGTCGATTCGACCCAATGAATTCGATTTGTCGCGGCTGGTGACTACCCTGGTCCATACCTTTGCCTCGCAAATCAGCGCCGCACAATCGAGCATCAATTTGCGTGCCGAGCAGCCGGTGGTGGGGCAGTGGGATGAGTTCAGGATCGAGCAAGTGGTGTCCAACCTGTTGACCAATGCGTTGCGCTATGGGGCCAAAAGCCCGATTGATGTGTCGGTGTACGCTGAAGGCAAACGGGCAGTGGTTGAGGTGCGGGATCAAGGCATTGGCATCAGCGAAGAGAACCAGCAACGAATATTTCTGCAATTCGAGCGTGTTACCGCCAAACATGCGGTCGCCGGGCTGGGTTTGGGCCTGTTTATCTCTGAGCAAATTGTTGCCGCGCATCACGGGGAAATCACCGTGCACAGTGCGTTGGGTGAAGGCGCCTTGTTCCGGGTCAGTTTGCCATTGGAGCAAAACTCTTAAAATTTGCGCAACCTATGGCCGCCGTCATGGTCGTATTGGCAGCATTTGAGGAATAAAGGTTTGACCCATGAGTGAAGATGCACTGGATGTCGTGTTGATTGTCGAAGATGATCCTTCGATCCTGATGGTCCTGTCTGACTATTTGTCCGGTGAGGGCTATCGTGTATTGCAGGCGGAGAATGGCGAGCAGGCATTCGAAATTTTGGCCAGCAAGCCGCACCTGGACCTGATGGTCACTGACTTTCGGCTGCCCGGCGGGATTTCAGGTGTGCAAATCGCTGAGCCTGCGGTTAAATTGCGGCCCGATCTGAAGGTGGTCTTCATCAGCGGCTACCCACAGGAAATCCGTGAGACGGACAGCCCCATCACGCGCAAAGCCCCTATTTTGGCTAAACCGTTCGACCTGGACGAGTTACAGAGCATTATCAAGACCTTGTTGGCCTGACACTCTCCGCAAGGTTCAGGGTTGGCGTTGCGTCTTGCCTGCCTGCACCATCTCATTCACCTTGGCCGTCAGCAGGTCAAAGGTGAAGGGCTTGGTAATCAGTTGCATACCCTCATCCAGAAACCCGCCGCGCGCCGTAGCATGTTGTGCGTAGCCGGTAATAAACAGCACCTGCAACTGCGGCCGGACCTGGCGACTGATTTCGGCCAACTGACGCCCATTCATTCCCGGCAAGCCCACGTCGCTGATCAACAAATCAATGGTTTGTGCAGACTCGATGATCGGCAGTGCGCCATTGGCGTCTTCTGCACTGATCACCGTATAACCTTGCTCGCGTAATACATCGGTCACCAGATTGCGCACGGCACTGTCGTCTTCGACGACCAGCAGCGTTTTGCTCGCGTTGGCGCAGGTTTGGGCCAATGACAGACTGTCGACGTTCAAACTGCTACTGCTTGCGTTACACCGGGGCAGGAAAATCTCAACCGTGGTGCCATGCTGCTCCTGGCTTTGGATGCGCACATGACCGCGTGACTGTTTGCAAAATCCATAAATCATAGACAGGCCCAAACCTGTGCCTTGGCCAATGGGCTTTGTTGTAAAAAATGGATCGAAAGCACGTTTTAGCGTGCTTTGGGCCATGCCGCAGCCATTGTCCGTCACGCGTAGCACAATGTAATCGCCTGGCGTGAGCTTGGCATTGGCTTCGCTGAAGGCTGTGTTCACCTGTTGGTTAAAGGTTTGAACGGTAAAATGCCCGGCGGCTGGCATGGCATCACGGGCGTTTGAGATCAGATGTAGCAACGCATTTTCCAATTGCACGGGGTCTACTTCTGCCACCCACAGGGCATCGTCAACTTCAAGGGTTAGCTGTGTTTCCGGGCTCAGGTTTTGTGCGATGAGTTGGCGCTGTGCCATCAGCCACGGGTTGATGGACAGGGGCTTGGCGTCCAGTGACTGGCGCCGTGAAAAAGCCAGCAGTCGATGGGTGAGGCCCGCAGCGCGATTGGCGGACGTCACGCCCATGTCAATCAGGCTATCCAGTTCGTCGGTTTTGCCCCGCGCCACTTTGCGCCGCAGTAATTCCATACTGCCGATGATCCCGGCCAGCATGTTGTTCAGGTCATGGGCTATACCGCCGGTGAGCTGGCCAATAGCTTCCATTTTTTGCGCGTGGCGCAGGTCTTCGTTGTGCTTGAGTTGCTCTTCCACTTGCTGATTTATTTCAATATCAATAGCTTGCAATGCACTCTTGATAAAATTTTCACGTTCAGTCAGGCGTGCTGCGCAGTCACGGGCAATGTATTGTTGACGGCGGTTTCGCAACGCGTTTTTCGACAGGCAGAGCAACTGTGTGTAGGTCCAGGCGGGCGCTAACAACATCGCGTTACCGAGTTGAGCGCAGAGTTCGGTGATTTGCAGGTCAGACCAGGATTGGCCTGATGTCAGTACGATCACCGCCACATCGGACCAGTCTGGCTGGTGCGCAAGTACCTTGCTCAGTTCGCGCAGTTCTTCGGCTTGCCGTGAGCTGGCTTCGACAATCAGCAGCCCCGCACCTTCTGTCAGTGCCTGTTGCAACTGATCGATGCGCGAAAGCTGAAGGCTGTTAACACCGCCCGAAGCCAATTGTTGCTGATCAACAGACCTGACCAGTCCGGGGCACGTGAGAATCAGTGCGCGCTCTTCGGGTGGACCCAATGCAATCACAGAATTTCCCGCCTTTTGATACCTGACCTATAACCATTCCCCGCCTGTTAAGCGGCTATAAGGTCTTGACCCTGCGGTATCGCGGCGGTTCAACGATTTGAAATTATTATTCATATGGAGGGTTTGTTGGCATCAACACGGTGCGTTTGAGTAAGTCCATCGCGCTCTGCGCATCCATGACCGTGACGTGCTCGCTCAGGCCCTGAGTGGCAGGCAGTGCTCAAAGCCCCTGCTGTAAGGCCGGGTCATCCGGGTTTTGCTGCTCCAGCTGCGCCAGCAGCACCTGCACATTTTGCAATTGCCCGGACTCCTTCCAGTAACGGATTAACAACACCCGGGCTTTGCGATTGGAAGGCTGGCGTTGCAGCAGTTCTTCAAGTTGGCGTTGTGCCGCCTCCAGTTGCTCAAGGTCGTGCAAGGCGATCGCAAGCTTGTAACGGTAGTCGCTGTTGTCGGGTTCCAGTTCTACCGCTTTGGCCAAACCCAGCAGGGCATACTCGGTTTGGCCATGGTTAAGCAACCAAATCCCCAGTGCATGCTGTAAGTAGGCGGAATCGGGCTTGGCTTGCAGTTGCTGGGCCAATAATGCGCGGGCCTTGTCGGTTTCGCCGCGCTTGTCCAGCAACTCTACCCGCGCGACCACGGCTTTTAGATTGTCCGGTTCAAGGTGGGTGACTTTTTCCAGCGCGGCTTGAGCATCGTCCAATTGACCTTCATGCAGGTACAGCCGTGCCAGTTGGCCTTGCGCTTGTGCGCTGTCCGGCTGGGTTTTGAGTGCCCGTTCGTATTCGTCGATGACGTGTTGCAGCGGACCGAAATACAGCCCTTGCTCATCCGGTGATAACCCCAGCAACGCATTGGCGGCAGCAAAGCGCACGCTTTGCTCCGTGTCATCCAGGATCGGCCCCAGCAGCAGTGTCCGTTGAGCGTTCGGCACCAAGCCGACGATACTCTGGATCGCGGCTTCGCGAACCAGAGGCGAAGGATGTTGCAAATCGGCATCGGCAAGTTTCAAGGCTTGCGGGCTGGGGTAGTTGGGCAGTTCGGCATGCAGACTGGCGCGGCGTATGTCGGACAAATCAGTACGGGCCAATTGCTGATAAAGCACGCGCGCAGCACCAGGCTGACCATTGTGCGCCTGCTCAAGCGCCTTGGCGTAGCTGTGGGGGACGCTGGCAGAGTTCACGGTCGCGCCAGGGCGCATCCACCACCAGAGGCAGGCGGCAACGATGGCAGAGGCAAGGCTGATCAGCAGATAGCGGCGGGGCTTGAGCATGCAAATTCCAGAAGCAGGCGTGCGTAAGGGTGTTCAGCTTCGGCCAGTGAGCCTGATGAGTCAAACCCTTGTCTGACCTCACGCGCTGAGCTTGTGGGAATGTACAACAAAGCCCGTGATACCTTGTGCAGCCGACTGGCGTGTTTACCCACGGTTGCTGGCAGCATGGAGTACATAAGAACTGGAGATTCGCCTGATGAAAATCGTCATTGCCCCTGACTCGTTCAAAGACAGCCTGAGCGCTGCAAAAGTCGCCGATGCCATTGCTATCGGCCTGGCTGACGTCTTGCCGCACGCGCAGTTGATCAAATGCCCGATGGCTGACGGCGGTGAGGGGACCGTTGATGCGATTGTGGCAGCGGGCAATGGCCAGTTACGCCGTCATCAGGTGCAAGGGCCTTTGGGTGAGCCGGTTCAGGCGAACTGGGGCTGGCTGCCGGACAGCCACACCGCGATCATTGAAATGGCAGAAGCCAGTGGCTTGCAATTGGTGGCGCTCGGTCAACGCAATGCGTGCATCAGCAGCACCTATGGCACCGGTGAGTTGATCAAGGCCGCGCTGGACGCAGGCGCACAGCGCATCATTCTGGCCATTGGTGGCAGCGCGACCAACGATGCAGGTGCCGGGGCGCTGCAAGCCTTGGGGCTGGGATTGTTTGATGCTCAAGGTCAGCCGCTGCCTCGTGGCGGTTTAGCGTTGGCCACGCTGGCCCGTATCGATCTGCAAGGGCTGGATGCCAGGCTGGCCGGGGTGCGCTTTGAAATCGCAGCGGACGTGAATAACCCGCTGTGCGGCGAGCACGGTGCCTCGGCCATTTTCGGCCCGCAGAAAGGCGCCTCGCCCCAGCAAGTCAACCTGCTGGATCAGGCGCTGGGGCATTTTGCAGACCGTTGCGCCACTGTGCTGCCCAAGGATGTGCGTGATGAGCCAGGCTCAGGAGCGGCAGGTGGGTTGGGCTTTGCTGCCAAGGCGTTTCTTGGCGCGCAGTTTCGCGCCGGGGTGGAGGTCGTTGCGGAACTGGTCGCTCTGGCAGAAGCGGTGCAGGGCGCGGCACTGGTCATCACCGGCGAAGGCCGTTTCGATGCACAAACCTTGCGCGGCAAGACGCCCTTTGGCGTGGCCCGCATCGCTCAGCAACACGGCGTACCCGTGGTCGTGGTGGCGGGCACGTTGGGTGATGGCTATCAAGCGCTGTACGCGCACGGCATTCATGCGGCGTTTGCTTTAACCAGCGGCCCGATGACGCTGGAGCACGCGTGTGCGCATGCGTCGCAGTTGTTGACTGATCGCGCGCGCGACATCGCACGGTTGTGGAGCCTGGGCCAGGGTTAAGAGGGCCGCCGACAGCGGCGTGGCTAATGCTTAAAACACAGAATCGTGTAAGCTTCGCGGTTCTTCGCATTCGACCCTTAGCGAGCCCTATGCCGTCGTTCTTCAAACGCTCTTTGCTGCCTAAGTTGCGCAGTTTCCCGTTGGCCGCCGATGCGGTGCACATCTTGCCCAGTGCGGCCGAGTTTCGTCGTTGCCTGTTGCAGCATATTGCAGGTGCCCGTCAGCGCATTACGCTGGTGGCCTTGTACCTGCAACAGGATGAAGCCGGACAGGAAATTCTCGATGCCCTGCATGCCGCCAAAGCCGCCCGGCCCGAGCTTGAAATCGTGGTCATGGTCGATTGGTTGCGCGCTCAGCGCGGATTGATTGGCGCGGGCAAGCAGCCAGGCAATGCGGCCTGGTATCAGGCGCAGACGCTGGCACATGACACGCAGGTGCCGATTTACGGCGTGCCGGTGCAAACCCGTGAACTGTTCGGGGTGTTGCACCTTAAAGGCTTCATCGTTGACGACTGCGTGATCTACAGCGGTGCCAGCCTCAATAACGTGTACCTGCACAAGTTCGACAAGTACCGTTTCGATCGCTATCACGTGATTAACAACAAGCCGTTGGCCGACTCGATGCAGCATTTTGTGCAGCACGATTTGATCCAGACCCCAGCGGTGCATCGCCTTGATGTGCCTTCACTGCCGAGCACGCGCAGTCTGCGCTCTGCCATCGGTGATCTGCGCAGTCGTCTGAAAAAAGCCAGTTACGACACCAGCGCCGGTACGGTCAGCCATTTCGGCCTGTCTGTCAGCCCTTTGCTGGGGGTGGGTAAAAACAACCCGCTCAGTCGCGTGATCTGTGAATTGATCGCCAGTGCGCAACAGCAACTGACCCTCTGTACCCCGTACTTCAATCTGCCTTTGCCCGTGACCCGCGAAATCAATCGTGCGCTGGAGCGGGGTGTACGCATTGATATCGTGGTCGGTGACAAGACGGCGAATGATTTCTACATCCCGCCCAGTGAGCCGTTCAAAGTGATCGCGGCGTTGCCGTATTTGTATGAGTTGAGCCTGCGCCGGTTTGCTAAAAGTCATCAGCGTATGATCGACAGCGGCCTGCTGAACCTGCACTTGTGGCGCGACGGCGATAACACCTATCACCTCAAGGGGATGTGGGTGGATGAGCGCTACACCCTGATTACGGGCAATAACCTCAACCCGAGGGCGTTTCGTCTGGATCTGGAAAACGGCCTGTTGATCGATGATCCACGGCGCGAACTGCTAGAGCCGCGACGCAAAGAGCTGGATGCGATTTTTGCTCACACCCGACGCATCGACTCATACAAACACTTGGACACCCTGGCCGATTACCCACCCGCAGTGGCCAAGTTTTTGCGTCGGGTCAGCCGGGTGCGGATCGAGCGCTTGCTGTACCGGATACTTTGAACGCAGGGACGACAGGCCGGTTTTAACCACCGGCCTGTCTTCTCTCGGGTCGTTAGAAGTCGACGGTCGCCGAGACTTTCAATGAGCGCGGTTCTCCCTGGCTCAAGTAGCCGCCGTTGGCAGACGCCCAGTAGTTTGTGTTGGCGACGTTTTCCAGATTCGCCCGCAAGGTGATGGCACGCTGCTCCACCTCAAAGCTGTACCGCGCGCCCAGGTCGAAACGGTTCCAGGCCGGAATGCTCAGGGTATTGGCTTCATTCACGTATTGGCCGCCGGTGCGCAGCATGCGCGCATTCAGCGCCACGCCTTGCAGCCCCGGTACATCCCAGTCAGCGCCCAGGTTGTACTGGAATTTGGGCACACCGATTGCCCGATTGCCATCATTGGCGCCGTTTTTGGTGTCTCTCAACTCAGTGTCCATCACCGTTGCGCCTGCCAGCAGGCGCAGGCCATCGATGGGCTCACCGTAAATGTTCATTTCTACGCCACGATTGCGTTGTGTGCCCTGACGCACGTAAACGTTGTCCGCATTGGTATAGCCATCTGACGGTTTTTCAATACGGTAAACACCCAGACTCGCGCCAAAGGTGCCGTGGTCATATTTGATCCCGGCTTCTACCTGCTTGGAGCGCGCGGGGGCAAATACTTCGCCAGCATTGGCCACCGGGCTGCCACCTGCAGACGCGGGTGCGGTCGGCCCTTGTGCCAATCCTTCGATGCGGTTGGCATACAACGAAACGTTGTCCCAGGGTTTGAGCACGATGCCGTAGACCGGGGTGGTGATGGATTCGTCGTAGGCAGCGGATCGAGTGCCTTTGTAGTTCCAGCCATCGACTTTCAGTGTCTGTTTGCGCAGGCCGTAGGTCACAAGAATGCGGTCATCGACAAAGCCCACGGTGTCAGAGAGCGCAACGCTGCGGTTGATGGTTTTGCCGACAATCCCCGGATCATTAATGTCGCCGCCCACGTATTTACCGGGAGCAGGTTTTGGCACGTCCACGGTGTCATACAGGTTGTTGTTGAAGGTGGCGCTCAAGTCATAGGCCGAGCGTTGCTGGGTCCAGATGCCGCTTAACCCCAGGTTGACTTGATGGCTCACAGGCCCGGTCTGAAATTTGCCGCGCAGCCCGGCCATTGCACTGCGGTTGTCTTCATCGTGGGCCACAAACATGTTTGAGGCCGTGGTCGCGCCTGCCGAATTGACCAAGGTTGGCGTCGAATAATTGCCGACTTCGCGCGTGTGTTTAGCCCCGGCTGCGGCATACGCGGTCCAGTGGTCGTTGAGGTCGTACTCGGCGCGCGCCATGCCAAACGTGTCTTCCAGTTCAGTGGATGTCCACTTCTGGCTGTAGTTGTGGTCGGCATCGGGGGCATGGGGGATGTCTGTGAGCTTGGCGCCCGCGTACACCACGTTACGGTTGCCATTGATGCGTTGCTTTTGATAGCCAAAATCAGTCGATACACGCAAGCGATCACCACGGTAATCCAGGCCCAGGGCAAACAGCTTGGTGCGCTGGTTTTCATCGTCGATGGCGGTGTCACCTTCGCGCTGCGCCAGGTTCATGCGTACCCCGAACTGGTTGTCGGTGCCAAAACGTTGCCCCAGATCCAGGTGCTCGCCGATCCGTCCATCACTGGAAATATCCGTGGTAAAGCGTCGGGTCGGGGTGTCCAGCGCGCGCTTTGGCTGAAGATTAATGCCGCCCCCCACCCCCGAGCCGGTAGGTGTAACGCCATTGATGAAGGCATTCGGCCCTTTGAACACCTCTACACGTTCAAGGTTGTCAGCTGAAATGACCTGGCGTGGCAGAACACCGTACAAACCGTTATACGAGATATCGTCTGTGCTGAGGGGGAGGCCACGGATTACAAAAATTTGCGAGGCGTTGCCGTAGCCGAATGACTGGCGCACGGAGGCGTCATTGAGTAGCACATCACCCAGGTTTTCAGCCTGCTGGTCTTCAATCAGCTGCGAGGTGTAGCTCGACATCGTGAAAGGGACATCCATGATGTCCTGATTACCCAGCACGCCCAATTCACCGCCGCGCGCGACCTGACCGCCGCTGTATACAGAAGGTAAGGCGTTTTGGGGCGGGGCATCGGCCGATACAGCGGTAGGGTCCAGTGTCAACGTGCCACTCGCTGTTTGGTCCGCATGGACGATAAAACCGGCACACGCGCTCAGGCAGCCGATGAGGGTTGCAGCAATGGGGGTTAGACGAAAAGGCTGGGGAGGTGTGGGCAACATCGAAATTTCCGCATGCGAAGAGAGATGAGGTGATCAGCTTCCATGCAGATATAAAAGCAAATGATATAGATTCACAGTTGTAACAAAAAGAAAAATCTGCCTCCTCTTTAAGAAACAGAGCACAACGTGAAGTTATCGAGAAAGAGGATCAGGCGTGATCCTCGTGGGGGAGGTCGGTAGGGAGAGGCGTGACGCTTCAATGCGCTGCGAGATTCAGGCCAGTACGCGCCATGCCTGCGGTGGAACGAAACTCTCAAGTTCGTCTTCAACGGCTTGAATGATGTGCGCCACTTCGCCGGTGGTCATGACGGTGGAGCAGGGAATGCCGGCGATGGCGATTACCGTCTCGCCACTGGCGCGGTCGAACAGTCGCACGATCATGCTGCGAGGCGCGTCCATGGTTGCCTCAAAGCCCATCGGTTTAAAATGCCAGCGCATCAGTTGGCAGGCGTTGGGAAAGGTCACTTTAGTGCTGTTGCCCATAGGATTCATCGAGCGTTTCCTTTTGCTCTGTGTCTGAACGGTTACGGGTAAGGCCCTGCATGTGCACGAGAGCCTTACGGGATCAAAGCTAGCACTTACGCTGCACAACGATGAGATTTTTGTTAGCGGCGCGCCCATTGAATGGCCAGGTTTTGATGTAAATCATGCAGTGAAGCGATTTAGCGTCGCATTGCAGGTGTGAACGGCTTAGCTCAACCGATGGGTTGACGCTTGAGCAGGCATGGGGAGCCACCAACGGGCTCCCTTGACAGGCCTTACGGGGTGATTGGCGGTGTCATTTTAGGAATGTTGATAGGGACGGCGAAGAGGTGGAAGACATTTAGACTTTTAACGGTATTTATCAAGTACAACTCATTGAATGCAGCGACATCATAGGTACGGGTGCCTGGGTTGGGCTTGAACAGATGGCTGGTCGTGCCACTGTTCATGGTGCGTTCAAGGCCATTGCGCATGCTCTCTTCAGTTTTAAACGAGGCCAGGCCAAAATTGGGGTCGTAGTAAAACCATTCTTTATCAGGTCCGTTCACTATCACACCGGCTGTAACGCCATGCCGACTATTTCCGATCAGTATGCTTTCCGATTTTTCCGCGCTGGCCAGATCAGTAATAATGTCTGAGTACGTCGCCTTGTAGGTGGTTTGCCCCCCATGAAATTCTGTTCTAAGGGTGGCCTGGAAATGTGTCAGGTTTTGCCGAAATCTTTGTGTGTTGGCATGTTCTGGATGCGCCATGACGGTGAAAAAGTTTTCGATCAATGTGTGTTGTTTCCCTTCTTGAATGGCATAAGCCATCGCGTTGGACAGCGCTGCACATTCGCCTCCCGAGATAGGATTGACCTGATTCAGATAGTAACCTTGCGGCATGAGCGTCACTGTCCCCCCTGCCGAAGTGACTTCCTCACTGAACTTTCTCGAATTCTCCAAGTTAATGGCTATTGCTTTTCTTTCAATCTGTTTTTTCAAACAGCCAATAGCGTGTGGTGTTCGTCCGGGAACCAGTGTCAGTTCTTTGATCTGAGTGATAGTCAACGAAGAAGAGTAGCCATCAATCTCCGCGGGATTGCCTGATGTATAGCCTTGATTGAAATGCTGTGCATCCGCGAGTTTGGCGTTTGTCAGTTGTGTTCCGTACGCCTGAGGTAACTTTTCTAGATAGTCTATTCGCTGAGACAGACGGCCTAATTGTTCAGGGGAGCACGAAGAAGCCACGGCCAGTTTTTTTATGGCATCAATGCTCATTGATGCGGTGTAACCCGCTATGTCCGGGGGTGTTTTACTACTAAAACCGCGGTTGAAACTTGCACTGTCGGCATGTGATGCATCCAGGAGCGCTGCATCAAAATCGCGTTCAAAATTCGGGTTGGGGGTTTGGCCAAACCAATTGGAGAACCAGCCCGAGCTCTGAATATCCCCCCCGTGTGCCACCACCGTGGGCGTGAAATTTTGCAGGGGCGAGCCGTAGGGGCGCGATCGGGCAACATCATAGGAGTACCATTTGCCTTCTTTGAGCACTGCGCTGGTCTCAACAGTGTTGCCGGCAACTTGCAAGTTTCCCTTCGCCGCGACGTCATACTGTCGGCTGGCCGCCTTCAGGAGATCATAGCTACCGCTGCCCGCACTGAACGTATTGATCGCCTTGCTCACAAGTTTGACGCCGCCTTCAAGCACATTGCCTGCAACAGTGAAGGGATTAAATTCACTGAGAAGAGCCTTACCTATCACTTTGCCTGCCTGCAACGCTTTTGCTCCAGCTGAAGCGGCTTTGCTGGTAGCGTTTAAAACTTTCGCACTCACACCGGCGCCCGCTGTCGCAAAACCAAATACATCAAAAGCGAGGTCTAAAGTCCCTGCACCAACATTACCCTTACTAAAGTTAACGATGGCGGATCTTAAGGGAACCAGGTCCAGGAAAAATTCATTCACGTTCTTTTCTGCGTTTAGCGTGTCTTCGTAACGGGTACTTCCAGTGGCTTGCCTCACCACCGTCTCGTTATCAATATCGAGATGTTCAACCATTACATTGGCAAGGATTTGAGTGCGGGGACTTGAAAAACTATTGGGCGATAGACCTGTGCTGGAGGGAGATCTGGAGGTCAGGTCGGCGGCGCTGGCGGTCGTGGGTGTAAACGCTTCCATATGCAGTGTGTTGGCGCCAGATATCATGCTCGAGTTGGTATAAATACCCATCGAAATAGGTTTTATTTTCCCCTCGCAAGTATTGATTTCATAAGCGCAGTGTGTGGATCCTAGCGTGGTTTTTACATACAGCGAAGGCTTTTTGCCGACGTAAGTGTCACTCAGGCCTCGTTCATATTTTTTTTCTTGGCGAAATTCCAACGCGCCGAATTCAAAGTTCTTTCTGTCCGACAACGGAAGTTCGGAGATGAAGTGTTTGATGAGGATAGCAATCGATTCTTTAGAGGCATCCATGGCCTGTGAGAATTTCGTGTTGAACACTTCGTTGGTGTCGAACGCGAGAGATTTGCCTTTGATCGCGGCAGCAATACGTGGATCGGAAGTCTTCCAATCGATGTTGCTCATTACCTGCCCACCCATCGCAATATCGAGCAATGAATGACCGTACACGGGACCTCGCGCCGCCACGCTAAACAGGTAGGGGGAAGGGGGTGAGGGATTCTTGGGTACCAGCAGCGGTTCTTCAAAAGGCACACCGGCACCAAACCGCTCTTTAAGTTTGGCCAATGCAATTTCTTTACGACTGGGAATTTCAGTGTTCGCCAGTCTGGAACCTTTGATGCGTTCAGAAGACTGCGCATTGAACGTGGTCCGTGCTAACTCGACCTCCTGCGCGCTGTAGTCTTCGGTTTTTTTTGACGGGAGAACACCTTGAACCACCGCCCAATCCAACAGGGCGGCTTTTTTGGCTTGTTGAGTGCTGGCTTTATCTTGCGCGCCGAGAGTCTGAGCCTCAGTCATGATCTGCGCATAGCTCAAATTGGGAACAGTGCCCGGCGCATTAGCCTCTACCGAAGCCGCTGCAACGGCGAAGCTGACCCAAGCGGCACTGCCATAGGTCACGCTGTCAGGAATATCTTTAGCCAGTAATAGCGGCGCTTTTCTTGCCAATAGCAGGTAGGCGCCCACCTTGGCCATCTCCGGTGTGGTTTTGCCCGTGCGGCTCAAGTGGCTGCTCAGTTCTGCGTGTATTTTGGATACCGGTTCTCCCCAGTGACTTTGCTGCGCCAAGTCAAAACCCGCGACTTTGTTACGCTGCGGCGTGTGCACGGCATCCGGATCGAGCATCAAATTAATGGCTGCCAACGCGTAATCATTCACGCTGGAGTCCGTGGCGATGCCCCCCATCTGCGTTTGTAAGCTTTGCCCAAGTGCCTGCGCGCGAGGCGTACTGATGATAATTTCTAGCGCCTTGGCGGGGTTTTGTATGGCTTGTTCGCTGAGTTTTTGGTTGCTGTTCAGGTATTCCAGTATTCCGAGGCTCATGCCCATTTTCGGTGGATTTGGACGACTTGCACCGAAGTTTGTGGCGCCGCTCAATAGGGTGCGTTGCTCACTTGCAGTGAGAGGCAGCGGCCATGACAGGCTGCCGCCAAAGTTGCCCAATGGGTGCTGCAAGGCTCTGCCCAGTACGGCGTCAGCCAGAGTGTTTATATGTGAAGAGCGTGTGGGTAAAAACCATTTGTTGTCCTTGATGTACGTTTCTAGCGTGACCGTACTGCCCGATTCGGGGGTGTAGGGTGAGTCGGGGTGAATGTCCATCAACGTGTTTTTAAGTTCGGTTGTAATGGCTCCACGAGGGGGATGTACCCCCAGCTTCGTCATGATTGCGTTGAGCTTCTTGCCCAGCTCCATTAGGTCTTGTTTGCCGGCCAATGCCTTTTTCAGGCCGATGCTGACGGATGCACTGCTTGAGAGGTTTTGCGCAGTGGGTTGCGCAGCCACAGGCTGATGGGTGCGGGTGGGTGGCTCTGAAGGGGTTTGCGGCCTGTCTTGCGACGTAGGTGCCAGGTCTTTGGCGGTGGGAGGGGGCTGCTGCGGCCTGTGCTGTACCGTCGTAAGCGTGGAAGTTGTCATTCAAGGACTCCTGTCAAATGTGGCGAGATGATTCTCTGGCGACAGGACGTGACGGCTTCCTGAGGCGTCCTTGTGGGTGCGCAAATCACGTTTGCGGGTTCCTTGGCACAGTCCGCAACGTGTAAGGAGTTCGTACGCTCAACACACTGGGGTTTTAAACACAGGCAGCAATCTACGCCCACACTGTATTGGCTACGACTGATGCAAAGATGGGAGGCCGCGAGGAGGGGGGCGGGTCCAGTTATCGGGACGAACGCACTGTGGCAGAGCTGATGTTTGCGGCGTTAAACACATCAGATCCAGCCACTGTGCGTACAAAGCCTGGGCTGTATCGCCCACGTGCAGTGTGGTGGATAAAGGCCAGCGCTGAGTATCAGCCTGGCCTGTTCATTGGCTCTTTCAGAAAGCAAAACTGTAGTGCGCTGTAATGCCATGCTCGCGGGCGCGATCACCGCGCTGATGGTTCATGCTCACCTTGAAAGCGCTATCACGGGTGAGCCGCGCAACGGCGCCGATGTCCAGCTGCGTGCTCGCTTGGTTTACCGGTGCCCCGCTGATATGCATCGTGGTGCTATCTTGCCAGGCGACGTCGGACACAGGTCGCAGGCCGCCACTCGCACGCGTATATGCCGCGCCAGCGGTGAGGCTTAACCAGGCAGGCCCGGATGATGTTTTGCCCATATCGAACGTGAAACGTACGCCGCCCGTGGCCAAATTCACAGCGCTATGGGGGCTGCGGACTTTTAATGCACCATGCCCCCCTTGTTCGTTAAAGGTTTCGCGCTGCAACCGGACATGTGCCAGTTGCAGGTAGGGCTGTATGTCCCATATCCCCGATTGCCAACGATAGCGACCTTCGATAAACGCCTGTTGGGTATGGTTTTTGGCGTCACTGGACAGCGTTTCATTCAGTCCTGTGAAGGTGACCCGGCGTTTGCTTTGGACCGTGTGATGCGCATAAGCCAGCCCGCCATACAGCCCGAACGCGTCCCACGTGTGCCCGGCATACAGGCCGACCTGATACGCATCGAGCGTGGCTTTGCCACTGGCACCGGTTTTGACGTCGCCTTGACCGCTGGCCATCATTACGCCGAGGCGCGTGCCTTGCTCGAAGTCATGATCGGCACCCAGCAGCACACCTGTCAGGGTGTACTGCGCCCCTTGAGCATTGCCATTGCCGTCAATGCGGCCATTGTTGTGCAGCGACTGAACCCATACAGCCTGACGTGAGGGTGGCGATTCATGCTGTGCGGGGTGATGCAGGTTGCTGGCATGCTCAAGTGCTGCATTACGCATGACGCGACTGCTCTCGATCAACACTGATGTAGTACTGGCATGCAACTGACCGCTGAGTTGGTCGAGCGCGTGCGGGGCATCTGCGGGAAACAACGCCGTCAAGCGTTGCGCCAGAGGATGCGATACCGCCAGGCGGTCGGCAGCGTTGGCCGTAGCGCGCTGGTTAGACGTATTGGCCGCAGAGAGCAGTGGCACGCCACGACTGACTTCAAGCCCCAGCGCGTGTGAGTCATGGGTCTGATCAATGCGCAAAAACGGTGAAATCGCACGGTGATCCACCGAAGTAAATTGCCCGTAAACACCGGCATCGGCTTCAAGTACCGCGTAGCGTTGTCCCAGTGTAATCACCTCAGCCTGAGGGATCAGGTGCAAGGTGCCACCGTGTAGCAACGCCGTACCGGTCACCTTAAGTGCAGGTTGGGCGGGCTGGAGGCCAGGTTTGAACATGAATATTGACTCGCGGCCTTGCGCGTAATCGCCATTGACTGTGAGGGCGGTATCCGCACTACCGGGAGCCAGGGTGCCCAGCACCTGAGTGTGCGAGAGTTCGCCATCGCCCCCTAGAAACCCGGTTGGGCCGACACGGGTATAAGCGCCCAGCTGTTGACCCGCAATGTGTGCCATGCCGCTGTTTACGTTAAGGGCGGTATCGAACAACGTACCGTTAATAAGCAGTCGGCCACCATTGACCTGGATGGCGTTGGTTAAGCGTTGAACGCCCTGCAGTTCCAGAGTGCCCTCGTAGAGCGTGGCACCCGCAAAAGTGTTGTCACCACTGAGCCGCAGCCAGCCAGGCCCGCTCTTGCTGAGATGGCCTGGCCCGCTGATATCGTTACGCCAATCGTCCCACGCGAGGCCCTGCCAAACCTTGACCCCGCCAGCGTGAGCATTCATTGCCACGTGGGTGTCGACGCGTAACTGTCCCGGCCCCTCGATGGCTTTTTTCAGGTCCATCAAGCCCCAGCCATAAATGTCGTCCACGCCTGGCGCGCCAATATCGCGCGCAGTGGTCAGCAGTACGTCGCGGATTTGCGCGTTGTCCAGATAAGGGAAGCGTTCCATAAGCAAGGCCAGACCGCCGGTAACGTGTGGGGCCGCCATCGAAGTGCCTGAGAGCTGCTGATAAGTGAACGTTGGCCGGTCGGCAATGATCTTGAATCCGCTTGTTTCACCGTGCATGTCTTCGGTTGTTTCGGCCTCTATCTGTGTCGTGACCACTGTGGAATTGATGTCGGTGCCGGGGGCTGCCAGGCACCAGTTTTGGCTATACCCACACCGCATGGAACGGTCAGAGAGCGTGAGGTGTTGATTAACATTGACCACGCTGAGCCAGTATGGCTCCAGCTCAGGGTGCAGGCGGGGCAGTGTTGGGAGTGTGTCGGCGAAGGGCGCGCTTTCTGGGGACAGGTTTGCAGAGTCAGGCGTGTTTCCTGCGGCCCAGACTTGCAGCAATCCAAACTGTCGGGAGGCGTTTCCCAATGCGTTGCCTAACTGGCCGGGAGCTCCCTGCAGGCTCAGGTCTAACTGCGCAACACTCCACAGCCGCTCATCCAGCCCCCAGCTGTGGTTTACGACTCGAACCTGTTGCTGCTGGAGTTGCGCATGAGCGTCGGATATTGCACTTAGCGTCAGCGATCGCGGTTCAAGCTCAATGGGCGCGGGGCTGAAGTAAGCGTGGGTGGAATGGCGCATTGCATGCAGTTGGCTACCCCAGGCCACCCCGTGGACACCTTCACCGTCTCTGTTCGCCAGTAGCGTACCTGCCACATGTGTCCCGTGACTGTCTGCACGTACACCAACGTTTTCCAGAAAGTGTTGCAACTCCTCGGCATCAACCAGCCCATAGGCCACGCTTTCTTCGAAATCCAGGATGTCTTCGGCGGGCACGTCGTTCCAGATCACTTGTTCGAGATCACCGCGGGTAAAAAAACACCCGTCGGTGACTGACAGGTTTTGTTCACTGTGGCATCCAGGCTCTGCCAGGATCAGCCCTTTATGATCAGCGCCCTGGAACTGGGGGTGACGCAAGTCAGTCCCGGTGTCGAGCATGCCCAGGTTTACGCCAATGCCACTCAGGCCTCTGGCGTAGGCGTAATCAGCCCCGATGGCGTGTAGCCCCCAATTTGACTGGAACTCCGTGCTGCGCCAACTCGCGGGATTGTGCAGGCGTCCTCTTTCGTCATCAGCCAGCGCCTGCTGCGGTAGTGCGCACAGGCTGGCCAGCAAACTGATCGCGAGCGTCCCTGACGCGCGGCCATATCCACGGTCGCGTAGGCCGTGGTGTGTTTTTAAGTTCAGCATCCTTGAATAACCCATTGCGATTGTCGTAGCTGGCTAGCTTGAGCAATCTGCGGGGCGGTGCCTGTAGGGTGTTGCGCTCGATGAACAAGAGCGATCTGCTAATGCCGTGAGCAAAAGCAACATCAAAAAAGTCGCGGTTAAAACAGCGTTTTCACCCATGCCGCCTGAGTGACATGGGCGTCAGTGACTGACGATTGGCCTGGTCTGACTGTCAATCGAAAATGTTTCTCACAGGTCCCTAGGATATTTCCTTGAGGCCGTGCATTTCAGTTTTTGACTGATGAAACGCGCCCACCAGATTCGGTGGCCGCTCTCCGGCCAGCGCGGCCAACAGGTTGTCCACGGCACAACGGGCCATGGCTTCACGGGTTTCTATCGTGGCCGAGCCGATATGCGGCGTGGCGACCACGTTATCCAGCGTGAGCAAGGGCGAGGCCGTATCAAGAGGTTCGCGTTCGAACACATCCAGACCCGCTGCGCGAATCAGTCCGTTTTGTAAGGCGTGAATCAGCGCGGCCTCGTCGACCACCTTGCCCCGTGAAATATTGATAAAAATGCTTTCGGGGCGCATCAGGGCGAATTGTTCGCGGCCTATCAAACCTTCCGTTTCGGCGGTCAGCGGCAACGTCAGGCAAATAAAGTCAGCCTCTTGCAGCAACTGCTCAAGGCTGCGGTATTGCGCATCAAAGCGCGCTTCAACCGCCGGTTTTGGCGAGTGGCTGTGATAGATGACTGGCATGCCAAAGCCAAAATGGCCGCGTTGGGCCAAGGCTTCGCCGATGCGACCCATGCCGATGATGCCCAGGGTTTTGCCATGCACATCGGTGCCGAAATGCTCGGGGCCGATATTTTTTTTCCATTGGCCATTACGCACACGAATGGCCAGTTCAACCACGCGCCGGGCGCTGGCCAAAATCAGGGCAAAACCAGTGTCGGCCGTGGTTTCGGTGAGTACGTCGGGTGTGTGGGTGAGCAGGATCTTGCGTGCATCGAGGTACTCGAGGTCATAGTTGTCGATGCCCACGGACACGCTGGCAATGGCCTCAAGTTGGGGGGCAAGGTCCAGCAGTTGCGCATCCAGCTTCAGGCTTGCCCCCAGTAAACCGTGTGCCTGGGGCAGGGCGGCGCGCAGTTGCTCTAGGCCCTGTGCGTCAAGGCGCTCAATCAGCGTGACATGCGCGTGCGCGTGCAAGCGCTGCATCAGCGCATCGGACAGTTTTTTGTAGAGCACGACGTGTTTTTTCAAGGCGATCACCAACATTTAATTCAAGAGTGGGCCAGACGCTGGGCGGCGCTGAGTTGTGGCGCAACAGGGTCTTTGGTGGTGGGTTTGAGCATCAGGGTGAGCAGCACCGAAATCAGCAGTGCGCCGCTCATCAGCAGGTACGAAGCGCCGGGCGAGCCGGTTTCGCTATTTAAGTAACCCACCAGGTACGAGCCGGAAAATGACCCCAGCGCCCCCATGCTGTTAATGAGTGCCATCGCGCCGCCGGCCACATTGGAGGGCAGAATTTCCGGAATGATGGCAAAGAAAGGGCCGTAGGGCGCGTACATACAAGCGCCCGCAATTACCAGCAGCGTGTAGGACAACCAAAAATGCTCAGCGCCCAAGGCGTAGGAGCCATAGAAGGCAATGGAGGCAATTAGCAGCGGCGGCCAGACGAAGCGTTTACGCTTTTGCAGTTTGTCTGATCCCCAGGACACCCCCAGCATGGCGATCACCGCCGCCAGATACGGCAAGGCCGAGAGCCAGCCAGCCTCGATCATGTCCATGTGTGCGCCTTGCTTGAGGATCGACGGCAGCCACAGCACAAAGCCATACACGCCAATGCTCCAGCAGAAGAACTGCAACGCCAGCAGGATGACTTTGGGTGAGCGAAAGGCCGCTGCGTAGTTCTTCACGGGCGTCATGCCGACTTGTTCGGCATCCAGCGCGCTTTGCAGGTCTTGCTTCTCTTGCAGGCTGAGCCATTTGGCTTCGCTTGGGCGGTCATCGGCCAGACGCCACCAAATAAATGCCCAGAGCACCGCTGGCAGGCCTTCGACGATAAACATCCAGCGCCAGCTGTAATGCTGCACCAGATAACCTGACACGACCGACATCCAGAGCATCGTCACCGGGTTGCCCAGGATCAGAAAGGTATTGGCCCGTGAGCGTTCGGCGCGGGTGAACCAATGGCACAGGTACACCAGCATCGCGGGCATCACGGCCGCTTCGACCACGCCGAGCATGAAGCGTATGGCAATCAGCGTGTAGGCATTGGAGACCACGCCGGTCAGGGTGGCGAGGCCGCCCCAGAGAATCAGACTGACAAAAATCAGCTTCTTGACACTGTTCTTCTGCGCATAGATGGCCCCTGGCACCTGAAAAAAGAAGTAACCAAGGAAGAACAATGCCCCCAGCAAGGACGAAAGCCCCGGCGTAATGTTCAGGTCTTCGGCCATGCCCGAGGCGGCGGCAAACCCATAATTGGCACGGTCCAGATAGGCCAGGCTGTAGGTGATAAACACGATCGGCATGATGTACCACCACCGGCGGGCAGCGAGTTTTAGCGTGTGCATGGCGTTGCTCCTGAGCTTGTTGTTTTTGTCGCAGCAGGTCACGGGTGCAGCAAGTTACGCAGTTTCACCAGGCGCACAGTGCGCCATGTGCAGCTTTAAATCGGCGCGCGAGGGCAGCCCCTCCATGTCGCCACGGCTTTGCACGGCACGGCTGCCAATCCAGTTGCCGCGTTGTACCGCCTGGGCAAAACCCTGGTTTTCCAACAGGGCACTGATGACCCCCACGGCGAAACCGTCGCCCGCGCCGACCGTGTCGATCACGTTTTCTACGGGCACTGCCGGTACAAAATCTTCCGCGTCAGCGGTGCGGTAGTAGGCGCCTTTTGGACCCAGTTTGATGATCACGGCTTCGGCCCCTTGGTCCAGATAGAACCTGGCAATGTCACTCGGGTCGTCATAGCCGGTCAGTAACCGGCCTTCGCTCAATCCCGGCAATACCCAGTCCGCTCGGGCGGCGAGGGCGTTGATGTCGCCAATCATCTGCGACTCGCTGGCCCACAGCGAGGGGCGCAGATTGGGATCGAAAGACACGGTGCGCCCGGCAGCACGCATTGCCTGCATCAATTCAAATGACAGCTCGCGGCAGCTGGCAGACAGCGCCGCCACAATGCCGGTGGCATGCAAGTGCCTGGCACTGAGCAGGTGTGGGGTGATGGCGTCGCGGTTCAGGTGACTGGCGGCAGAGCCGCGGCGGAAATATTCCACTTGCGGGTCACTGCCGTCTTCAACACGGGACTTGAATTGAAAGCCCGTGGGATGCAACGGATCGATGTCAACGTGCTGACAGTTCAAGCCTTCAGCTTGCAGGGTCTGGAGCACGAAGCGGCCAAGCGAGTCTGCGCCCACGCGACTCAGCCAGGACACGTTAAAACCCAGCCGTGCCAGGCCTATGGCCACGTTGCTGTCAGCCCCGGCAATGCGTTTATGAAACAACTCGACCTGCGCCAAATCGCCCGTGTGTTCGGCCACCAACATGGCCATGGTTTCACCAAACGACAGAACATCGACCTTAGACATGGCTCAGCTCCTGTTGCCCAAGTACGGCCAGCATGGCGACGTGCTCTTTGGTCAGCCAGTCCAGGTCGTTGCCTTGTAACGGGTATTCCACCGCACGGGTCAGGCCCTGAAGCATGTGAGGCAGTAAGTGTTCCCACATTTGTAAGTCAGTGGCCGTCGGCGGGGTGGCAATCAGTTTGCCATCCGGGCGGCGGGCGACCCCTTTGCAATGCAGGTAGGTGACATGGCGCCCGAGTAAACGTGCGGCCGTGCTGGCAGATTGGTCTTGCCAGGCCCAGTTACCAATGTCAAAGGTCATGCGCACAGGCGCGTCTTGCTGCTCAACGGCATCAAAAAACCGCTGGAGCGGCTCAATGCGACCGCCTTGGGAGGTTTGGTCGTTTTCAACCAGCAATTGCACCGGTTGCTGGCCAAGACACGCCGCAAGATTGGCCACATCGCAATGTTCGGTGAAATAGCCCAGCGACACTTTTAGCCATTTGGCGCCAAAGCTGTGGGCGCGATGCAAGGTCGCAAGCAACTGAGGGTTGGGCCGCGTTTGACCGGCATCCCACAATTGCATAGGCGAGGAGTACACGCATTCCAGTGCGTATTCATCAATGGCCAGGCTGAATGATGCAGGGTTTTCGTCGGTCAGCAGTTCTTCACGCACTTCAATGCGTTGAGCGCCCGCGTTGGCCAGTAGCGCAATAAAACTCTGTTGGCCACGCTGACGTACCAGATCGGCGCCATAGCTCGACAGGCTGATTGAGACAGGGAATGTGTTCATGGTGCTTACCTCTGAAACCGGTTTCATTTCTTGTTAGATAAAGGCCGGCGCGTGTTCGTATGAAGGGCGTCAGCCGTAAAAGCGTTAGGCAGCAGGGGGTTGCGTCGAACCGCGAACGATGAGCTGTGCGGCAAAATCGAGCGCGCGTGGCGCGGATTTGTCGCCGCTCAAGCGTTTAAACAGGCACTCAAAAGCGCTGGCGCCGATCTGTTGGGTCGGCTGGGCGAGGGCGGTAATGCCGCTGCCGACCAACGGGTACCACTCCAGGTCATCCAGAGCGATGACCCCCACCTCCTCAAACAGGTTGCAGTTGAGCGCCCGCAACACTTGTGTGCAGGCGAGTGCGGCCACCCCGTTGGCGCAAAACAGCGCTTTGGGGCCGCAGGCGGGGGTCTTTAAAAAGGTTTGAACAAGGCTGAAAAGGGCAGGGCCGGTTTCGATGACGGCGCCACGCAGCGCCGGGTAATGGGCCAGTTGCGCGGTAAAGCTGGCGACGCGCTCAAGGCGAGAACTGGTGCCGTCCACGGGTTCACTGAGCATCAACACGTCACGAAACCCCTGCTCATGCAGGTGCTGCAAGGCCGTGCGCACAGCACCGGCGTTGTCCAGACCCACCAGGTCGGTGTGCAACTGCTCCACCTTGCGATCAATCAGCACGATGGGCATCTCCTGATGCAGCGCTTGCAACGCGTCAGGATGATGGCCGAGGGTGTTCAGAATCAGCCCTTCGATGTTGTAAGCGCGCAGGGCTGCAAGGTGTTGGCTTTCCTGCTCATCGCTACGGTCGGTGTTACACACCACCAAGTTGTAACCGTGCTGGCGACAGGCCGTCTCGACACCGTGCATCACGGCAATGGAGTACGGGTTACGGATATCCGCCACCAGCATGCCAATCAGCCGGGTACGTCCACGCTTTAGACCACGAGCCATTTGGTTGGGGCGATAGCCCAGCTCGTCGATGGCACGCTCAATCCGTTGCGCAGTGGCGTCAGAGAGCAAGGCGCGGTCTTCGCCGATAAAGCGCGACACGCTGGCTTTGGAAACGCCAGCACGTTGGGCAACATCCAGCATGGTGACGCGTGAGCGTTGGGCGGCAGAAAAACTGTTCACGGCCTGAAACCTTTTATTGGTGTTATCGCAGGCGGTCTCATTCATGACGCTGAAACCGGTTTCAGGGAAACCCAAATCACCCACTATCGTCAAGTGCCGTTTGTAGGACGATTCCCAGGCCTAGCGGTATGAAGTGTCTTGGCTCCGTCAGGTCCTCCTGAGGGTTGAGTGCGTGCTCTGCACTAAAACGGTGAGGGGTATTCACAGGGCGCGGGGGTCAGTGACTAATAACGTGGTCGACCGTGGGTGTTCGTTTTTAAATAACTTGATGCGTCTGAAACTTACAAATAAGCGACGTTTTTTATAAGAAAACAAGTTGTTAATTTGCACTCATTTGGAGCGTTGTATGCGGCGCATATCGGGCGCGCGGTAAAGATAAGTCGCTATTAAAGACTCATATTTTCAGGCGCTAAAAGTTGAAAGCCGGCCCGGTGGGCAGTACGAACGACACACCTGAAAGTTTAGGTGTGTGCACTAGACCGTGCAGTCAGCCAGTGAACGGCAAGCCGCTGTTTTAACGTGTATCGTTATTCCTGAAACGAATATAAAGAGACGCTTTGTTGGTCGCAGAAAAACCTTTCAGCAAAACTTCCAATGTTTTCGGTTACTTACCGATTGATCGCATTTTGACGCCAAAAAAGTGCTGGACTAAATATTTAAAAATGTGGCAACTTCGCCCGGCCATTTAACGGCGAGTGATAGGACGATCTCGCCAAGGGATCGTCGTTGTCTGTCAAAACTTTTCTACTGCTAAACAAGGAAATGTTTACATGTCGAAACTTAAAGAGAAAGCAGCACTGTCCGTAAACCAGACCTTTGCTGCCAACGGCACCAGTTCTGCCTTCACTCAAATTGATAATTTCAGCCATTTCTATGATCGAGGTGATCATCTGGTCAATGGCAAGCCTTCGTTCACGGTTGACCAGGTGGCTGACCAACTGACTCGCAGCGGTGCGAGCTGGCACGACCTCAACAACGACGGCGTTATCAACCTGACCTACACGTTCCTCACAGCCCCACCGGTCGGCTATGCCTCCCGTGGTCTGGGCACGTTCAGTCAGTTCTCGGCACTGCAAAAAGAGCAAGCCAAACTGTCGCTGGAGTCATGGGCAGACGTGGCCAAAGTGACCTTCACCGAAGGCCCGGCAGCCCGGGGTGACGATGGTCACATGACATTCGCCAACTTCAGTGCCAGCAATGGTGGCGCCGCCTTTGCCTACTTGCCTAACAGCTCGCGCAAAGGTGAGTCGTGGTACTTGATCAACAAGGACTACCAAGTCAATAAAACTCCGGGCGAAGGCAACTACGGTCGCCAGACCCTGACTCACGAAATCGGCCACACCCTGGGCCTGTCTCACCCCGGCGACTACAACGCCGGCAATGGCAACCCGACCTACCGTGACGCGGTGTATGCCGAAGATACCCGCGCCTACAGTGTCATGAGCTACTGGAGTGAGAAGAACACGGGCCAGGTCTTCACCAAGACCGGTGAAGGTGCGTACGCATCTGCCCCGTTGCTCGATGATATTGCCGCTGTGCAAAAGCTGTATGGCGCCAACCTGGAAACCCGTGCGGATGACACCGTTTACGGTTTCAACTCCACGGCTGACCGTGACTTCTACAGCGCCACCTCATCGACCGACAAGCTGATTTTCTCGGTGTGGGACGGCGGCGGTAATGACACGCTGGACTTCTCGGGCTTCAGCCAAAACCAGAAAATCAACCTCACCGCAGGTTCGTTCTCTGATGTTGGCGGCATGACCGGTAACGTGTCGATCGCCCAAGGCGTGACCATCGAAAACGCCATTGGCGGCTCGGGCAACGACCTGCTGATCGGTAACGATGCTGCCAACGTACTCAAGGGTGGTGCCGGCAACGACATCATTTATGGCGGCGGCGGTGCCGACGAGCTGTGGGGGGGCACCGGTTCTGACACGTTCGTGTTTGGTGCAGTGTCTGACTCCACGCCAAAAGCGGCCGATATCATCAAGGACTTCCAGAGCGGCTTCGACAAAATCGACCTCACGGCGATCACCAAGCTGGGGGGCCTGAACTTTGTTGACGCGTTCACCGGTCATGCCGGTGATGCCATTGTCAGCTACAGCCAGGCTAGCAACGCTGGCTCGCTGCAAGTGGACTTCAGCGGCCATGGTGTCGCTGACTTCCTGGTGACCACTGTGGGTCAAGTGGCAACTTACGACATCGTCGCGTAAAGCTGTCGGTTCATGAGCAGCGCGCAAGCGCTGCTCTCTGGCACAAGGCCGAGGTCGTATGAGCACTGCATCCAGAATTTCGAGGGCAATGGGCTGTGTCGCTGCATTGCTGTTGTTGACCACAGAGAGTGTTATGGCCAGTTCATTGATGTTGTTAAGCCCTGCGCAAGTGGCAGGCAATTGGACGTTTGATCTGCAACAGAATGGAAATGAGACCTGCACGGTAAAACTCAAGCAAGACGGAACGTTCAGTGCGCAGGCTGAGTGCCTCAAACCCTGGTTGGGAAGTTCCCCCGCAACGTGGTACCCCACCCCGGATGGTTTGATGATTATCGGTAAGGACGATTCGAAAACGATGTTTTTAGCGTTAATAGAGGCCGGTCGTTATGAGCGTCTTGAGCAGGACAGTAAGCCCTTGGTCATGAAGCGTGCGCATTTACAAACTGTGAAGTAAGGGGCGTGGCTTTAAGGTGCATGAGTGAGGGCGGATCAGTTTCGTTCAATAACAGCGGAGCAGTGATGAGCCGATCAACAAGTTGGCAGGTCGCGAGGGCTGCGCGATGCTCCACCCCGTGTCTTGGATAAGTAGTTTATTGATCAAGGAAGATTCATGAAGCGCCTTAAGAGCAGTCCCGTCGCGCCCCTGATACATGCGCTGGCTGACTATAAAAAAATCCTGATCAGTGTCGGCTGTTTTACCGCGCTGATTAACATTCTGATGTTAGTGCCCTCCATTTATATGCTTCAGGTGTATGACCGGGTGCTGTCGTCGCAAAACACCACCACCCTGGCCATGTTGTCGTTGATGGTCGTGGGGTTCTTTATCTTCATTGGCACCCTGGAAACAGTGCGCAGTTTTATCGTTATTCGCATCGGCAGCCAATTGGAGCGCCGCTTTAACCAGCAGGTCTACCGTGCAGCCTTCGAGCGTAACCTGTTCAGCGGCCAGGCCCATGCCGGGCAGGCGTTAGGCGACCTGACGCTGATTCGTCAATTCGTCACCGGCCCGGCCTTGTTCGCGTTTTTCGATGCGCCGTGGTTTCCGGTCTACCTGTTTGTGATCTTCATGTTCAATACCTGGCTGGGGGTCTTTGCCACGGCAGGTGCGGCCCTGCTGATTGTGCTGGCGTGCGTCAACGAGGTCATGACCCGCAAGTCCTTGAGCCAGGCCAGCGTGTATTCGCAACAGTCCAGCCAATTGGCCACCAGCCATTTGCAGAACGCCGAGACGATTCAGGCAATGGGCATGTTGGGGGTCTTACGTAAACGCTGGTTTAACGTGCATTCGCGCTTTTTAACCGAGCAAAACAAAGCCAGCGACACCGGCGCGGTGATCGGGTCAGTCAGCAAAACGCTGCGCTTGTGCTTGCAGTCATTGGTGTTGGGGCTTGGTGCCTTACTGGTGATTCAAGGCGAAATGAGCGCGGGCATGATGATCGCCGGTTCCATTCTGATGGGGCGCGTGCTTAGCCCTATCGATCAATTGATTGCCGTGTGGAAGCAGTGGAGTTCCGCCAAGTTGGCGTATCAGCGTCTTGACGGTTTGTTGCGTGAGCACCCCTCGGTTGAAGACAACATGGCCTTACCCGCGCCTAAGGGCCAGCTCAGTTTTGAGCAAGTCAGTGCTGCGCCGCCGGGCATCCCGGTGCCGACCTTGCATCAGGTGAGTTTTAGCCTCAATGCGGGCGAAGTGTTGGGCGTGTTGGGCGCATCAGGTTCGGGCAAGTCAACGCTGGCGCGGGTGTTGGTGGGCGTATGGCCAACCCTGGCGGGCACGGTGCGGCTCGACGGTGCCGACATTCATCAGTGGAACCGCGACCAGTTGGGCCCCTACATTGGCTATTTGCCTCAGGACATCGAACTGTTCAGTGGCTCCATCGCGCAAAACATTGCGCGCTTTCGCGATCCCGACCCCCAGCGCGTGGTGGCCGCCGCTCAGCAAGCCGGTGTTCACGAGATGATTCTGCGTCTGGCGCACGGTTACGACACGGTGCTGGGAGACAACGGCAGCGGTTTGTCGGGCGGGCAAAAACAACGCGTAGCCTTGGCGCGGGCGCTTTATGGCAGCCCGCGTCTGGTGGTGCTGGATGAGCCAAATTCCAATCTGGACGCGGTGGGTGATGCGGCGTTGACCAATGCCATTGCGCAACTCAAGGCGCAGGGCAGCACCGTGGTGCTGGTCACCCACCGGTCCTCATCGTTGGCTCAGGCTGACAAATTGCTGGTGCTTAATGAGGGGCGAATTCAGGTGTTCGGCCCCAGCGCGGAGGTCCTCAAAGCGCTGGCCAGTGTCCAGCAACAACATGGCTCGGCAGTCAGTATCAATCGCCCGCATCAGGCACAGACCCAGAGCACAGGCGCATGAGCAAGGACGCTCCTATCATGAATGATCAAAAATTACCCAAGGCTTGTGAACGAGGCGCCGGATTTTACGTGCGCATGGGCTGGATTCTGACCATTGTCGGCGCAGGCAGTTTCTTCGCATGGGCCAGCCTTGCGCCGCTGGATGAAGGTATTCCGGTTCAAGGCACCGTGGTGGTGTCAGGCAAGCGTAAGGCGGTGCAATCGCTGGGGGCTGGCGTTGTGAGCCAAATCCTGGTGCGTGAAGGGCAGGTGGTGCGCCAGGGCGAGCCGCTGTTTCAACTCGATCAAACCCAGATCGACGCGGATGTTCAATCGTTGCGCGCGCAGTACCGCATGGCGTGGGCCAGCACGGCGCGTTGGCAGAGTGAGCGCGACAACTTGCAGCGTGTGAGTTTTCCGCCCGAGTTGAGCGCTAACCCTGACCCGCGACTGGCATTGGTACTGGAAGGTCAGCAGCAACTGTTCAGCAGCCGTCGCGAGGCGTTTGCCCGCGAGCAATCAGGGCTTAAAGCCAGTATCGAGGGCGCGACCCAACAATTGGCCGGTATGCGCCGAGCGCGCGGCGATTTGGGCGCTCAGGCCGATTCCTTGCGCCAACAGTTGATCAATCTTCGTCCTTTGGCCGAAAACGGCTACATCCCGCGTAATCGGTTGATGGAGTACGAGCGCCAACTGTCGCAGGTACAGCAGGATGTGGCGCAAAACGCGGGGGAAAGCGGTCGCATTGAGCAAGGGATTCTCGAATCGCGCCTTAAATTGGCGCAGCACGTTGATGAATACCAAAAAGAGGTGCGCAGTCAGTTGGCTGATGCACAACTCAAAAGCCTGACCCTTGAGCAGCAACTGGCCTCCGCCGACTTTGACCTCCAGCACAGTGCGATTAATGCACCCGCCGACGGCATTGCCGTCAATCTGGGTGTGCACACCGAAGGCGCGGTGATTCGGGCCGGTGAAACCCTGCTAGAGATCGTGCCGCAGGGCACACGACTGGAAGTGGAAGGCCGCTTGCCCGTGAACCTCGTGGACAAGGTGGGTAATCAGTTGCCGGTGGACATTCTGTTCACCGCCTTCAACCAAAGCAGCACCCCGCGCGTGTCCGGACACGTCAGTCTGGTGTCTGCCGACCAGTTGCTCGATGAAAAAACTGGCATGCCGTACTACGTGCTGCGCAGTTCGGTGAGTGACCAGGCGCTGGAGAAACTCAATGGCCTGGTGATCAAACCCGGCATGCCAGCTGAGATGTTTGTGCGCACGGGCGAGCGCTCGCTGCTCAACTACCTGTTTAAACCACTGTTGGATCGCGCAGGTTCTGCGTTGACTGAGCGATAGGAAATTGCGACGTATGAAAGCAGCTTCAAAGATGTGCCTGGGGTGGGTGCTATGGGCGGGGATCGCCGTTAGCGCACAGGCGATGGGACCGTTTCAGGTGTACGAACAGGCATTACGCAATGACCCTGAGTTTCTGGGGGCCATCAAGGAGCGCGAGGCAGGCCAGGAAAACCGCATCATCGGCCGTGCTGGCCTGCTGCCCAAGTTGTCGTACAACTACAACAAGGGGCGCAACAACTCCAAAGCCACCTATCTGAATGAAAACGGCAACCGCCACGAAGACCGCAACTACAGCAGCTACGGCTCGACGTTCATGCTGCAACAGCCCTTGATTGACTACGAGGCTTACGCCAATTACCGCAAGGGGGTGGCGCAATCGTTGTTTGCCGATGAGAACTTTCGCAGTAAAAGTCAGGAACTGCTGGTGCGGGTGCTGACGCATTACACGCAGGCATTGTTTGCACAGGATCAGATCGACAACGCACAAGCCAAGAAAAAAGCCTACGAGCAACAATTGCGGCAGAACGAACACCTGTTTCGCCAAGGCGAGGGCACGCGCACGGACATTCTTGAAGCCGAATCGCGCTATGAATTGGCCACCGCCGAGGAAATCCAGGCCCGCGATGAGCAAGACGCGGCGTTGCGCGAACTGGGTGCGCTGATTGGCCAGCCGCTGATCGACATTGATCAACTCACGCCGCTGGCCCATAACTTCGGCACCTTCGCCCTTGAACCTGCCAATTTCTCGACCTGGCACGACCTGGCGCTGGCCAATAACCCGGCATTAGCCTCGCAACGTGAAGCGCTGGAAGTGGCGCGTTATGAAGTCGAGCGCAACCGCGCCGGCCATCTGCCCAAGCTCAACGCTTATGCCAGTGTGCGCAAGATGGAGTCTGAAAGCGGCAACACCTACAACCAGCGTTATGACACCAATACCATTGGTATTGAAATCAACCTGCCGCTGTATGCGGGCGGCGGGGTCTCGGCCTCGGTGCGCCAGGCCAGCAGCAATTTGTCGCAAGTCGAATACGAGCTGGAAGGCAAAACCCGCGAAACGCTGATCGAACTGCGCCGTCAATTCAATGCCTGTCAGTCGGGGGTCAGCAAGCTGCGCGCCTATCAAAAAGCCCTGGTCTCGGCCGAGGCGTTAGTGGTCTCCACCCGGCAAAGCATTTTGGGCGGTGAGCGGGTCAACCTGGATGCACTGAATGCCGAGCAGCAGCTCTACAGCACGCGACGTGATCTGGCGCAAACCCGTTATGACTACTTATTGGCGTGGACCAAGCTGCATTTCTATGCGGGCACCCTGCGCGAACAAGACCTTGCGCGTGTCGATGAGGCGTTTGTCCAGCCGCTGAACGCTCATTAGTTTTTACCCAGAGGAGTGCAACACCATGGCTGTTTTTGACTACAAGGATGTGGGAGCAGAGGCTTCGGCGGCGCTGTTCAACGATGCGTTGGCAATCACGTTGTACAGCTATCACAACCTCGATAACGGCTTTGCAGTCGGTTATCAGAAAAACGGTATGGGCACCGGCTTGCCTGCCACGCTGGTCAAGGCGGTGTTGGGTGGCGTGGACGCGCAAGGGGTGGTGCCTGGTATCCCGTGGAACCCGGATTCCGAAAAGCTGGCGCGTGAAGCGGTCGAGAAAGCCGGGTGGACACCTATCAGCGCCGAGCAATTGGGCTACGCGGGAAAGGTCGACCAGCGCGGGACCTTCTTCGGCGAAAAGAAAGGCTACGACACCGCTCAGGTAGAAATACTGGGCAAATACGCAGCAGATGGGCATTTAACTTCAATCGGCATCGGTTTTCGTGGCACCAGTGGCCCACGAGAATCGTTGATTAGCGATTCTATTGGCGATGCCATCAGCGACCTGCTGGCGGCGATCGGCCCTGCCGATTACGCCAAAAACTACACAGGCAACGCATTTAACGCGTTGCTGGGCAACGTTGCAGCCTTTGCCTCGGCACATGGTTTAAGTGGTAAGGATATTTTAGTCAGCGGCCATAGTCTGGGCGGGTTGGCGGTCAACAGCCTGGCCGACCTGAGTGCTGACCGGTGGTCAGGCTTTTACCAGGACGCGCGCTACGTGGCGTTCGCGTCACCGACCCAAAGTGAAAACACGCACAACGTGTTGAACATAGGTTACGAGAACGACCCGGTGTTTCGAGCGCTCGACGGTTCGGATTTCAGCCTGTCGTCATTGGGCGTTCATGACGCGCATCAGCCGTCGGCGACCAACAACATCGTGAGCTTCAACGACCATTACGCCTCAACCCTGTGGAATGTGATGCCGTTTTCTATCGTCAATGTGTCGACATGGGTCACGCATTTGCCCAGTGGCTACGAAAGCGGCATGAACCGTATCGTCGATTCGGCGTTCTACGACCTGACGTACAAGGATTCGACCATCGTCGTCGCCAACCTGTCCGATCCGGCCCGGGCAACCACCTGGGTGCAAGACCTCAATCGCAATGCTCAAACGCACACCGGCACCACGTTGATTATTGGCAGCGATGGCAATGACTTGATTCAAGGGGGGCGCGGTAATGATTTCCTTGAAGGGCGTGATGGCAACGACACGTTCCGTGACAGTGGCGGTTACAACATCATTGTGGGGGGCAAAGGCATCAATACGCTGGAGTTGCAAACGTCTTTGAGCAAGGTCGATGTGGTGAATGACGGGCAGGGCACGGTGTATGTGCGCGACGCTCAGGGCGCAATCACATTGACCCACGACATCAGCATGCTGGTGAGCGAGGAACCCAATTGGCTGGGCATCCGCCAGTCGGTCACGCACCGGGTGGCAGACGACGGGTTGTGGACAGGCAATACCCGCAGCGATTACACCCACTCAGTCACTGCCAGCACCGCTGACAGTACGCTCAAGGCCCAGCTCAAGGGTGACTGGCTGATCGGGCAGGGCGGCAATGATCATTTGATCGGCACGCTGGGCCAGCATGTGTTCATTGGCGGCGCGGGTGATGACCTGCTAGAGGCGGCGGGGGGGCATAACACCTTCGTGTTCACCGGTGATTTCGGGCACGACACGCTCAAGGGCTATCAAGGCAACGATACATTGGTGTTTTTGGGCGTGGAGGGCGGTTACAACGCCGATTACCGGGCACATGCCCGTGCATCGGGCGTCGACACCGTACTGAGTTTTGGTGACAGCTCGGTCACGTTGGTGGGCGTGGGCCTGGCCCATCTTGGTGGCGCGGACATTGTGATCGCCTGACCGATCACTACCGCGGCGCAGAGTAGGTCTGCGCCGCGGCGCACCTCAGACCTTGAACTGACGTAACAGATTGTTCAACTGCACACTCAATTCCTTGAGATGAACACTGGCAGCGCTCGATTGCTCGGCCGCCTGTGCCGTGCTTTGCGACAAGCCAGCGGCCTGGGTCACGTTTTGGTTGATGTCTTCGACCACATGCGCCTGTTGCAAGGTGGCACTGGCAATCGAGGCGTTCAGAGCATTCAAATTGTTCAAGGCCTGACCAATACTGCTCAGGCTTTGCCCGGCCAACGTCGCTTGCTCGATGGTTGACTGTGATGCGCGGCTGCTGCTGGCGATGACATTGACCGCCGCTTCGGAGTGTTTTTGCAGCCCCTCGATCATGGTCTGAATGTCTGCAGTGGACTTTTGCGTGCGTTGGGCCAGCAACCGGACTTCGTCCGCCACCACGGCAAAACCGCGACCTTGCTCACCGGCACGGGCCGCTTCAATGGCCGCATTGAGTGCCAGCAGGTTGGTTTGCTCGGCGATCGAACGGATCACCTCCAGCACCGTACTGATTTCACTGCTTTGCGAGGCCAGGGTGCGAATCACCTCGACGGCCTGGTTGATCGTGCCCGACAAGTCGCCGATCTGTTGCAGGCTGCTGTCAATGTTGTGCTGGCCTTGTTCGGCCTGCTCCTGGGCACCGCGCATTTCGCTGGCTGCGTGCTCAGCGTTTTTGGCCACATCCTGCACGGCGTAGGTGACTTCGTTGATCGCCGTCGCCACTTGATCCATTTGCAGCGCCTGTTGCTGGCAACGGTGTTGAGCATCAGTGGCATCGTTGCCTAGCTCAGTGGAGGACTGGTCCAGTGCCGTGGCCGTGGATTGCAGGTGACTGACCACATTGCGCAACTTGGCGGCAAACGCGTTGAAATGCTGCGCCAGTTCGGTGACTTCATCCTGCCCGTGGGTGTCCAGGCTGCGGGTCAGATCGCTTTCGCCACTGGCGATGTTGGCCATAGCCTGCACGGCGTCTTGCAGCGGACGCACGATACTGCGCGCAATCACCGTCACCAGTGCGGCCATGATCAACGCGATGCCAAGCCCGGCCCAGCAGGCTTTCCAGACTTGTCCCCAAAACTCGGCCTGCATGTCATCGATGTACACCCCCGACCCCATGACCCACCCCCACGGCTCGAACAGTTGGACGTAGGAGGTTTTTTGCACCGGGGCGTCAGAGCCGGGTTTTGGCCAGCGGTAATCGACCATGCCCGCGCCTTTGGCTTTGGCCAGCGACGCCATTTCGCTGAATATCGCAAAACCGTCCGGGTCTTTGATTGCCGAAAGGTCTTTGCCATCCAGTTTGGGGTTGGTGGGGTGCATGACCATGTAGGGGCGCAGGTCATTGATCCAGAAGTAGTCATCGTGGTCGTAGCGCAACTGGCTGATCACGCTCAACGCCTGCTGTTGTGCGGCTTCGCGGCTCAAGGAGCCTGCCGTTTCCAGCCCATGGTAGTAATTGAGAATGCCGCTGGCAGTCTGTACGACATGCTGGGTTTTCTGGACTTTGCCCTGATAAAGATCGTCATGGATCTGTTTGAGCATCAACAAACCCAACGCCAGCAGCATGGCCATGGCCACGATCAAAATCAGCCACAAACGACGGCTGATGGACAACCTGCGTAAGGTATTCATAAAACGGTCACTCCTTGTTTTTCTTCTTGTAGTCGACACTGACTAGCATCCAAGCACGCTTGGCGGGTGTGGCCCATGCGACTTGGGTCTAATGTCATAGCAGCGAAAGTCGGATGTGTCTGATAGGATCTCGGCCGAAATCGCAAAACCTGTATGTTTCTTGATTTCTGACACTTTTTTCACATCGCACTGGCGAAAATCCACGGCTGTAACCCACCCCGCGGCAGCGGTTGCAGACACTCACTAATGACTTATCAGCTCGGCATGATGCGGGGCTTTATGGGGGAACAATGGATCTTTGGACTGCCGCACAGGCGTTGATACTCGGCGTAGTTGAAGGCCTGACGGAATTTTTGCCGATTTCCAGTACGGGCCACCAAATCATCGTTGCCGACTTGCTCAACTTTGGCGGTGAGCGGGCGATGGCGTTCAACATCATTATTCAGCTCGGCGCGATTCTGGCCGTGGTCTGGGAGTTTCGGCGCAAGATTCTGGACGTCGTCACCGGCTTGCCCACACAGCCGCAGGCACGTCGCTTTACCGTCAACTTGATAATTGCTGTACTGCCCGCCGTGGTGCTGGGCGTGATTTTCGCCGATACCATTCATGAGTACCTGTTCAACCCGATCACCGTGGCCACAGCCTTGGTCATCGGCGGGGTCATCATGCTATGGGCCGAACGTCGCCAGCATGTGATCCACGCAGAAACCGTGGATGACATGACCTGGAAGGACGCCGTCAAGATCGGTTTCGCCCAATGCCTGGCAATGATCCCCGGCACGTCGCGTTCGGGCTCGACCATCATTGGCGGTTTGTTGTTTGGTTTGTCGCGCAAGGCTGCGACTGAATTTTCGTTTTTTCTGGCGATGCCGACCATGGTCGGTGCAGCGGTGTATTCCGGTTACAAGTACCGACACCTGTTTCAACCGGATGATTTGCCGGTGTTTGCCATTGGCTTTGTGACCTCGTTTATCTTCGCGATGATTGCCGTACGTGCCTTGTTGAAGTTTATTTCCAGTCACAGTTATGCGGCCTTTGCCTGGTATCGCATTGTCTTTGGCCTGCTGATTTTGGCCACCTGGCAGTTTGGCTGGATTGACTGGTCGGCAGCGTCTGCGTGAGAACACCCGTCAAACAGCGTCAGACCTCTGGGCGCGAGCCGGCGCATTACACCGGACCGGTTCGTGGGGTGAAGCTCAAGCTAGTGATTTTTGCCCTGCTGTGCGCGTTGCCGGTGGGGGGCGCGGTGATGCTGCTGGTCACCGGCGTCACCCGCGTGCCGTTATTGGTGTACGTCATCGCCAGCGCGCTGGCATTCGGCTTGTATGGGTATGACAAGCAACAGGCCAGAGCAGGCCGCTGGCGTACGCCGGAGAACGTCCTGCATGGGGTGGAGTTGTTGGGGGGATGGCCTGGCGCGTGTGTGGCGCAACACGTGTTTCGCCACAAAACCCGCAAAGTCTCCTACCAAGTGTGGTTCTGGTTGATCGTCGCGGCGCATCAAGCACTCTGGATTGATGTGCTGTTCTTGAAAATGACGTTTATTGATCTGTAGGGCATTGCGCAAAAACGTCAGAGCAATAAGCCGATCTGACGTTTTTTCGGCAGTTTACCCACCACCAACTGATGAGAACGGCGCAGCAAGTCTTGCAGTTCTGCGGTGGCCATCGGGTAGGGTGTTTTCATATTGATCCAGTGCGCCCGCGCCAGATACGGCGAGGGATGTATACCGGGTCGGTCGACATAGCCCAGAAACAGGTCTTTTTCGACTTTAAATGACAGCCCGTCCTGATTCAGGTTGAACAGCGCAAACATCTTGCTCTGGTCAACAAAGAACACATGAACACCTCCCCACTTAATGTCTTCTTTGACGCCCGGCAGGCTGCGGCAATACGCAGCGACCTCTTCTTTACTCATCTTGTTAGCGCTCATAGAAGCTTGTCTCCACAGCGTTCAAATGATTCGACCAGATGTTCGATCCAGGCGCGTACTGCGGGCATGACACCGCGCCGATGCGGGTAAACCGCGTGCAGCCAGCCACCCGGCAGTGACCATTTGGGCAGCAATTGCACCAGTTGGCCTGTGTGCAATTCCTGCTCGCAATACATCATGGGCAGCACGGTGAAACCCATCCCTGACAGGGTGCAGGCTTTGCGCACAATAAAGTCATCAATGCCTAACCGCGCTTGCAGCACCAGGTCGCAAGGCTTGCCCTGTTCATCCAGCATGCGCAGGTGGACCATGCGATCAGCCTCCAGGGCACCTAAAACCGGGACCTGCTTCAGGTCATTCGGGGTACTGATGGGCCATTCACGGGCAAACTCGGGGCTTGCCACCATGACGGTCTGCGCCTGACGCAGGCGCCGCGTGACCAACAATGGGTCTTCGTCCCCCAGCTCGCGCACACGCATCGCTACGTCAATGCCCTCGGTGATCAGGTCAACCCGACGATTGAGCAGGATCATTTCCAGCTGCACCTGAGGGTAGGCGCGCAAAAACGCGCTAATGACCTCGGGCATGAATTCATGCGCCAGTCCCACCGGGCATGACACCCGCAATGGCCCGCGCGGTTCGCTGGACATGCTGGCGACGGCCTCGTCAGCCATCTCGGCTTCAAGCAGCATCGCCTGACAGTGGCGCAGGTAACGTTCACCCACGGCTGTAAGTTTGAGTTGGCGGGTGGTGCGCTGTAACAGACGCGCGCCCAAGCGTTCCTCAAGCTCGGCGACCCGGCGCGACAAGCGTGACTTGGGGATACCCAGTAGCCGGCCCGCAGCGGCAAACCCGCCGGCTTCGACCACCTTGGCAAAGTAATAGAGATCGTTAAGATCCTGCATGAGTTTTCTCATCGTCCTACAAGTGGGACGAACTATCACACAATGGACGACTTATCGTCGATTGCTTTCATCGGTAGTATCACTGCCACTTGATCGCCCGGCGGCGATCCTCATTTGTGGAGATCACCATGAAACTGTTGCATATCGATTCGAGCATTTTGGGCGACAACTCAGCGTCGCGTCAGTTGAGCCGTGAAGTGGTTGGCGCCTGGAAAGCCGCCGATCCGAGCATTGAAGTCAGCTACCGCGATCTGGCGGCTGAAGCGATTGAACACTTTTCGTCCGCTACGCTGGTGGCCGCCGCCACCCCGGCTGAACTGCGCGATGCAGCACAGAAGCATGAAGCACAATTGAGCGCAGATACCTTGGCGCAGTTCTTGGCTGCCGATGCGGTCGTGATTGGCGCACCGATGTACAACTTCACCATCCCGACCCAGCTCAAAGCGTGGATTGATCGTATTGCCGTGGCAGGCCAGACCTTCCGTTACACCGACGCCGGGCCTGAAGGGCTTTGCGCTAACAAAAAGGTCATCGTGGTCTCCACCTCAGGCGGCCTGCACGTGGGCCAGCCTACCGGTTCGGCACATGAAGACTATTTGAAAGTGATGTTGGGCTTTCTGGGCATCACTGATATCGAGTTTGTTCGCGCTCACGGTCTGGCTTACGGCGACGATGTTCGCAGCAAAGCCATGAATGATGCACACGCGCACATTGGCGAAGGCTTGTTCAGCGTCGCGTAAGCTTTGCAGGCACGCCGTACACACTAAACTCTGTATTCTGGCCATCTACACATGGCCAAGGTACGGAGTTTTTTGCTTTTGGCCTGAAAGATGCTGGCGTGGGTTATGCCCAGACCAAACACTACGTTTTGGCATCAACTCTCACGCTAAGCCTTCACCAAGGTGAGCCTCCATGATGCGTCTGTGTGCGGTTATGGTTTTTTTATTGTCGAGCTGCCCTTTAATCGTGCGAGCTGAACCGCTCTTGCAGTGGAGTGTGGGTTTTCATCGCCTGAGTTTTCAGGACCCGCTGGATCATCAGCCGATGCACGCGCTTGCCTTTTACCCCTCTACGGCGAAAGAGGGCAGTAGCCGAATAGGCAGCTATCAAGTGGATGCCACTGAAAACGCCAAAATTGCCAGCGGGCATTACCCGTTGTTGATGCTGTCCCATGGCAATACCGGAACACCTCTGGCCCTGCATGACTTGGCCACAGCGCTGGCGCGTAAAGGTTTTGTCGTGGTTGCCGTGCTCCACCCCGGCGATAACTATAAAGATCACAGTCGGCTTGGCACCTTGAGCAACTTGTATGGGCGGCCCATGCAGATATCCGCGGCGATCAGCGCGACCTTGCATGACCGCCATTTATCACCCCACGTACTGGGTGATGAAGTGGGCGTCATGGGGTACTCGGCCGGAGGAGAAACCGCGCTGATCCTCGCGGGCGCGCAACCTGATCTGGAGCGTTTACGCCGTTACTGCCAGGAGCGGCCGAACGACCGTGACGCTTGCACCACACAGGGCGAGTTGATCGCCGATCGTGACGACCTTGTCCCCAGCGCAGACCCGCGGGTGCATGCATTGCTGCTGCTGGCACCCTTGAGTCTGATGTTCGGACGCCAAACGCTGGCAGATGTCCATGTGCCAGTCCTGCTTTACAGTGGCGATGACGATACGTTGGTGTTCCCGGACAAAAACGCCGATGCGCTCGCACGCAAGTTGCCGGTGGCACCCGAATTCAAAGTGATTGCGGGCGCAGGTCACTTTGTATTCATGGCACCGTGTACGGACGAGCAAATGGCGATAATGCCCGGTTTGTGCACCGACGCAGACGGTGTTGATCGCGAGGATATACACCGCGACCTGATTGAGGAGGCGGGGCGATTTTTCCGCCAGGCCTTGCAAAGTCCTTCGCAAAAAGCCCTGCGCACTGCAGATCAATGACTCAACAGCGCGTGCGCTTTGATAATCCGAGGGTCAACAAGAGTCCCAACACACATAAAACCGCAGCGCAGAAAAAGATCCACGGGTAACCCATGTTCAAGGCAATGGCCCCCATCATCGGCCCCGCGATGGCTAATGCCAGATCGAAAAATACAGCGTAAGCACCCAGCCCGGCGCCCCGGCTGGCGGTGGGCACTTGCTTGACGGCCTCAACCCCCAAGGCCGGATACACCAGTGACAAACCAAACCCGGTCAGCCCGGCACCCGCCAGGGCATATGCGATGGAAGGGGCTTGCCACAACAGGCCGAGTCCCAGGGTTTCTATGGCCATGCATGCAATGGCCACGGTATAGCCACCCAGGCGATTAATGCTGTTGATGAATATCAGCCGCGCCAGGATAAAACACAGACCAAACATACTCAGGCAATACGCGGCGCCTGGCCAGCCACGGTCCAGGTAATACAGGGTGATGAACGTGGTCAGGGTCCCGTAGCCAATCGAGGCCAACATCAGGCTCAGCCCGTGGGGCGCGATCAAGCCGAAAACTGACCAAAAGGGCAGGCGTTTGCCGGGTATGACAGGCGCGGCAACGCGCTTTCGAATCAACCCTAGAGCGCTTAAGGCCAAGGCCAACAGGCCGATGCCCACACTGAAAAAACCCCATTGGTCAACCATCAGCACACCCACGGGGGCGCCAACCGCAATTGCTCCGTATGACGCAATGCCATTCCAGGCGATGGCCCGAGCGGTATGCTCAGAGCCGACTTGGGCGATGCCCCAGCTTATTGTCCCCACGCCGATCAAGCCTTGTGCCACGCCCAGAAAAACCCGCCCCATGAGCAAGATGCTCAGGCTAAGCAGTGGCCATTGCTCCAGCAACACGCCAATGGCGGTCAGCGCACCGCTGATGGCGATGCCGCTCAAGCCATAAACAATGGCGGGTTTAGTGCCCAGGCTGTCCACCAGACGGCCAGCAAAGGGGCGGCTGAGCAAGGTGGCGAGGTATTGCGAGGCAATGGCTAAACCTGCGACTACAGCGCTGAAACCAAGCTGATCGTGAACATAGCCGGGCAGAACCGCGATGGGCAAACCAATGCAAAGGAAGGCGATGAAGGTATAAAAAACGATGGACAAGATTTGTAGAGTGACTGACCCGCAAGGTGAGGGCGAGGGGTGTTGCACAGGCATGGCGGGCGTTCCGGCTAACAATCATCGATGGCGCGCATGATGGCGTGCGCGGGCGATAAAAGAAAGCAGGCTAACTATTTGCTACGAACGCCATCCCACAAAAAAACCGTCACGAGGACGGTTTTTTTGATGATGCTATTAAGCCCGCAGGGTGCCTTGAATCAGAACACGACGCCTTGGCTACGCAGGTAGTCATCGTACGTGCCGCTGAAGTCGATCACGCCGCTTGGGCTCAACTCAATGATGCGAGTGGCCAACGAGGAAACAAATTCACGGTCGTGGCTGACGAAAACCAGCGTACCCGGGTAGTTTTCCAGCGCCAGGTTCAGCGCTTCGATGGATTCCATGTCCAAGTGGTTGGTCGGTTCGTCCATGATCAACACGTTGGCTTTTTGCAGGATCAGCTTGCCGAACAGCATGCGACCTTGCTCACCACCGGAAATCACTTTTACCGACTTGAGAATGTCATCGTTGGAGAACAGCATGCGGCCCAAAGTGCCGCGTACCATTTGCTCGCCTTGAGTCCACTGACCCATCCAGTCGAACAGGGTCATGTCGTCTTCGAAGTCATGTGCATGGTCTTGGGCGTAGTAACCCAGCTCAGCGGCTTCGGTCCACTTCACAGTGCCGGCATCCGGAGTCAGTTCGTTGACCAGGGTGCGCAACAAGGTGGTTTTGCCGATACCGTTCGGGCCAATGATCGCTACGCGCTCGCCAGCTTCAACGGTGAAACTGAAGTCCTTGAACAGCGTCTTGCCATCAAAGCCTTTGGCCATTTGCTCGACAATCACAGCCTGACGGTGCAGCTTTTTGTTTTGCTCGAAACGAATGAACGGGCTGACACGGCTCGAAGGTTTGACTTCGGCCAGAGTGATCTTGTCGATCGCCTTGGCGCGGGAGCTGGCCTGCTTGGATTTCGAGGCGTTAGCCGAGAAGCGGCTGACGAACGCTTGCAGCTCGTTGATCTGAGCCTTTTTCTTGGCGTTTTCTGACAGCAGTTGCTCGCGCGATTGGGTGGCGACCGTCATGTACTCGTCATAGTTGCCCGGGAACAGACGCAGTTCGCCGTAGTCCAGGTCAGCCATGTGGGTGCAGACACTGTTCAGGAAGTGTCTATCGTGAGAAATGATGATCATCAGGCTGTTACGCTGCGTCAGAATGTTTTCCAGCCAGCGGATAGTGTTGATATCCAAGTGGTTGGTCGGTTCGTCGAGCAGCAATACTTCAGGATCGGAGAACAGCGCCTGAGCCAGCAGAACACGCAACTTCCAGCCTGGCGAGACTTCGCTCATCGGGCCATTGTGCTGTTCGATACCGATACCCAGACCTAGCAGCAACTCACCGGCGCGCGATTCAGCGGTGTAACCGTCCATTTCGGCGAACTCGGTTTCGAGTTCAGCGACGGCCATACCGTCGTCTTCCGTCATTTCGGGCAGGGAATAGATACGATCGCGCTCGGCCTTGACCTTCCACAGCTCTTCGTGACCCATGATCACGGTGTCGAGCACGGTGAATTCTTCGTAGGCGAACTGATCCTGGCGCAACTTACCCAGACGCACGTTCGGCTCCAGCATGACCTGGCCGCCAGACGGCTCAAGATCATCGCCGAGGATCTTCATGAAAGTGGACTTGCCGCACCCGTTGGCACCGATCAAGCCATAGCGGTTGCCCGCGCCAAACTTGACTGAAACGTTCTCAAAAAGCGGCTTAGCGCCGAATTGCATCGTGATGTTAGCTGTGGAGATCAATTACTTTACCTATCAATAGCTTAGAGTTGGCTGGTTTGAGCCGATACCAATGTGGAGCTTTTCCAGCTCGCTCCAGTCTGAGCTTGAGTTGAGCCAACGCGCATACGTAGACAGCAACATTTGGACGCTATGGCCAAGTTGCTGAGCAATAAAGGCGGGATTGATGCCGGACATGGCGCGCATTGTCGCATATGCGTGACGACAGTTGTACGGCGGTCTGTAGCGGATGTTCAACATCTCTAGGGTTTGTTGGCATTGCTGGCGTTCGTCGCGGGCCCGTTGGGGCGGATTCGCCGTTCGTTGAGCGCGTGAACAGGCTAGCGCGTTCTCTCAACGTACCTTCGCTCTGGCGTCCACGTTTTGCGTGATGCCTGGTAAAAAAGGGTGTTTGAACGGCGCGTGTGTTTTGCAAGGCCGGATGACGACGATGGATGGGCGATTCGACGATTGCACGGCAGTGGTAGATCTGCTTTTTTCCAGATCGACGGCACCCCGGCGCAGTTAAATCGCGTCCTGAAATCGCATGCTTGCGACAAACGTGGGGGTGAAAGCAGGCTGTCGACAAGCAACAGTCTCAGCCGCTATGTGCCCGCTCGAACCGTCACTGACCGCCTAGCGCTCAACTGCGCAAGAAGTTGCGCACTCAAATGTGGATAACCCTGTGCATACATCGCTACAGCACTCATAAGACATGAGCTGTAGATGAGTGCGCAAGAAGTTGCGCAGCACTGCGCAACTTCTTGCGCACTTTGTCGATGTTTCTTACGTGAAAATCATCGTTCCGATTGACTTAAACTTGTTACCTCATTGATTAACATAGGTTTTATTAGCTTTGGCATGAACCTTGATTGTCTCTATCGGCACTTGAACGGCATTTGGGCCTTTCAAGTCCTTTTTTTTCAGCAAGGAGAGCAT
>NZ_LLWJ01000052.1:0-77418 GCF_001529285.1 Pseudomonas sp. TAA207 | reverse complement strand
CCGCTGATCAACGTCAGCCACAGTGCTCGAATCATGATGTTGGACATGTGGCCGGCTCCTCCATTTTTTTCTGCTCGCCGTTTTGCAACGCAAAGCCGCCGGTCAACCTCACACACTGCGCACCTCACAGAACAACGTTGCCAGGGCTAAGGCTCAAGGGCGGGTGTTCACTCAACGCACTGGCGATGAAGTCTTCGTGCAGGTGTTTTGGCAACTGCTGACGGCTGACCTCCAGGTGTATGCCGGTCAGGCAGCGGATCAGGCCTTCGTGCGAGGTGAAGCCATGTGCGTGCGGCGTACACTCATGGCTTTTGAGCCATAAAAGGGCTGCGCTCACGGCTTGCAGGTGCTGCACCTGATCATCGCTCAGGGATAAGCCGGTCAACCCGCTCTGGTCCTGAATACGGGCATCAAAACCTGAGAGCGACGCCTGTTTGCCGTCGTGGTCGATCCAGTACCACTGGCTCACCGGGGCGTGGAATTGCCCGAGTTGCTGAGGGTCGAGCTGCTCGCAAAAATGCCGGAACAGGCGCGTGTCGTAGTAGCGCAGCACACCGCTGCTGGCGCCTTTGTTCCAGGTCGCCTGCGTAGCGCCGCGCAGGTGCGCCGCCAATGCCTCGAAAGGCCAGCGGCTGGTCAGGGCCAGCACACAAAAGTGCGTGTGGACGGCATTGAGCAACTGCGCTGCCTCTGCACACTGTGCTTGATTGCCCAATGCAATGCGCAACAACAGCGGCCCTTGGTGCGCCAATGCGTGCTCAAGGGTGTGCTCGAACATCCGGGCACACTCAGGCGCCGCAACCTGTTCCATCAGGGGCGCTAACAGCCCGTGCGGCAACACGGCGCCATTGAGCAGCAAGTCCAGGTGATTGAGGCCAGCGTTGCGCGCCTCATCCATCAAGTGATGCAGCCAGTCCTTTGCGGTCGATAACATGACCTTTCCTTGTTTTTTGTGTGCGTCACATAAACGTTAACGTGCCACCAGCGCATCAGCCTTGGCCTGCGCGGCGAGCAGACAGTCTTTGCACACCGGCTTGAGCGGCGGTGGCGTCTCGGGTTGCCCAGGGGGTTGAGCTGCCTGAGCGTGCTTTTGTTCAAGCAACGAGGGCACAGCCAATAACCCGAGCAAACCGGGCAACAACGGTGCGGCAGCCGTGCCGCTGGCCGGTGCGCCACCGATTTGAATCGGGGTGCTGCTGAATATCCCCCCGCCTCCAATGACGATGTGTTGGCCGCCCGCTTTAAGGGTGATGCTCGCGCCCGCATCGAGAATCAAATTGGCGCCCGCCTTGATATGGACTTCCTGACCCGCTTCGGCCACCAGCGTCTGCCCGACGCGGGTGTGGCTGCTGCTGGCGACCTGCAAATAATCATTGGCCTTGAGTTCGACCTTGCGGTCGGCAGTGACCGTACGCTGATCTTCGGCCTCAAGCACCACGATGTTGTTGCCCATGATGGTTTCATGCCGTTCGTTACCGACCTCCAAGCGGCTGTCGTGCTCGACTTTGTGTTCCATGTCACGCTGTGCGCGCAGGTAAATCAGCTCCTGACCGGCACGGTCTTCAAGGTGCAGTTCATTGAACCCGGTACTCTGCGGGGAGCTGCGGCTGCGGAACACGCTGCGGGTCTTGTTGGCTGGCAGGGGGTAAGGCACCGGGTTGAGGCTATTGGCCAGACAGCCACTGACCACCGGCTGATCCGGGTCACCCTCCAAAAAGGTCACAAGCACTTCCATGCCAACCCGCGGGATCGTCACGCTGCCGTGGCTGCTGCCCGCCCAACTGGAAGCCACCCGCAGCCAGTAGCTGGACTTGTCATCGACCTTGCCTTCGCGGTCCCAATGGAACTTGACCTTGATCCGGCCGTGAGCATCGCAATAGATTTCTTCCCCCTCAGGCCCGGTCACCAACGCGGTCTGGCTGCCCAGTACCCTGGGCTTGGGGTAAGCCTGTTGCGGGCGGTAAAACACATCCCACGGGGTGGCCACGAAACGGTTGCGATAGCCCTGCTCGAATGCTTCGGGGTCCGCGTCGCTGTCGTGGGTGATGTTCTCTTCCAACACTTGCGGCTGATAGCCCTGATGGTGGACTTCGGTCAGCAACCACAGGGCATTCCACGCCTTGCGCGGGTGTTCGGCGAGGGAGAAGAAATGCCCCGAGACCAACGTCGGCTGATCACTTTTGCCTTCGCCCTGACGGTAGTCGGCGCGATGGCGCTCAAGGGCTCGCTGGGTCAAGGGTTTGCCACGTTCGCCCTGCACGAACAAGCCTGGATAGTCGTAGTCTTCCAGATCGGGCTGCGGACTCTGCGCTTGCGGGCTATGGGCGGCCTCGACCCGAAAACCGGCTTTCTCGAAATCGTAATCGCGGCGGGTGGTACGGCTGGTGCGGGTTTCAAGGCGCACATTGAAATGCTTGACCACCGGCTCTTGCGCCACCATGCCGCTGCCCTGCACGTAGGGCGTAGGCGTGTCCAACTGAGGGAAGACCGTCTGGTCGTCGCCGAACACCAGCAGGTGCGCCTGTGCTGAATGTTGAAAGTGGTAGTGAATGCCTTCTTCGTGGCACAGCCGCTGAATGAAGTGCAAATCCGACTCGTCGTACTGAACACAGTACTCACGGGGCGGGTAGGTCGAATTCAATTGAAACTGGTAGGCATCGCCATGAATCCCGTGTTCTTGGAGGATATTGGCAATGATCTGCGCAACCGTGCGCTGCTGAAAAATACGCTGGTTGGTGCGATGGCGCAGGTACGCCAGTTGGGGCACCAATGTGAGGCTGTAACGGGTCAGGCGCTTGCCCGAATCGCCTTGGGCAATACGATAAATCTGCCCGTGAATACCGTTACCACTGTTGTTGAACGCCAGAAATGCCTGCTGATGCAACAGGCTATCAAGGTCGAGATCCGGGCGTTCACTCACCAGCTCCACCTTGATTGCAAACGGTGAGCTGATCGTCTCTTGCCCGTGAAACTTAAGCACACGCAAATCGTGAGCAAGCCCCTTGATGGTCAGAGTGAATTGCGTTTCGTTGGCAGGGCTGAACATCCATTGTTCCTCAAGGTGAACACCTTAACGGCTTCATCGGCACCCACCGTGATCAACGATGGATGCCGTCAGGCAGCAGGTCAGTTTCAGCCCGCGACAGGCGAACGCCAGTCATCCGAACCGGATGTGCCGGATACTTCGTGGGTCCAGGTGATTTTGCGGTAGGTGAATTCCACGTCTTCCAGATGCGTGAAGTGCGAATTCGACGGGTCCTGGCAATTGTGCATGTAGTCCTTGATGTCGACGATGATCGCGTCTTCAAGTTTGGTGGTGAAGTAGTGCTCTTGGGTACCGGCAGCCGAGGTGCGGAACCACTGGATTTCGATCTCGGTCAGGCGCTCGCCGGAGGTCAGCGCAGCCAGCAGCAGCGGCGAGGACTTGTCGAAGACCTTGGTGATTTTTACCGGTTTGTGCACACGCTGACCGGTCGGCTGGCCGGATTGTGGGTCACGAGGAATGATCACTTCGTGGCTGAAGCCCTGAACCATGACCTGGTCTTCATGACCTTCCTGATAGGTATTGCCCACTGAGTCCGCGGTAAACGCACCGGCAGTGATCAGACCCTGTTTGGTGCCCGTGATGGACATATACGCTGGCGTCGCCATGGATGCTCTCCTTGCTGAAAATGTGCTGACAAATAAGGACTTGGCACGACCCAATGCCGCCCAAGTACTGATTAGACATATCAAGGTTCGTGCCACAGCGTAGAAAAGCCATTAAGGACAAAGAGTTAACTCAATCATGGCGTCTGGAAGACTGATTTACAGGTAGGAAACATCGACAAAGTGCGCAAGAAGTTGCGCAGTACTGCGCAACTTCTTGCGCACTCGCCTACAGACCAATAGCTCTATGAGCTACACAAATGTATGCACAGGTTTATCCACAGATGAGTGCGCAACTTCTTGCGCATAATGGCCATAGGCTTCTATCCGTTGATGCTTGCGACCTCACACACAAAACGGGCGGCTCAAGGCCGCCCGGATCAGAGGTGTAAACGCAGGTTTAAAGGTGCGATTCGGCGTACTCGGCGAGTATCGAACGCGGCACCCCTTGCAGGGCAATGTGAACACCGTTCGGGAAGTCTTTGAAACGCTCCGTCAGGTACGTCAACCCAGAACTGGTGGCTGACAGGTAGGGTGTATCAATCTGCGCCAGGTTGCCCAGACACACGACTTTGGAGCCCGCCCCCGCACGGGTAATGATGGTTTTCATCTGGTGCGGCGTGAGGTTCTGGCACTCGTCGATCAAAATCAAACTCTGCTGGAAGCTACGGCCCCGGATGTAGTTCAGGGATTTGAACTGCAATGGCACCTTGCTCAGGATGTAGTCGACGCTGCCGTGGGTGCTTTCATCCTCCATGTGCAACGCTTCGAGGTTATCGGTGATGGCGCCCAGCCAAGGCTCCATTTTCTCGGCTTCGGTGCCGGGCAAGAAGCCGATTTCCTGGTCCAGCCCTTGCACACTACGGGTACAAATGATGCGCCGGTAACGTTTGCTGACCATGGTTTGTTCAATCGCCGCCGCCAGCGCCAGGATGGTTTTACCCGAACCCGCAGCACCCGACAGGTTGACCAGATGAATGTCCGGGTCGAGCAAGGCATACAACGCCAGCCCCTGGTAGATATCCCGAGGTTTAAGCCCCCAGGCTTCCTGATGCAGCAACGGTTCCTGATGCATGTCGAGGATCAGCAGGTGGTCTTTACGCACCTCTTTGATCCAGCCGACAAACCCCTGTTCATCAATGATGAATTCGTTGATATGCACCGAGGGCAGGTTCTCGATCATCTGCACTTGATGCCAGGTACTGCCGTGGCCCTGACGGGTTTCCACCTTGCTGACACGGTCCCAGAAGGAACCGGTCATCGTGTGGTAGCCACGCGACAGCATCGACACATCATCGACCAACTGGTCGGTGCTGTAGTCCTCGGACTCGATCCCGCACGCGCGGGCTTTGAGGCGCATATTGATGTCTTTGGTCACCAGCACCACCTGAATTTCAGGCGAGCGGGCATGCAAATCAATCAACTGGTTGATGATGATGTTGTCGTTAAGGGTTTCGGGCAGCAGCGCGTTGGGTTCTCGGCGCTTGTTCATCAAAATCGACAAAAAGCCTTTAGGGCCACTTTTACCGCGCTGAATGGGCACGCCCTTTTCAACGTTTTCCGGCGAAGCCACGCCCAGCACCTGGTCAATCAAACGAATGGCCTGACGGCATTCGGCGGCGACCAACAGCTTGCCGGTTTTGAGTTTGTCGAGTTCTTCAAGCACCGTCATCGGGATTGCGACGTGGTGTTCCTCGAAGTTGAGCATGGCATTTGGATCGTGAATCAGAACATTGGTATCGAGTACATAAAGGATTGGCTGGTTGGAAGAAGGAGTGCGTCCGTGATCATCCATACTCGGTCACCTTTGTGGGAGCCATTCGACGCAATACCGCAACAGTGCTGCGCCTCGATGTGACTGCCGGCTCATCTGCCCATGTCAGATGAATCCCTGCCCGATGGGTCTTGGAAGACGCCACCTGTGTGGCAGGTTTCGGCGGTCTGTCTTCGTAATACTCCAAAACGTGTGACAAGAAAAAGTCTTTTTAGCGGTTTGGCACTATTTTTTTCTGAATGACGAACAGCCCTTGGCGCAATGCCAAACCGCTACTAGGCTGAGGGATCAACCTGTAACAAAAAAGTATCAAAACCGATTAAACACACACACCGCAAGCTTGCAGTCCCCCCCAAAACAAAGCGTTGAATTCTCGCTACCAAAGACCGGCCCGCGCCGACAGCAAGCAAAGATCCGACCTACACCCCCGTCCTTTTGCCCGCACTAAGCTTCACCTCGCACCTGCCAAGAGTGCGCAATGCGCCACGCCGTGGTGGTTGTGCCGACACAGGCCCGTGCAACAACTTTCATTTATGACCGTATTCGTGTCGTGACATGCCCTGCAAAAACACAGGGTACGCGCCAATACGCCGACCGCGCTCATACAAAAGGACGACGCTATGACCCCTATTTCCAAAACGCTCGAACAGATGCTGCTGGAGATCTATAAAGACGACAGAGTTTCATTTACCGAGTTCAGGCAACTGCGCGACAGTGCCGACGAACGTATGGACAGGGTTATCGAACACTTTGGTCAACACAACAATATGACGGCCTTTCAAAAGTCGATGGACGTGACCATGCAACTGCTGCAACTGTCGGTCATTGACGCTAAAAACGGCAAACTGTCTGACACCGGCGAAGCCATCGTCAAAGACGCCATCACCGCCCAGGTCGAATACCTGCGTGCAGGCAGCGAACTGGCGCTGCGGCTTTTGTAAGACTCTTCACTGCCCGCCCTGATCCAGTGCGGGCTATCGACGCTACGGCTGAGCCAGCGCCGAACACTCCTGCCACCCCAGCCCGCTTTGCGCAGTGGCTTTCATCAGCCAGGGCAATGCGCTACGCACCTTGCTTTGAGTGTCGTGAAAGCTGATCACGCCGTGGCGCCATAACAGCATCAGGCTCAATACGCGTTGCGCAGACTGTTCAGCACTCAGGCTGCCGGCCAAGTCCTGGGAGTCAATGTTCCACAGCGCCACCTGCATGCCTTGGGCCTCAAAAAAAGCCCCGCTGTCGGCGCGGCGATGCCCGTAGGGCGGCCGGAATAAAGGCACGTAATTGTCGGGCAATACTTTTTTGACCAGCGCCGAGCTGCGCACAATCGAATCTTGCCAGTCGGTCCAATGGCTATGCGAGCGGTACTCCCAGCCTTGTACTCCTACGCATTGCCCTTTGTAGAGCGCTTGCAGTGCCTGCATGGACTGTTTGTCCAACCGCGCCTGAACGCTGTTACCCAAGACAAAAAACGTCGCACTCACCGATTGCTTGCGCAGATAGTCAGTCAACCAATCGGTGGTGCCTGGCAGCTGAGTAGGACCACTGTCGAAGGTCAGCATAAACAGTCGGTCATTCATACCGCCGCCATTGAACTCACGGTCGCTGAACAGCTCGATTTCGCTGCCGATTTGCGGGAACAGCGCAGCAAGGCGCAACTGCTCATCCAGGTAGCTGCGGTGAAACTCGGCACTCGGTTCAGCCCAATCGACGTAGAACGAGTCAGGGGCGATTTCAAACTTGCCTGCTTGCTCACGCAAGCTGTCCATGCCGTCCACGTAATAACAGAACGAGGCATCCTGATCGCAGCTTTGCTGGGCGAAGTTGTAATTGGCCAGCAGACGCTGCCACATACGCTGACGGACCGTATCAACCGCGTCCATGTTGATGATTTTCAAGCCCAGCCGCTGGCTGAGCGCACGTTCGTCCAGCGCTTCACTGCTCAACAGGGCATGGGCGAAGGTCAGAATTTCTGCCCGTGACGCCACATCAAACAGCACCGGGCTGATCAATTGCTCGGGCCATGTGCTGCGATCCAGCGTCGCTGGCTCAGTGGGCGCAGCCACCGCGCTCAGGCACACCAGCCAGGCCGACAAAAAAAGAGCAATACGCACGGGTCAATCTCCCTGTAAAAACTGTGCGCACTATAACCTGCAACCCGGAAAATACCTGTAGTCGCTGCCGCAGGCTGCGATAGCGCAGCAAAACCTGCTGCCATCCATTGCAGCCCCGCCCCTCGACGGCGACGACTCAATCGCGCGGCATACGTGCTATCAGCGTGATAGGTGGAGTCAAACCGCCCAACCCCCTAGAATCCCTCCCACGCTAAAAGGAGACGATACCCATGCTGATGGTGATTTCACCCGCTAAAACCCTCGACTATGAGACGCCGCCGGCCACCCAGCGCTTCACTCAGCCGCAATACCTGGATCATTCCCAAGAGCTGATCGGGCAACTGCGCGAATTAAGCCCGCAACAGATTGGCGAGCTGATGCACCTGTCCGACAAGCTGTCCGGCCTTAACGCCGCACGCTTTGGCTGCTGGACCCCGGCCTTCACGCCCGACAACGCCAAGCAAGCATTGCTGGCCTTCAAGGGCGATGTGTACACCGGACTGAATGCCGTGGATTTCAGCGAAGCGGACTTTGACTACGCGCAAACCCATCTGCGCATGCTCTCCGGGCTATATGGCCTGCTGCGCCCGCTGGACCTGATGATGCCTTATCGCCTGGAAATGGGCACCAAGCTGCAAAACCCGCGCGGCAAAGACCTCTATGCCTTTTGGGGCACGCGCATCAGCGACTGGCTCAATGAAGCACTGGCCGAGCAAGGCGATGACGTGCTGCTCAACCTGGCCTCCAACGAGTACTTCTCGGCTGTCAAAAAGTCAGCCTTGAACGCGCGCATCATCAACACCGAATTCCGGGACTTTAAAAACGGCCAGCACAAAATCATCAGCTTTTACGCCAAAAAAGCGCGCGGCATGATGAGTCGTTTCGTGATCAAGGAACGCATCAACGACCCTGAGCAGCTCAAGCAATTTGACGCCCAGGGTTACTACTACAGCGCCGAACACTCCAAACCGGACCTGTTGGTCTTCTTGCGCGATCACACCCCCGAATAAACCCCCGCCTTTTTGACGCCCTCGGCCTGATCGAGGGCGCGTCGCGCTGTGAACCCCTTCACACTCTCGCCCGAACAGCCAAATAATTGACGCCAAAAATACGACTTGAAATTTCCATGAACATAAATTCACTAGACAAATGTGACTTTTTTTCATAGTGGCACCTAATTTTTTTATCAGTAGTGGCACTTAACTATCTACGCCGACGAACGCCCTTAAATTAAAGGACGAAACCTTAAGTGCTATCAATATGGAACCAGTGCCATCTTTTTCCATTTTGTTAATTTTCGTCGAAAACGGGATAAACGGCCCGGAACTATGTTTGGTACGACCGCTCATACAACCCGTAACGATTCTTACAGAGTTTGTGAGACATCACTTACAACGATAAACCTAACTTTCAGGTTTTATCCGCTGCACTCAGGCCCAGGCAAAGGTGATCGAAATCCAGCTATAACCCTTTGTTTATAAAGGCTAAAAAATAAGAAACATCGCGGCGCACAGCGCCCGCCCAAGGCCGTCCCCATCATCTGACATGCCTTAGTAATAGTGATGAGCTGCACTTTAACTGTGCAACTTTCAACAACTTGAAACTTAACGATGCCTGCACTGGGCATTGCGGCTTATATGCGCCGTAGTTCCCTGTGCGCCCACACTTTAAGTCCGGTCATTAATTGGCCTATACACGACAGAGGTAATTGCGATGCGCATCAGCATATTTGGTTTGGGTTACGTCGGTGCAGTGTGCGCCGGTTGTCTTTCCGCTCGCGGCCATGAAGTCATCGGCGTTGACATCTCACAAGACAAGATCGACCTGATCAACCTCGGCAAGTCGCCCATCGTTGAACCGGGGCTTGGCGAACTGCTGGCCCAAGGCATCCAGAACGGCCGTCTGCGAGGCACCACCAACTTTGCATCGGCCATTCGCGAAAGCGACCTGTCGATGATTTGCGTCGGTACGCCGAGCAAGAAAAACGGCGACCTGGAGTTGAACTACATCGAAGCCGTGTGCCGCGAAATCGGCGCCGTACTGCGCGATAAAACCTCGCGCCACACCATTGTGGTACGCAGCACCGTGTTGCCGGGGACCGTGAAAAATGTGGTGATCCCGATCCTCGAAGAGTGCTCGGGCAAAAAAGCCGGCGTCGACTTCGGCGTCGCGGTCAACCCTGAATTCCTGCGTGAAAGCACGGCCATTGCCGACTACGACCAGCCACCGATGACCGTGATCGGTGAACTCGACACAGCCTCGGGCGATGTCCTGCAATCGCTGTACGAAGAACTCGACGCGCCGATCATCCGCAAGGACATCGAAGTGGCCGAGATGATCAAGTACACCTGCAATGTGTGGCACGCCACCAAAGTTACGTTCGCCAACGAGATTGGCAACATTGCCAAGGCCGTCGGCGTTGATGGTCGCGAAGTCATGGAGGTGGTGTGCCAGGACAAAACCTTGAACCTGTCGCAGTACTACATGCGCCCCGGCTTTGCCTTTGGCGGCTCCTGCCTGCCCAAAGATGTGCGTGCCCTGACTTACCGTGCCAGCTCGCTGGACGTGGACGCCCCGTTGCTCAACTCGCTCATGCGCAGCAACGTGTCGCAAGTGCAAAACGCGTTCGACATCGTCGCCAGCCATGACAAACGCAAAGTTGCCCTGCTCGGTTTGAGCTTCAAGGCCGGGACTGACGACCTGCGCGAAAGCCCGCTGGTGGAACTGGCCGAAATGCTGATCGGCAAGGGGTTTGACCTGAGCATCTACGACACCAACGTCGAGTACGCCCGCGTTCATGGTTCGAACAAAGACTACATCGAATCAAAAATCCCCCACGTCTCCTCCCTGCTCAATTCGGATTTCGACGCGGTGATCAACAACAGCGACGTGATCATTTTGGGTAACCGCGACGAGAAGTTCCGCGCACTGGCCCAAAACGCGCCGCATGGCAAACAGGTCATCGACCTGGTGGGCTTCATGTCCAAAGCCACCTGCACCGTAGGCCGTACCGAAGGCATCTGCTGGTAACACGCCGCCCACTGCAGGCACTGGCGCAGGCTGCGCCAGTGCCTGCAGAGCTTGTGCACCACAGCCTTCATGCTCACACGGAACCTCATTATGCTCAGGCTAAAACACGGCCTTCTTCAAGCCGCCGGTTGGCTGTTTTACCTCACGTTGTTGATGGGCCTCGCGCTGGCGCTGCCAACATCGACCTTCGACGCCGAGTCGAAAAACTTTATTTTCCTGATTGGCGCCGTGGGTATCTGGCGCTACTCAATGGGTGCCACGCACTTTTTGCGCGGCATGCTGTTTTTATATGTGGTGTACCCGCATCTGCGACGCAAGGTGCGCAAACTGGGCAAGGCCGCTGACCCTTCCCATGTATTTTTGATGGTCACCAGCTTTCGTATCGACGCACTGACTACCGCTCAGGTGTACAGCTCGGTCATTCGCGAAGCCATTGACTGCGGCCTGCCCACCACCGTGGTCTGCTCGCTGGTTGAGATGTCCGATGAGTTGCTGGTCAAGAGCCTGTGGGAGCGAATGAACCCGCCAGAGCGGGTCAAACTCGACTTCGTGCGTATCGCCGGCACCGGCAAACGCGACGGTCTGGCCTTCGGTTTTCGCGCCATCTCACGCCATATGCCGGACAGCCGCGCCGTGGTTGCCGTGATCGACGGCGACACCGTGCTGGCACCCGGCGTAGTACGCAAAACCGTGCCCTGGTTCCAGTTGTTCGGCAACGTCGGCGGCCTGACCACCAACGAATTCTGCGAAGTGCGCGGCGGCTACATCATGAGCGAGTGGCACAAACTGCGCTTCGCCCAGCGCCACATCAACATGTGCTCGATGGCCCTGTCCAAACGCGTGCTGACCATGACCGGACGCATGTCGGTGTTCCGCGCCAACGTGGTGACTGACCCCGACTTCATCGCCGACGTCGAAAGCGATTCGTTGCAGCACTGGCGTCTGGGCCGTTTCAAGTTTTTGACCGGCGACGACAAATCCAGCTGGTTCAGCCTGATGCGCCTGGGCTACGACACTTTTTATGTGCCTGACGCAGCCATCCACACCGTGGAGCACCCGCCGGAAAAAAGCTTCATCAAGGCCAGCCGCAAACTGATGTTCCGCTGGTACGGCAACAACCTGCGCCAGAACGCCCGCGCCCTGGGCCTTGGGGTCAAACGCCTCGGCCTGTTCACCAGCGTGGTGCTGTTCGACCAGCGCGTGTCGATGTGGACCTCGTTGCTGGGGCTGACGGTTGCACTGATTGCCAGCCTCAAATACGGCATCACGTTCCTCATCGCTTACCTGCTGTGGATCGGCATTACCCGCCTGATTCTGACCCTGCTGCTGGCCTGCTCGGGACACACCATCGGCCCGGCCTACCCGGTGATTCTTTATTACAACCAGATCGTCGGTGCGCTGGTGAAGATCTACGTGTTCTTCCGCCTCGATCAACAGTCCTGGACCCGTCAGGACACCAAATTGACCCGTGATCTGGCCAGCTTTCAACGTTGGTTCAACACCTGGTCGTCTCGAACCATGACCTTCTCAGCCGCCAGCATCTTTGTGGCCGTGCTGCTGACGATGGTCTGAACCGACACGATCGAATTAACCAGGAACAAGACCTTATGAACACTCAAGTAAACACCAACGTTGTCCACGAATCCGAAGCCCAGCGCCAACACGCACGGGTCAAAATCCCGGCCAAATTACGCTTTACAGGCAAAGACCGCACGCCGATGGACGTCAACATCATCGACCTGTCAGCGGGCGGCCTGAGCTTCTACGCGGCCAATCAGCCACTGAGCGTGGGCGAAGTCCATAAAGGCCGCTTGCAGTTTGTGATCGACAACCTCGGTCTGGCGATGGACGTCGATCTGCTGGTGCGCAACGTCGACCGACAGTCCGGGCGGGTCGGCTGCCAGTTCCAGAACCTCGACCAGCAAGACATCTCGACCCTGCGTCACCTCATCACCTCGCACCTGAGCGGCGACCTCGTGACGATGGGCGACGTGCTCGCCACCTTGCAGCGCGATAACTTCACCAAGGCGCGCAAGGTCAAGGACGGCGGCAGCGGTATGACCCCGTTCGGGCGCATGAAGGCCGTGGTGTTGAGTGCGGGCGTATTTGTCGTCGGTCTGGTGGCGTTCGGGTTTGTCGTCAAATCGGTGTACGGCCTGTATTTCGTCACCCACGCGCAGTCGGCGCTGGTCAGTGTGCCGGGCATGAACATCACCATGCCGCGTGACGGCACCGTGCAAAGCCTGGTCAAGGACGACAATCTGGCAGCCAACGGCGCGCCCATTGCCACCTTCAGCACCAGCATGCTGGACGTGCTTAAAGGCCATCTGGACGAAAACCAGTTACAGCCGGCCAATATCGAAACGCTGTTTGGCAAGCAAATGACCGGCACCCTGACCTCGCCGTGTGACTGCGTCGTCGCCGAGCAAGTGGTTGCCAACGGCCAATACGCCAGCAAAGGTGACGTGATCTTCAAACTGGTGCCGCGCACCAGCGAAGCCAACATCGCCGCGCGCTTCAGCTATCGCCAGTTTGACAACGTACTGCCCGGCACCCCGGTCAACTTCAAAGTCGCCGGTGAAGACTACCTGCGCACCGGCAAGATCATCAGCAGCACCAGCCTCAACAGCGATGACCTGTCCTCGGACATCCGCGTGCAGATCAAGCCCGATGCACCGCTGGACAGCGCCCTTGCCGGCCGCCCGGTGGACGTGCGCAGCGACCGTGGCCCGTCGATGAACTGGCTGATCAGCAAAGCCTCGGCGGCAGGTCTGTAACCATGAAAAACTCATTCCCGGTAGTCGCTGGCGCAGGCTGCGATCCCGAGCCAGGCGCTCGCCAACCACGCGACGGTTTTTTTCGCATTCACAGCGGTTTCGCAACCGCTCGCAGCCTGCGGCAACGACTACAAGGGCCAGCGCTTTGCTTGTTGTCCCTCGCACTCGCCGGTTGCGCGGGCCTGCCCGATCAGCGGCTGGCCAATGAAGCCTTGAAAAACGGCGACACCGCCACCGCACAGCGTAACTATCAGGCACTGGCGGATTTGGGTTACACCGAAGCGCAGGTGGGGCTGGCCGATATCTGGATGCAAAGCCCGGACGCCGAGCAGTTGAAACAGGCCGAAGCCACGTACCGTGAAGCCGCAAAAACCTCGCCCCGCGCTCAAGCGCGCCTGGGGCGTCTGCTGGCCAGCAAACCCGGCGCTACCGAGGCCGAGTTGCACGAAGCGCAAGCCCTGTTGCAGCAAGCCTTTGCCAATGGCGACGCGAGCAGCCTCACGCCGCTGGCGATGCTGTATTTGCAACACCCGCAAAGCTTCCCCCAGATCAATGCCCAGCAGCAAATCAGCCAGTGGCGCGCTGCAGGTTATGCGCAAGCAGGCCTGGCCCAAGTGGCGCTGTACCGCCTCGACGGTACGTACGATCAGCATCTGGATGAAATCGCATCCATCTGCCGTCAGGCGCTGTCCGCCAACGACAGTTGTTACGTCGAGCTGGCCACGGTGTATCAGAAACAAGGCAACACCCAGCAGCAGGCCGAGCTGATCCAGCAACTGCAAAGCGCTTACAGCCGTGGCAGCGCCTCGGCGCAAAAGGTCGATGGCGTGGCCCGCGTGCTGGCCGATGCCACCTTGGGCACCCCCGACCCGGACACCGCCAAGTCGCTGCTGGAACGCATTGCACCGGCCTTCCCCGCAGCCTGGGTCAGCCTTGCGCAGCTGCTCTATGACTTTCCCGATCAGGGCGACGTCGCGCAGTTGCAGGAATACCTGGACAACGGTCGCGCCGCCGACCAGCCGCGCGCCGAACTGTTACTGGGCAAGCTCTATTACGACGGCAAATGGCTGACCCCGGACGCGCAAAAAGCCGAAGCGCACTTCCTGCGCGCCGTGGACCAGGAAGTGGCTGCCGATTACTACCTTGGCCAACTCTACCGTCGCGGTTACCTGGGCCAGGTGTACCCGCAAAAAGCCCTCGACCACCTGCTCAAGGCCGCGCGCAACGGTCAGAACAGCGCCGATTTCGCCATCGCCCAGTTGTTCTCGCAGGGCAAAGGCACGCAGCCCAACGCCATGAACGCCTACGTGTTCAGCCAACTGGCCACGCTGCAAAACACCCCGCAAGCCAACGAATTGGCCGCCCAACTCGACGAGCAATTGCCCGCAGAGCAACGCGCTGGCGCCCAGCGCCTGCTGCAAAAAGAGCAAGCCTTGCGCGCCACCCTGAGCCAGAACGCCGTGGCCGTACAGGCACTGCAAGCAGAAAACGGCGAGGAAGCCCTATGACCCTCAATCCTTTTGTAAAAGCCGGCATCGGCCTGACTTTCGCATTGCTGTGGTCATGCCCGACCCTCGCGGCCCTGACCGATGAAAAAAACTTCGGCCTTGAAACCAAAATCACTGCGCAATCGGAAGACGACCGTGACCTTGGCACCCGCGATGGCGGCGACGTCAACGGCATCGGTCTGGACCTGCGCCCGTGGGTGTACGGCGAACGGGGCAACTGGAGCGCCTACGCCATGGGCCAGGCCGTGACCTCCAGCGACATCATCGAAACCGACACCTTGCAACAGTCCGACCTTGAGCAAAACAGCAGCAGCGATGCGCGCAAACAAGACAAAAGCTACCTGGCCCTGCGCGAGTTCTGGGTCGGCTACAAAGGCTTTACCGCCTACCCCGGCGAACAGCTCAAGTTCGGTCGCCAACGCCTGCGCAATGACGACGGCACGTGGCGCGACACCAACATCGAAGCGCTGAACTGGACCTTCGATACCACCCTGCTCAAGGCCAATGTGGGCGCGGCTGAACGTTTTAGCGAGTACCGCACCGACCTGACCGAACTGGCCCCGGACGACAAAGACCGGCTGCACCTGTTTGGCGATATTGCCGCGCAATGGACACCCGGCCAATGGGTCGGCCTGCGCGCCCACCACAGCCAGGACGATGGTTCGCTCAAACATCAGGGCGAAGAAGTCGATGCGCTGGACAAAACCCAAAACGGCGACCTGACCTGGCTCGGTATCGAAGCCAACAGCGACGCCTATAACTACCGCAACACCCACACCGTGAATTACTGGGCCAGCGTCACCGGCATGAGCGGCACGCGCGACAAACTCGCCACCTCAACCGTGGGCGGGCGCAACATCGCCGGAGCCAAAACCCGTGACGATGTGGATGGCTGGGCCACCGATCTGGGCGTGCGTTTGCGCCTCGATCCCAACTGGCAAGTCGGCGCTGCCTATTCGCGCGCCAGTGCCAACTATCAGCAGACCGGACTTGAGAGCAACCGCTCCAACTTCACCGGCACGCGCTCGCGGGTTCACCGTTTTGGTGAGGCGTTTCGTGGCGAAATGCAAAACATCCAGAGCGCCAGCCTGTTCGGTTCATGGCAACTGCGCGACGACTACGACGCCTCGCTGGTCTACCACAAGTTCTGGCGGGTCGATGCCAGCAAGCCGATTGGCAGCAACGGCATCAATGCCGTGCAAAACAACGAAGACCCTACCAGCGGCCTGCTCTCCAGCACTTCATTACCGATGATGGATGGCAAAAAAGACCTCGGTCAGGAGATGGACCTGGTCGTCACCAAGTACTTCAAGCAAGGCCTGTTACCGGCCGCGCTGAGCCAGTCCATCGACGAGCCTTCAGCGCTGGTGCGCTTTCGCGGCGGGGTATTCAAGCCCGGCGATGCCTACGGTAAAGGCGTGGACTCATACATGCACCGCGCGTTCATTGACGTGATCTGGCGCTTTTAATGACAACGCCAACGGGAGTGCGTGACATGAATCATCCTGCCTATCGCGGCGCGATCAGCCTGCTGGCCGGCGCGCTGCTGCTGGCCAGCGCCCCGGCGTTTGCCAGCGCCGAACCGGTAAAACCGAGCGTGGCCAAAGAACTGCAACACGCCAAAACGTACACCGTCAGCACAGCGCCCACCGCCCCGCTGAATATCGCGAAACCGGCGCTGCCCGACCTCTCGGGCTACACCGCCGAGGCGGCAGCGGCCAAGATCGTGCGCAGCACCGCAGGCAAGGTCAGCGTGCGCCGCATGATGCAAGAAAACGCGCTCAAGGACTTTATCGGCGGCGACAACAAAATGGCCGAATGGGTGGTGCGCCAAGGCGGCATTCCGCAGGCGATTTTCATCGACGACGGCTATGTGAACCTCAAGGATTTGGCCAAGCGCCTGCCCAAACAGTACTTCAGCGAAACCGCGCCGGGCGTTTACCTGGCACGCTTGCCGATTGTGGTCGGGCACAAGGGCATTCTGGAAATCGACGCCAGTACCCAAGAGCTGCGCTTGTCCCAGGAAGCCGGTTCGTTTCTGGTCAACGATGGCCAGTTATTCGTGCGTGATACCCGCGTCACAGGCTGGCGTGAAAAAGCCAACGGCCCGGCCACCTTTCGCGATGCCAAAGAGTTTCGCCCGTTCCTGCTGTCGTGGGGCGGCACCGAGACGTACATCATCAACAGCAAAATGGCGAGCTTCGGCTATGCCAACAGCAAGTCGTACGGGGTGAGTATTTCCCAGTACACGCCCAACATGGCCAAGGTGGTCAAACGTGACGAACCCACCGGCTGGATTGTCGGCTCCGAGTTCTCGGACATGTGGTACGGCTTTTACTGCTACGAAACCCGCGACTTCGTGGTCAAGGGCAACACCTACCGCGACAACATCGTCTACGGCATCGACCCGCATGACCGTTCCCACGGCCTGATCATTGCTCAAAACGACGTGTTCGGTACTCAGCGCAAACACGGGATCATTATTTCCCGTGAGGTCAACGACAGCTTCATCTTCAACAACCGCAGCCACGACAACAAACTCTCGGGGCTGGTGATTGACCGTAACAGCGTCAACAACCTGATCGCCGACAACGAGATTTTCCAGAACCACACCGACGGCATCACCCTCTATGAGAGCGGCGACAACCTGCTGTGGGGCAACAAAGTCATCAACAACCGTCGTCACGGTATTCGCGTGCGCAACAGCGTCAACATTCGCCTGTACGAGAACGTGGCGATGGCCAACGGCCTGACCGGCGTGTACGGCCACATCAAAGACCTGACCGACACCGACCGTGACATTGACCTCGACCCGTTCGACGCCGAGGTGTCGCTGATCATGGTCGGCGGTGAGCTGGCCGGGAATGGCAGCGGCCCGCTGGCGATTGACTCGCCGCTGAGTATCGAGCTGTACCGGGTGTCGATGCTGGCCCCGACCAAATCCAGCGGCATCAGCTTCAACGGCATTCTGGGTGAGCGTCAGGACGAAATTCTCGACCTGATGGTGCGCCAGCAAAAAGCCGTGCTGATCGACCCCGTTGAACGCCAGACCGAATTGCGCCACTGAGGATGACTGTTATGCCCCCCCATCTGATCAAGATCTTGAGCCTGTCGGGCCTGACAGCCGCCATCCTCGGCGCAGCCGCAGGCGCACAGGCAGACGCCATTCAAGCGCCAGCCTTTACCGCCCAGGCGTGCTGCAACCTGTGCCCCGAAGCCCACGACGCCAAAAACTACACCACGCGCTATCAGCAGAACTTCACCACCCTGGTGCAGGCTGAAGGCGACTGGTTGTTCCGCACCCAAGAAGACCTGCGCACCGAGTTCGACACCACGCCTGCCGGATACAAACGCATGCAGCAGTTGCACGACGCCTTCAAAAGCAAAGGCGTGGAACTGGTGGTGGTGTACCAACCGACTCGCGGGCTGGTCAATCGCAACAAACTGATGCCCACCGAACGCGATAAGTTCGACTACGACAGCGCGCTGAAAAACTACCAGGCCATGCTCGGGCGCTTCGCCAAGATGGGCTACTACGTACCCGATTTGTCGCCCCTGACCGATGAGTCTGATGCCACGGGCAACAGCGCCCACGATTTCTACTTTCGCGGCGACCAGCACTGGACGCCCTACGGTGCCCGGCGCACGGCGAAAATCGTGGCGCAGACGGTAAAAAAAGTGCCGGGCTTTGCCGACATCCCGCAGCGTGAATTCGAAACCAAAATCACCGGGCGCATGGGCAAAACCGGCACCTTGCACAACATGGCCGGCCAACTGTGCGGCACCAGTTACGCGGTGCAGTACATGGACCAGTTCAGCACCGAGCCAAAAGGCGAAGCGGCTGACGGTGACCTGTTCAGCGACGCGGGCAACCCGCAAATCACCCTGGTGGGCACCAGCCACAGCGGCAAGAACTACAACTTTGCCGGTTTTCTGGAGCAATACATCGGCGCTGACGTGCTCAACGTCGCCTTCCCCGGCGGCGGCCTGGAAGGCTCCATGTTGCAGTACCTGGGCAGCGACGAATTCCAGAAAACCCCGCCCAAAGTATTGATCTGGGAGTTTTCGCCGCTGTATCGCCTCGACCAGGAAACCATCTACCGCCAGATGATGGCCCTGCTCGACAACGGTTGCGAAGGCAAGCCTGCGCTGATGAGCAGCAGCACCACGCTCAAACCGGGCGCAAATCAGATGCTGGTCAACAGCAGCAACAAAGACCTGCGCAACGCCAATCACCAAATCGACATCCGCTTCGCCGACCCGTCGGTGAAAACCCTGCAAGCCACGCTCTGGTACATGAACGGTCGGCACGAAGATTTGAAAATCGACAAACCGACCACGTCCGACACAGACGGGCGCTTCGCCTTTGAACTGCGTACCGATGAAGACTGGGCCAGCCAGAACCTGCTGGCCATTGAAATTCAAGGCCCGCAAGACGCGGGCGACGTACAGAAAGTCGACGCCAAAATCTGCAAACGCAACGTTTTCCCCACCTCTGCGCAGCTCAATGCGCAGGCCGGACGATGAGGTTTCTGATGCCTACTGCACCGATCAATTTGCGCACCTTGCTGGCGCCGACGTTGCTCGGCCTGGCGATGTTTGCCAGCACCGCCCATGCCGCCGCGCCCTTGCGCCCGCCCCAGGGCTACTACGCCCCGGTCGAAGCCTTCAAGACCGGCGATTTCAAAAACGACTGCGAGTCGATGCCCCAGCCGTACACCGACAAGCTGGAGTTTCGCAGCAAGTACGAAGGTTCGGACAAAGCCCGCTCGACCCTCAACGTGGCCTCGGAAAAAGCCTTTCGCGACGCAACGTCCGGCATCACCACGCTTGAGCGCGGCACCAGCAAACGCGTGATGCAGTACATGCGTGACGGGCGCCCGGAGCAGCTCGATTGCACCCTGAGCTGGCTGACTGCGTGGGCACAGGCCGACGCACTGATGAGCCAGGAGTTCAACCACACCGGTAAGTCGATGCGCAAATGGGCGCTGGGCAGCATGGCCTCCTCGTACTTGCGCCTGAAATTCTCCGCGTCGCAGCCATTGGCGCACCATGCGCAGCAAGCCCGCGAAATCGAAGCCTGGTTCAGCAAAATGGCCGACCAGGTGGTCAGTGACTGGGACAACCTGCCGTTGGAAAAAACCAACAACCACTCGTACTGGGCTGCGTGGTCGGTGATGGCCACCTCCATCGCCACCAACCGTCGCGACCTGTTCGACTGGTCGGTAAAAGAGTTCAAGGTCGGCGCTCATCAAGTCGACGCCCAAGGCTTTTTGCCCAACGAACTCAAGCGCCAGCAGCGCGCCCTCGCCTATCACAACTACGCCCTGCCGCCCTTGGCGATGATCGCCAGCTTTGCGCAGGTCAATGGTGTGGACCTGCGCAACGAAAACAACGCGGCATTGAAACGCCTGGGTGAACGCGTGTTGAGCGGGGTGAAAGACCCTGAAACGTTTGAAGCTAAAAACGGCAAAGCACCAGACATGACGGATTTGAAGATCGACGCCAAGTTTGCCTGGCTGGAACCGTTCTGCACGCTCTACACCTGCGCGCCCGAGGTGATTGAAATGAAGCGCGGCATGCAGCCGTTCAAAACCTTTCGACTGGGCGGGGACCTGACCAGGGTCTACGACCCGGCGCACGAAAAAGGCTGAAAGCGGCCCCACCCCTGACCTCTTCCGCAGGCTCAGGGGTGGGGTGAGGGTCGATCAAACGACACCCAAACCGCAAAAGATAGACGTACACCTCCCCACTTTTTCTCGGGGGGGTTGGGGGGGCTGAGCCCTTTATTGTTGGTCCACACGGAGAGGTCAGGATGGTTTTTTCATCCAATGTGTTCCTGTTTTTATTCTTGCCGGTGTTTCTCGCCCTGTATTACTTGAGCGGGCAACGCTATCGCAACCTGTTATTGCTCATCGCCAGCTACGTGTTTTACGCGTGGTGGCGCGTGGACTTTCTGGCGCTGTTTATCGGGGTCACGGTCTGGAACTACTGGATCGGCCTCAAAGTCGGTGCCGCAGGTGTTCGCACCAAACCCGCGCAGCGTTGGCTGCTGCTGGGGGTCATCGTCGACCTCGCCATTCTGGGCTATTTCAAGTACGCCAATTTCGGCGTCGACAGTATCAACGCGATGATGGGTTCGGTCGGTCTTGACCCCTTCATCCTCACCCACGTGCTGTTGCCGATCGGGATCTCGTTCTACATCTTCGAGTCCATCAGCTACATCATCGACGTGTACCGCGGTGACACCCCGGCCACCCGCAACCTGATCGACTTCGCCGCCTTTGTCGCGATCTTCCCGCACTTGATCGCAGGCCCCGTGCTGCGTTTTCGCGACCTCGCCGATCAGTTCAACAATCGCACCCATACCCTCGATAAATTCAGCGAGGGCGCCACGCGGTTCATGCAGGGTTTCATCAAGAAAGTGTTTATCGCCGACACCCTGGCGGTGGTTGCCGATCACTGTTTCGCGCTGCAAAACCCGACCACCGGCGATGCCTGGCTCGGTGCGCTGGCGTACACCGCGCAGCTGTATTTCGACTTCTCGGGTTACAGCGACATGGCCATCGGCCTGGGCTTGATGATGGGTTTTCGCTTCATGGAAAACTTCAAACAGCCTTACATCAGCCAGTCGATCACCGAATTTTGGCGGCGCTGGCACATCAGCCTGTCGACCTGGCTGCGTGACTACCTCTACATCACCCTGGGCGGCAATCGCAAAGGCACACTCATTACCTACCGCAACCTGTTCCTGACCATGTTGCTGGGCGGTCTGTGGCACGGCGCAAACATCACTTACATCCTGTGGGGCGCCTGGCACGGCATGTGGCTGGCCATCGAAAAAGCACTGGGCCTGAACACTAACCCGCGGGCGCTGAACCCGATCCGCTGGGCACTGACCTTCTTGATCGTGGTCATCGGCTGGGTGGTTTTCCGCGCCGAAAACCTGCACGTAGCCGGGCGTATGTACAGCGCCATGTTCAGCTTTGGTGAATGGTCGCTGTCGGAACTCAACCGCGCCAACCTCACCGGTTTGCAAGTCGCCACGCTGGTGGTGGCCTACCTCACGCTGGCGTTCTTCGGCCTGCGTGATCTGTACCGCAAGCCCACAGAACTGGACCTGAGCAAGGATCAAACACTGCCCGCTGACTGGTCACGTTATGCACTGCGCAGCGTGATCGGGCTGTTGTTTGTGGCCTCGATTTTCAAACTCTCGGCGCAAAGCTTCTCGCCGTTCCTGTACTTCCAGTTCTAAGGGGAGCCGACCATGAACCGAACATTACGCATCGTCTACGTCACCAGCTTCTGCGGCCTGCTACTGGGTTTGGGCGCGGTCTCGCTGCGCAGCTTTATCGGCTTTGACACGCCAGCGCAAACCACTGTGCTTAATGGCCATTGGAGCAAAGCCGTCGAGACCCATTACGACGACGAGTTCCCGATCAAGCGCCTGGGCACCAATCTGTGGGCCGCGCTGGATTTCACCCTGTTCAACGAAGGCCGTCCCGGCGTGGTGCTGGGCCGCGATCAATGGCTGTTCAGCGACGAAGAGTTCAAACCGTGGCCCAACGCGCAGCAGAACGTGGCCGACAACTACGCGCTGGTCGAAGGGGTGCGTAAAACCCTCAAAGAACATGGCGTGAAACTGGTGATGGCGGTGGTGCCGTCCAAAGTGCGCTTGTACCCCGAGCACATGGGTGAGCAGCGCCCTGCCCGCATTCATGCCGATCTGTACCGCGACTTCCACGCGCAACTGGCTGCCAGCCAGATCATCGCCCCCGACTTGCTTGGCCCGCTGCAACAGGCCAAACAGGGCGGCGCGCAGGTGTTTTTGCGCACCGATACGCACTGGACGCCAGACGGCGCGCAAGTCGCGGCCCAGCAACTGGCCGCGGCGATTGGCAGCCAGTTCCCGCTCAGTGGCGAACCGCAGCAATTTGTCACCCAAGCTCAAACAACCGAACAGCACAACGGCGACCTGGAGCGCTTCCTGCCGCTGGACCCGTTGTTCAGCCACCTGCTGCCACCGCCCGAGCCGCTGGAAAAACGCAACACCCGCGCCGCCGATACGGCCGCCGACAGTCAAGACGCGCTTTTCACCGACAGCGAAGTGCCCGTCACGCTGGTGGGCACCAGTTACAGCGCCAACCCGAACTGGAACTTCGTCGGCGCGTTGAAACAAGCGCTGCGCAGCGACGTGATCAACGATTCCAAGGACGGCCACGGGCCGATCCTGCCGATGCTCGCTTACCTGAAAAGCGATGCCTTCAAGAACACCCCGCCCCAAGTGCTGATCTGGGAGTTTCCCGAGCGTTACCTGCCCGTGGACAACGAGATCGGTGACGCCGACCCCGCGTGGGTCGCCACCTTGAAAGAAGCGGGCGCACGCCAACCGCAACTTGCACAAAACACTGCGAAATCCGAGACGCCCAACCGGGCGCAAAACTGAAAGAGAGGTTCGACTAATGACTATTAAAACCCTGCCGTTCACACCTGCTCCACGTCGTCTCGCCAAATCCTTCGCGCTGATCGCCGGCATGAGCCTGCTGTCACTGCAAGCGTGGGCCGGTGGCGATGCCGCCCTGTACGGCCCCACCGCACCAAAAGGCTCAAGCTTTGTGCGCATGTTCAACGCCAGCAATCAGCAAGTCAGCGCCACCGTGGGCAATACCGCCCTCAACGACATCGCGGCGCAAGGCAGCAGCGATTTCAGCTTCCTGCCACAGGGCGATTACAGCGCAAAAGTCGGCAGCCACAGCCTGCCCGTCAAACTGAGCGCCGATCACTACTACACGCTGGTCAACACCAGCAGCGGTCAGCCGCAACTGATCGAAGAACCGCCGTTCAAGAACAAGCAGAAATCATTGGTACGGGTGCAGAACCTGACCGACAAGGCGCTGACCTTGAAGACCGCCGACGGCAAGACCGACGTGGTCAAGGCCGTGGCCGCTCAAGGCCGTGGCGAGCGTGAAATCAACCCGGTGAAAGTCAGCTTCGCGCTGTTCGAGGGCGACAAAAAAGTCAGCGACCTCAAGCCGGTAGCCCTGGAGCGCGGTGAGGCGGCGGTGCTGTACGTCACCGGCAGCGGCAGCAACGTGTCACCGACCTGGGTCAAGCGCCCGGTTTCGACCCGCTAACCCTTTTTTGCTCTGTAGCCGCCAAGTGCTTTCAAGATCAAGAGATCGCAGCCTTGGGCGGCGCCTACAGGGAAGCCAGCAACCCATTTCAGTTTTTGGAGAGACATCATGATTCCGGTAATTCTTTCAGGTGGTAGCGGTTCGCGTCTGTGGCCTTTGTCGCGCAAGCAGTTCCCCAAGCAGTTTCTGGCCCTGACCGGCGATCAAACGCTGTTCCAGCAAACCCTGGAGCGTTTGGTGTTTGACGGCATGGACGCACCGATTGTGGTGTGCAACAAAGAGCACCGTTTTATCGTCAACGAGCAGTTGGCCAACCGCAACCTTGACACCCAGCGCATCCTGATGGAGCCGTTCGGCCGCAACACCGCACCCGCCGTGGCACTGACCGCGATGATGCTGATCAATGAAGGCCGCGACGAGCTGATGCTGGTGCTGCCGGCCGACCACGTGCTGGAAGACCAAAAAGCCCTGCAACGCGCACTGGCACTGGCCACCGTGGCAGCTGAACGCGGCGAAATGGTGTTGTTCGGCGTGCCTGCGCTCAAGCCTGAAACCGGCTATGGCTATATCAAGTCCACTGCCGATGCCTTGCTGCCCGAAGGCGTGAGCCGCGTGGCTTCGTTTGTCGAAAAACCCGATGCCAAGCGGGCCGCCGAATTCGTGAAAAGCGGCGGTTATTTCTGGAACAGCGGCATGTTCATGTTCCGCGCCAGTCGCTTCCTCGAAGAGCTGAAAAAGCACGACCCGGACATCTACGACACCTGCCTGCTGACCCTTGAACGCAGCCAGCAAGACGCCGACACCGTGGACATTGACGACGCCACCTTCGCCTGCTGCCCGGACAATTCCATCGACTATGCCGTGATGGAAAAAACCCAGCGTGCCTGCGTGGTGCCGTTGACGGCGGGCTGGAGCGACGTGGGTTGCTGGTCGTCGTTGTGGGATGTGAACGAAAAGGACGCCAACGGCAACGTCAGCAAAGGCGACGTGGTGATTCAGGACAGCACCAACTGCATGATCCACGGCAACGGCAAACTGGTGTCCGTGATTGGCCTGGACAACATCGTGGTGGTGGAAACCAAAGACGCGATGATGATTGCCCACAAGGACAAGGTTCAGGGCGTCAAACAGATGGTCAACACCTTGAACGCACAGGGCCGCAGCGAAACCCAGAACCACTGCGAGGTGTATCGCCCGTGGGGCTCGTACGACTCGGTGGACATGGGCGGGCGCTTTCAGGTCAAACACATTTCGGTCAAACCGGGGGCTTGCCTGTCGCTGCAAATGCACCACCACCGCGCCGAGCACTGGATTGTGGTATCGGGCACGGCAGAAGTGACGTGTGACGAAAATGTGTTTTTGCTGACCGAAAACCAATCCACTTACATTCCGATTGCCTCGGTACACCGCCTGCGCAACCCTGGCAAAATCCCGTTGGAAATCATTGAAGTGCAGTCCGGTAGCTACTTGGGCGAGGACGACATCGAACGCTTTGAAGATGTGTACGGTCGCTCGACGCCGATTGAGCGCGGCATTTCAATCAAGACCATTGCCCAGTAAACAGGTGATCGGGTGTGGCTGACTGTTGACCCAACCCTCGCCCACAGGGAGAGGGTTGGGTAGGGGCCGCACCTGGCGCATCACCGATTCGCCATTCCCACCTAAGCTTGAGTAGGATGTCCCTCCACTCTTTGCGAGGCGAGCGTCATGCTTATCGGCGTTCTACTGATCATCACCTGGCTGGTTCTTCTGTTGCGCTACCCGTCCAAGGCGTTGCCGGTTTCAATGGCCGCACTGGTGGGACTGGGCCTCGTGGCCGCTTCGGTCGCCTGGCTCGATCACCGTGAAGCCGAGCAACTGGCCCGCCTTGAGCTGCGTATGGTCTACGCGCCCGACCAATGCCCTGCCGATCGCCCCCTGCGCCTGACCCTGCGCAATGGCAACGACGTGCCGCTGCTCGCACTCGGCTGGCGCGTGGCCGCTTATGCGCCGGGGGACACGGTCAACCTCGCTGACAATTTGTACACCGCCCCGCGTTACCGTGGGCCGGGTGAACTGCAAGCAGGCGGCGTGTGGCAAGACTGTCTGCCAGTGCCGCCCCTGCGCACCGGTTACCGCCCGCAAACCCTCGAATTTCGTGCTGAGCGCCTGCAAGGCAGCTTTTCCAACTGATTTTTTTGCTTTGATCAAGGATGTTTTGATGCCTCTCGTGTTGATTACTGGCTGCTCCAGCGGCATTGGCCGCGCCCTTGCCGATGCCTTCAAACAGGCCGGTTACGAGGTATGGGCCACGGCCCGTAAAACGGCCGATGTGGCACAGCTCAGGGCCGACGGCTTTGTGGCGGTGCAATTGGACGTGAACGACAGCCTTGAGATCGACCGTTTGAGTGCGCGGCTCAAGCAGCATGGCAAAGGCCTGGATGTGTTGATCAACAATGCCGGCTATGGCGCGATGGGGCCCCTGCTCGATGGCGGCGTGGCGGACCTGCACATGCAGTTTCAAACCAATGTATTTTCCGTGGTCGGCCTGACACAGGCGTTGTTTGAACCGCTGCGCAGCAACCGTGGGTTGGTGGTCAATATCGGCAGCGTTTCCGGTGTGCTGGTGACGCCGTTTGCCGGGGCCTACTGCGCGTCCAAAGCCGCCGTGCATGCCTTGAGCGAGGCAATGCGCATGGAGCTGGCTCCCTTTGGTGTGCGGGTGATGGAAGTGCAGCCAGGCGCCATTGACACCTGTTTCGCGAAAAACGCCAGCGCTCAGGCCGAAGTGCACATTGGCCAAGACTCGCCCTGGTGGCCCATGCGCGAGGGGATTCGCGCACGCGCCAAGGCCTCGCAAGACAACCCCACGCCGGTCAGTGCGTTTGCCAACGCAGTGTTCAAGGCCACCCAAAAATCCCGCCCGCCTGCACTGTTGCGCTACGGCAATGGCAGCCGCGCCATGCCGCTGCTGGCTGCGCTGTTGCCGCGCACGTTGCTGCAAAAAATCTTGATGAAACGCTTTGGCCTGAACACGCCCGCATAACGCCCCTACGTTGATCAGGCATGGTTTTTCATGAAGTCGATAAACACCCGCACTTTGAGCGGCAGGTGACGGGTGTCGGGGTACAGCGCGTAAACCCCTTGGCGGGTGAAGTGCCAGTGGGGCAGCAAACGCAGCAGTCGCCCTGCGCGCAGGTCGTCTTCAATCAGCCAGTCAGGCAGGATCGCCACGCCCTGCCCGGTCAGTGCAAAAGCACGCAGCACCGACGAGTTATCGGCCTTGATCCGTGCCCTGCCCGGATTGGGCTGATAAGGCCGCACGCTGGCCGTGCCGACCTCGGTCACACTCAACTCCCCGACGCGCCCATGTTCAAGCCACGGTGTTTGCTCAAGGGCATGCACGCTGTCGATGGGCGGCTGGCCCTGCACAAAGCCCGGTGAGGCCACGGGCACAATCTCGAATGTACTCAACTGCACGGCGCGATGGCTGGAGTCCAGAATGCGGCCCAAACGCAGGGCCACGTCAAAGCGCTCGGAGATCAAGTCGGCGTGGGTCGATGAGGTCGAGAGGTGCACATTGAGGTCAGGGTGCAGGGTACGAAACACCTCCAGCGCTGGCACCACTTTGGCCAGCGCATATTCCACAGTGGTGGTAATGCGCAGCGTGCCCTTGAGTTCGGTGTGCTCGCTGCGCGCCTCGTCAATGGCGAGTTGCGCCGCTTCAAGCATGCTCAGGCAGCGCTGATAAAACCGCTCGCCCGCTTCTGTCAGGGCCAGCCTGCGGGTGTTGCGCGTGAGTAAAGTAACGCCCAGCTCAGCTTCCAGGCGTTTGATATTGAAGCTCACCACCGCCCGGGTTTGCCCCAACAAATCGGCGGCCGCAGTGAGGGAACCGGCCTCGACCACGGCTTTGAAGGTGTCGAATCGGTCAAGACTGACCATGCTGAATGCCGCCTATTGTCAAAATAATTTTGACAATCTAGCAGCGTCGGCGCCGTTCCTCCATTCGCAAAACCCACCTACTGTGCGGCTTCGTATCAAGGAGCCGGTCATGGCCTATCGCAACAAAATCGCAGGGGTGTACCTGTTGGGCTATGCGCTGGATCTGGTGAACATGTTTGCCGTTTCGATTGCCTACCCACAGATCGGCCTGGAACTGCACGCCTCTGTCACCCAACTGGCCTGGATCGGCAATGCCTACATGCTGGGTCTGATCGTGGTTATTGTGCCCAGCGCGTGGCTGGCGGCGGCGGTGGGTGAAAAACGCCTGCTGCTGATTTCACTGCTGCTGTTCACGGCGGCCTCATGGGGGGTGGCACAGGCCGCGTCGATTGAAACGCTGATTGGCTGGCGCTTGCTGCAAGGGCTGGGGGGCGGGTTGTTGATCCCGGTGGGGCAAGCAATGGTGTATCGCGAGTTTCGCCCCCATGAACGCGCTCGCCTGACCTCGGTCATTTTGCTGGTGGCGCTGCTGGTGCCCGCCCTTTCGCCTGCGCTGGGCGGCTGGGTGGTTGAGGCGCGGTCATGGCGCTGGGTGTTTTACGCCAATGTGCCGCTGGCCCTGCTTGCGTTGCTGCTGGCGCAGTGCTGGATCAGGGCGAAGGGGCAATCAACGCGCCCCACCCCCGTCAAATTCAGGCAAATGGCTCAGTTGCTCAAAAGCCCGTTGCTGCGCATTGCGATGCTGACGTACCTGTTTATTCCGGGGGTTTTTATTGGCACCCAGCTGGTGAGTATTTTGTATTTGCATCAGTTGGGTTACACCCCTGCACAAACGGGTGCGCTGATGTTGCCGTGGGCATTGGCTTCGGCCCTGGGCATTGGCCTGAGTCGCTATCAATTCAACCGGGTGGGCCCCAAGCCGTTATTGCTGCTGGGCATGAGCGCTCAGGCGCTGGGCATCGCGCTGTTAATGCAGCTGGAGGCGGGGCACACGCTGCTGCCGATGGCGCTGTATGCCTTGATGGGGTTCGGTGGCAGCCTGAGCAGCAGTACCGCACAAAACACCGCCTTTATTGATGTACCTGCCGAGCACATGACCCACGCCAGTGCCGTGTGGAACCTCAATCGGCAGTTGAGTTTTCTGCTCGGCCCGGCGTTGATGATGGCGCTGTTCGCGGCCTTGACCGCGATCACCTCGACGCCCCACGCCTTTGCCCTATGCTTTGCCATCGGATGCGCGTTGACGCTGGTGCCGCTCATGCCTGCGTTACGCCTCGATACTCCACGCGTGCTGGCCTTGCTGGCACCCTGACTCAAGAGAAAGTGATGACTGATTATTCGCGCTACTTCGACCTTGTAAAAGAAACCCATGTCGAGATTGAAGGCTGGTTCAGCGGGCTGCAACCGGGGATATTGCCGACGTTGCTGGCCCGTTTTTCAGCGCAATTTACGATGATCACGCCCCACGGCAAGGTCCTGGATATCGACGGTGTAGAACGCCTGTTCGAACCACTGCGCGGTGCCCGGCCGGGTCTGGCCATTACGCTCAGCGAGTTCAACGGCATTGCCCTGCACGCAGGCGGCGCGGTGGTCAGTTACCGCGAGGTGCAAGAAGAGCACAACGGCAAACGTACTGATCGGCGTGCCACCGTGGCATTTGAAGTGGACGCGGCAGGCAACGTGCTATGGCGCCATTTGCATGAAACGTTCTGCGCGGTTTGATCCTGCACCGCAGTTGTCGCTGAGATGCAGCGCGAGGCGTCGATCTTCCACTGGTGATCGCCGCCTCGTTCCTCGACAGCGACTACAAAGAATGTCCCGGATGCGCGTCAACTTCATCCTGCTGCACGATCACGGTGCAGGTGGTGCCCGCCGCCAGCAAGAAGCCGTCCGGAATTTCGTCGATGTGGATACGCACCGGCACCCGCTGCGCCAGACGCACCCAGTTGAATGTCGGGTTGACGTCAGCCACCAGCTCGCGGCTCTCAGGGTTATCACGGTCATAAATGCCCCGCGAGATGCTCTCGACGTGACCTTTCAACACTTCGCCACTCATCATTTGCAGGTCAGCTTTGTCGCCCACGCGGATATGCGGCAACTTGGTTTCTTCGAAGAAGCCGTACACCCAGAACGAGTCTTTATCGACCACGGCCATTTTCGGGTCACCGATGCGCGCATAGTCACCGCGATGCACATTGAGGTTGGTGACGTAACCATCGACCGTCGCCAGCACACGCGTGCGCTTGAGGTTGAGCTGCGCGCCATCCAGTTGCGCCAGTGCGTGCTGGTAATCGGCCAATGCGGAGTCCGCGATGTTGCTCGCATCGTCACGGTTTTCTTTGGAGATGACCAAGTTGTCCAGGTCCGCCCGGCGATGGGCATTGAGCTTGCGCATCTCCCACGTGGCCTTGCGTGAGGCCACCAGCGACTGAGCCTGTTTGATCGCAATTTCGTAGTGCTCGGGGTCGATTTCCAGCAGCACGTCGCCCTTTTTCACCAGTTGGTTGTCTTTGACCGGCACGTTGACCACGTAGCCGTTGACGTCGGCCGCCACGTTAATGATGTCGGCACGCACGCGGCCGTCGCGGGTCCAGGGGGTGTTCATGTAATGCACCCACAGGGTTCGGCCGATCCATATCGCAAGGGCCAAAACCAGCAAGGTGGCAAGCAGGCTGAAGAACTTTTTCATCGGATCGGTCTCAACGGTAAACAGTGAGCGCCATGGCGCCAAAAAGACAAGCAAACAGGCTCAGGCGCAGCAGCGCCGGGTGCCAGAAGAAGCGGTACAGGTCGTAGCCGGAAAACAGTCGGTCAAAGCCCCACGCCAACCCCGCCGCGATAAAAAACATCAGGGTCATGGTGGGCATATAGACGCCGTGGAAGGCGATTTCACGAGGCATGGTTCAGTCCTTGCGGCTGCGCGTAGGCCGCCAGTGGCGATTGCGGGTCAAGCAGTGAGGTACGAATGAAGTGCAGGTAGCTTTGCACCCGCACCAGCGCCGAGGTGTCGAAGTTGCGGGCAAAGGGTTCGTCGGTGGCCTGCACGCGGCTGATGGCGTGGTCAACGGCGATCAGGGCGCGTTCAAGGTTGCTTTCGCCGGGGCTGATAAACAGTCGCACCAGGGCGCGGCCCATGACGCGGATCGCCTGTCGCCAAGGCTGAGATTCGGCATAGGCTGGGTGAATCGGCAGAATCGCCTGCTCTTTGCGCAGCTCAATAATCGCGTGGCCCACTTCCAGCACGACAAACATCCAGCGCAGCAGCTCGCGTTGCACCTTGGGCTGGCCAGCGGCCAAGCCATACGCCTGGTTCATCAGGTCGCGGGTGCGGCTTTCAAGGGTGGAACTCAAACCTTTGAGCTTGCCGCTGATGGCGTACACCACTTGCTCACGCAGGTCTTGCTCCAGGCGGCTCCACAACCAGCGGCTGTTGGGCGGCAGGATGATTGCGCCCGCGGCGGCGCACACCAGCATGCCAATCACCATGGCGATGTAGTCATTGATGAACTGGTACGGGTTGTAAATAGTCAGGTTGTCCGGCACCGAACCGGTGCTGAAAAAGATCAACAACCCCAGCCCCACGCCCGCGTAGTTGGCCCGCGAGGTCAAGAATGAGCCGAGCATGATCACCGGCGTCAGCACCAGGCACAGCAACGGGAAGCCGTCGATGTGCGGCAAGACGAAGAACATCTCGAAAAAACCCACCAGCGCACCGATGAACGTGCCGCAGGCCATTTGAAAGGCCATGCGTTTAGGGTTTGGCGTGGCGGCAGACAGGCCCACCGTCGCCGCCGCAATCAAGGTCATGGTGGCGCCGCTCGGCCAGGCGGTCATGACCCAGTACGTGCCCAGCACCACCAAAATGAACGACGCGCGAATACCCGACGCTGCCGCCGACCACCAGTTGGTTTGCGAAATAAACGGCTGGTCCCAGCGCTCCCGTTCGTGAGTGTGGTCGGCCAGCGAGGCATGGGTCAGCGCGTAGCTGTGCATGTCGTCGACAAACCGGTACAGCAGTTCATAAGCGGTGTTGAAGTCCAGAAAGTCCGAAGGGCTTGGCTCGGTTTGCAGAAATTCAACGCGCAAACTGCGCACATGCTCGGGCAGGCCCGCTTTGAACGCGGCCAATTGCTCGGCCAGTAAGGCGGCGTCTTTGTCCGTGAGCGAGCGCGCGTTGTAGGTGTCGAGCAGTTGCGCCAGCAGTTCCAGCTCTGGCTCGATGGCAGACACCACTTGCACCACGCCCCGGCTGCGCAACCGCGCGAGCAACTGGTGCAAGGCGTTGAAGCGTGTGGTGATGGCCATGAACTCACTGTTGAGGCGGCTCAGGCGACCGCTGCGCCGACGCATGTGCGGGTCTTCAAACACGGTCACGCTGCGCATGCCTTCAAGGCCCACGCTTTCACCGATAAAGCGCACGTTGCTGGCTTCGTAGTCTTCCTGGGACGACTGGCCGCGCAAACCCTGGGCCACAAAACCGGCGAACACCCCGAAGCGCTGGTACAAGGCGTTGTGCATGGCCGCGCCTGCGGTTTTGGGCAGGATCGCGGCACTGATCACCGTCGAACAAAGAATGCCTAGGGAGATTTCCAGCACCCGCCACACCGCCGCCATGAATGCGCCATCGGGATGCGCCAGCGCAGGCAAGCCCACCATCGCGGCGGTGTACCCGGCCAACACAAACCCATAGGCACGAAAGTTACGGCAGCGCGCCGCACCGGCCGAACAGAGACCGACCCAGATCGCCATTGAACCGAGAAACAGCACCGTGTTTTGCGCGAACAAGGCGATCAGCGCCACCATCACTGCCGAGCCGGTCAGGGTGCCTAAAAAACGGTAGAAGCTTTTGGCGAACACCTGGCCGCTTTGCGGCTGCATCACGATGAACACAGTGATCATCGCGGTACGCGGTTGCGGCAATTCCAGGCGCATGGCCAGCCACAGGGTCAAGAACGCTGCGACCAGCACTTTGAAGATATGCACCCAGGTCACGCCATCGCTGCGGGCCCAGTCAAAAAAGCCCCGGCGCCATTCCAGCGAATACAGCCAGCGTACCGGGGCGGGCAAATGGTTCATCTACAGGCTCTCAAAATTAGCCATCAGGGGTGATGGGCTGTTGCAGGCCGGGATCCAAGCATAAAAAGATCGCAGCCAGCGCCAGCGCCTACGGGGGTTATTCATCCGATCGTTAAGGGTTGAAAATCGCCATCACGGCGGGCGGTTTGTCCGGCACGTAACGGTCGTCTTTGGGCACATCGTTGCCTGCCCCCAGACCGCCACCCAACGCCGTCACCAGTTCAGCGTGAGCACTCAGGCGCGCGGCCTGCACCTGCTGCTCAATTTGCTGCTGCTTGAACAACAGGGTTTGGGCGTTGAGCACGTTGAGGTAATCGGTCAGACCGCGCTGAAAGGCGACCATGGCGATGTCGTAGGTTTTTTGCGCTGCTTGCACCGACTCAACGGCGAAGGCCTGCTGTTTTTCCATCGACTCACGCTTGATCAATTGATCGGAAATGCCCTTGAGCGCGGTGACCAGGGTTTGGTTGTACTTGGCCACGGCCATGTCATAACCGCCTGAAGCCACGCCCAGTTCAGAGCGCAGTCGACCGCCGTCGAAGATCGGCAACGAGATGGCCGGGCCGACGTTGTAGTTAAGCTTTTTACCGGTCAGGAATGACAGTGCGCCGCCCCCCGTGGCCATAAAGCCGATGCTGCCCACCAGATCGACGTTGGGGTAAAAACCGGCGTGGGCGACGTCAATCCCGCGCGCTTGTGCGGCCACTTGCCAGCGGCTGGCGACCACGTCAGGACGCTGACCCAGCAGCTCGGCCGGCAAGGACGAGGGCAATTTGAGGGCGGTGCCCAGCGCCAGCGTTGGACGCTTCAAGCGCGCACCTTCACCCGGCCCTTTACCCGCCAGTGCTGACAATTGGTTACGGGTCAGGGCGATTTCTTCTTCCTGAGCGTCGATCTGACGATGAATTTCGGGCAACGGCGCCTGCGCCTGGCTGACTTCAAAGTGCGTACCGATGCCGCCGTCCAGACGTTTTTGCGCCAGGTCGAGGATCTGTTCCTGCTGGTGCAGGGTCGACTCAGTGATATCAAGCTGGGCGTAATGCAGCGACAACTGGATATAGGCGCGCACCACGTTGTTCTGCAATTCGAGCTGGGCCTGACGCGCTTCGGCGGCGCTCATGTGGGCCATGTCCACGGCCTGTTCGGAGGCATTGCTTTCGCGGCCCCACAGGTCGAGGGCAAAGCTCAAGCCCAGCGCGGCGTTGTTATCCCAGGTCGTGGAGTTGTCGAGTGCGCCCGGCCCATAAAACTGATCGGACGGCCAGTTATGGCGTTTGAGCGTGGCGTCAGCGTTGATCTGCAACGACTCGGCAGACTCCGCCACGCCCGCCATCGCCTTGGCCTGACGTACCCTGGCAGCGGCCATGGCCATGCTCGGGCTGCCCTGCACCGCGAGGCTGATCCAGGCATCCAGCTGGGGGTCGCCATAGGCATGCCACCATTGGGCTTTGGGCCAGTTTGCGTCTTTCGCGGCGCTTGCAATCGCCTCGTCAGTGGCCAACGTATTGGCGGTCAACATCTGGCTTTTGGGACCGATGCCACCAAAACCGATACAGCCGTTTAATGCTAACGATAAAGCCAGAACACTGAGGGCTTTAAGCTCTCTGCTGATGCGACGCGGCACTGCTGCAAATTCCTGCATGAGGGGAAGGAGGCTTGAGTCGGATAAGTCTATGGGTTGGCAGGCGCAACGATAAGCTGGCATAACTGTGAATCTTTATTACCGTTATCAGGATAATCCGTTGGTCGAATGCATAACCCTCGGTAAACACTGAAACTTCATGTCACAATTTGTTGCTGTCTACTTTATTGCTGTCCCTTTTATTGCCCTCTGAGAGCACCCCATGGACACCTTGCAAAACATGCGCGCGTTCAGTTGCGTGGCCGAAGCCGGAAGTTTTACGGCCGCTGCCGCCATGCTGGATACCACCACCGCCAACGTGTCGCGCGCGGTCTCAAACCTTGAGGCCCACCTGCAAACTCGACTATTGAACCGCACCACCCGGCGCATCGCTTTGACTGAGGCCGGTAAACGTTATTTGCTGCGTTGCGAGCAGATTCTGGCTTATGTAGAAGAAGCCGAAGCCGAGGCCAGCGACGCTCATTCTCGTCCTGCCGGGCAGTTGAAAGTACACACCATGACCGGCATCGGTCAGCACTTTGTGATCGACGCCATTGCGCGCTATCGCAAGACCCACCCGGACGTGACGTTCGACCTGACCCTGGCCAACCGCGTGCCGGACTTGCTCAACGAAGGCTATGACGTGTCCATCGTGCTGGCCAGCGAACTGCCGGACTCGGGTTTTGTGTCCCAGCGTCTGGGCATTACCTACAGCATCGTGTGCGCCTCGCCGGGTTACGTAAAAGCCAACGGCACCGCCACCAAGCCCAGCGACCTGCTCAACCACGCCTGCCTGCGGCTGGTCAGCCCGGTGATTCCGCTGGATAAATGGGTGTTCGACGGCCCTGAAGGTCAAGAAATGGTGTTGATCAACACCTCGCCGTTTTTGGTCAACTCGGCGGACGCGATGAAAACCGCGATCACCAGTGGCATGGGTGTGGGCGTGTTGCCGGTGTATGCGGCTATCGACGGTTTGCGCAACGGCACACTGGTGCGCATGCTGCCCCAATACCGCTCCCATGAACTGAACCTCTACGCCATCTACCCGTCGCGCCAATACCTGGATGCGAAGATCAAGACGTGGGTGGAATACCTGCGTGGCTCGTTGCCAGAAATCTTGACCGCGCACCAGACAGAACTCGCGACATATAGTTGAGTCGCGGCCCTCACCCCAACCCTCTCCTGCGGGAGAGGGGTTGAGGCGCTGCAATCTTCAGCCATGAATGTTAGCGTGCTTGCATTCCCGACAGCCGATGAGTCTTGTTCCGATGAGCCTTCCCAGCACCAAAAAAACTGTTCTCGCCTTTAGCCGTGTGTCCCCCGAGATGATCGAGCGCCTGCAACAGGACTTCAACGTCATCGCACCCAACCCCAAACTCGGCGATATCAACCAGCAGTTCAACGACGCCCTGCCTCACGCCCATGGCTTGATCGGCGTCGGCCGCAAATTGGGGCGCCAGCAACTGGAAAACGCCAAACAGTTGGAGGTGGTGTCCAGCGTGTCGGTGGGTTACGACAACTACGACGTCGATTACTTCAACGAACGCGGGATCATGCTCACCAACACCCCGGATGTGCTCACCGAAAGCACCGCCGACCTGGCTTTCGCCCTGATCATGAGCAGCGCCCGCCGGGTGGCTGAACTCGACGCCTGGACCAAGGCCGGTCAATGGCAAGCCAGCGTTCCGCCCGCTCTTTTCGGGTGCGATGTGCACGGTAAAACCCTGGGCATCGTCGGCATGGGCAACATTGGCGCCGCTGTGGCACGCCGTGGCCATTTCGGTTTCAACATGCCCATCCTCTACAGCGGCAACAGCCGCAAGACGGCGCTTGAGCAGGAGTTGGCCGCGCAATACCGCAGCCTCGACCAACTGCTGGCCGAAGCTGATTTCGTGTGCCTGGTGGTGCCATTGAGCGACAAAACCAAACACCTGATCGGCCAGCGCGAATTGGCACTGATGAAGCCAAGCGCGATTCTGGTGAACATTTCCCGTGGTCCGGTGGTGGACGAACCGGCGCTGATCCAGGCCCTGCAAAACGCTACGATTCGCGGTGCCGGGCTGGATGTGTACGAGAAAGAGCCACTGGCTCAATCGCCATTGTTCCAGCTCAAAAACGCCGTCACCCTGCCGCACATTGGTTCGGCCACCTATGAAACCCGCGAAGCGATGGCCAATCGCGCGCTGGCTAACCTGCGCAGCGCATTGCTCGGTGAGCGTCCGCAGGATCTGGTGAACCCGCAGGTGTGGACAGCCTGATGCGGTTGCGGCGCCTTGATATCAAGGCGCCGGGGTTGGTTTAAATCACGTCAGCCTGGCCAGCGCGGAGTGAGTCAAGCCATTAAGCAAGACCTGGCGCTCTCGCTTCCAACTCTCGAAGTTGTCCACGGTCGCGGTGTAGTGCTCATTCTCGATATCGCCCATTGCCTCAAAATCAATTTCAGCCTTTGCGCTATTCAACGCCTCAAACCGATCGGCGTAACGCGTCTCCAAAAAGCCGACCCAAAACTGATTCAGGGTCATGTAATGGATCATCAACTCGCCCCCCTCCAGGACCAGCACAGCATCTCGCGCCCGTTCAATCACATGGGTTTCTACGGCGCCAAGGGTATTGAACCGCATGTGTTTGGGTTGCGCTGGCAACTGCAACTCATCGGTTAATTGAAGTCGGTAAAAAAGGGCTATTTCAAGCTCATCCACCGCTTCGGCCCCGCCTCTTTTTCTCACTTCCTCGCCTGCCAGGCGATCCAGCTGATGCCCGCGAAACTCCCCGCGTATGAGGCGCGCAAGATTGAGTTCAGCCTGCACCGGATCATCAGAGGCCAGGGCAGCACTGACGTGTACTTGCAGCTCCAGCCTGCTAAATAGCATCGCAACTGAATCACAGCACTGCCTGGGCTCGGCTGCCAACTCAAAGAGTGCGCTGCGCAGGCCCTCGTCAAGGGCGGCGGCGTGGAGCAGTGACTGAACACGCAGGGCCAGATCGTGCGGGGCATTGGTAAAGTCAGCCGTAGTGGTCAACCGGCCAAGTAATTCAAAAAAGGCCTCTGCCTTGGGATCCGCTTGCAGCAACTCGCATTCCTGCTGCCGGACTGTCCTTACGCGTGGATCAAGCCCATTGAGCCAGACTTGGCGGTCAAACGGCAGCAGTGACGGGTGATCGGCAATGTGATGCAGGCCAAAACTGATACCGGTGCGCCTCTGGTAAGCGTGCAACTCACGCAAAGCGGCAGGTTCCAACCGGTTGCCTTGCAAAAAGGTAATGCGATTGATGGCCTCAGAACCTTGCAGTACAGCGGGCGGTAGCACGCGAATGTGGTTATCGGTTAAATCCAGGCGCGTGAGGTGGGCCAATTGCAAAGCACCCAGTGGCCAGGTCTCCGTTTCGGTATTGGCGAGGTTTAATACGCGCAAGGCGGTCAGATTTCGAGCATCGAATCTTGTCGATAACCTGCAGCCTTTAAGGTTCAGACGCTGCAACCTGACCAGCCTGGTTAACGCGTTTAGATTGGCTTCATCCAAACGGATAGCATTGTAGGAAAGTGACAATTCAATCAGGTTTTCAAGCTGGCCAATGGCCTCAGGAAAGCCCGACAGGAGGCAGCGCTCCATTTTCAATACGCTCAACCTTGGGAAGCAACGCAGGAACTGATTGATATTTTCAGTCACCCCCAGCCCCACTCCGGCACCCACCCGCGAATCGTTCAGGACCAACTGCCTGATATGCCCAAAGCCCGCAGTCGGGACCGGCAAGGTGGCAACCCGTGTTCCTTCCAGCACCAGGGTGTACCCCACAATCGCCCCGGCTTCATTCGTAAAGGCAGGGGTTTCTTTACGCCACGCGCGCACCAGTGCTTGGGCAACTCCGGCCTTATGATTGCGGGTACCTGCATCCCCCGTCTGAGTCTCAGGCGTGTGTGACACCCATTCTTTGAGTTGCTGCTCCAACACCGTGAACTCGGCTTCGAGTCGAGTAAATTCGGCGCCAATGTTCAATCTGCGTTCACGCATCCTGTTAATGGCCCGCTGCGCCTCGTCTGGGGGGCTGGCGGGGTAGAGGTTTTGATAGCGCCTGATTAATGGAAGGTCGCCTAACCAACGCTCGCTTGCTTCTCCCCGGCCACTGAGTGTGTAGCCGATACGCCCGTCGGCCAATCGCCGGGGAGGCAAAAACCACGGTTGAGGTAAAACCATGCCAAGGGCTTGAAACGCCGAATCACGATTCTCGGCAGCTTTTAACGTCAACTGCTCCTTGAGCAATACGGCTGCGCTTTCATCGGTATAACCCAATGCTTGACGCTCGTGAGTGGGCAGGGCCGCCAACAGCACGCTGAAAAAATCGTGCCCCCGGACACTCTCAGCGTTATCTGAAGCCCGTGATGCGTGCCAGCCCTGCTGTGTTTTCAAAATCGTAACCTGCACAGCCGCACTGTCAGGCCCCAACGTACTGATCAAGTTCCCGCCAGGAGAGCCCTCATGCACGTTGATCTTGACGCTGGCTGGCCACCCTGGATGCTTTGCGAGCCAGTGCATCATTAACTTCACACTGTCGTTATTTTGCAGGCCCGGTAGATAAAAGCCTTCAATGGCCCGGTTGATCCGTAGCTCGCGCGCATACCATCGCGCTTCTTGCGCCAGGCGCAAGGGCACCCGCCCCTGATCTTTCATCTGCGCCCGTTCAAAGGGGCTCGCACTCTGCACCAGGTCTGTGGCGATGCAGCCTGGCAGGCTTGGGAACACACGCATGATTAACGCCACCGAAGGGTCAGGCTGGCGCTCGGAAAGCTCAGCGATGAGGTCAAACAGAGCAGGCGTCACGAGGCCTTCAGACCGCGTCAAATGGTGGTAAAGCACGTGCGCATACACCACGTCATGCGGGGTTTGGCTCAGTACGTCATAAAAGCGGTCACCCGGTTTTAGTAACGGCCTGAATGCCTGTAACTGCTCGACGGTTAAAGGCGCCATCACGCCCTGCTGTTCCGGCCCTTCAAACGCGTTTTTGATGTCATTGAAAAAGGAACCCTCAGCATCGCTCGCCCGCTTGGACAGCAAGATTTCAAGGCTGCGTACGAGCTTGAAGCGTTGCTGTGTATCGAGCAGTAACGGCGGGGGTTGTTCGTCGTTGACATGTACTCGCCTCAGCCTCTCTTCAGTCGTACCGCTGGTGTGCAAAATGGCCGTGATTTGATCGGCGTCAAAGTGCGAGGCGCCATACCCCAGGCGCCTGAACAAATACTGTCCGTCCCACTCCAGAGGCCGTTCAAATTGATGGCGCCATGCGCCAGCACCATTGCCATACGCACGTATCGGTGCCTTGGCAAAACAGGTGGCATCAATGATTGAGGCGACAACGCCATTGAATGGCGATTGCACTTGATAGCAATGACCGTCAATGACGATGGCCGGGGCATTATTGAGGGTGTACCTGCCTTGGGCGTCAGGGCGGACATCCGCTACGGCGCGTGGGTCCTTTAATGCATAGCTCTTGACCTGCGGGCGCTTGGGATCAAGGAACCCCTGCGCTGATCGTTGTGCCATAAGCCGCTTGCACACAAATGTGCGCCAGCCCTGTGCCGTCAACAAATAATCGCTGAGCCGTGTGTCGTGTACCGGGGAGGCTTTATACCCTGCGATCAAAGCTTCAAAAAAACTGTCCGGGCCCTCTATCGCCGGGATAGGCGCATAGGTGTGGGTGTCATATGCCGAGTACTTGCCTTGACCATGGGCGGTGAGCACCCATGCCGTGTTGCTGTACCTGTAGGCCGCTGCCCCCCCATCTATACCGCTCACGTCAATGATCAGCTCAGCACCCAGCCACTCTTTGATCAAACCTGCGCTGACGATACGCGACCATTGATCGACATCCGGGTTAAACGCCCGCGGGTGGTAAATACCATCCAGCATGCGTTCGACCCGGGCCGTGAAGATGGCCTGGCGGATCGCGTTGTATAGCGTGTCAGGCAGGTGGTAAACCTCAGAGGCGACACGCGGTGCACGGCTCTCATCAAGGTGGGCCATGTAGCGTACAAGCTCGGGATAAGCGCGTATCAATTCGCCACATCGAGCCTGTGACAGGCCCGCATGCAAATCCCGCAGCCGGTGCATGACGGGTAACGGCGGTGCCTTTCTTGGCGACTCCAGCGCAAGGAAGTTGAGGTCCAGGCTACTGGCCACACCGCTCGCCGGGAGGCGATCAGCGTTGAGGGTCAGGGCATTAAATAATGCGGCCTTATGGGTTTGGAGTTGTGTCGAGAGTAACGTGACCAACTGCGTTTTAGTGGTCGGTAACGAGAGTTCCCGGATGACTGCGCTAAAAAAATCCTCATCAAACGCTTTCAACACCGAAGGCCGGTTCAATACCAGCACGCCATCATCCAGACGCCTGATGTCCAACGTGTTTGAAGCACTGCCCTCCCGCCATGACTGTCCATACGTATCGTTCAAATGGCCGTCGTGATCAAACACACGCAAACGCTTGTCTTTAGGCCAATCGTCGAGTTGGGTCATTAGCGCCAGCACAGGCCGCTCAATGACGGAGGAAGACTGCACATCATGACTTAAACGTTGCGCGCAACGTTCAAGCAACGTGTCTGCAAGGGCCCTGGTCACCGCATCCGCCAGCGAAGCCGGGGCCGCATCTCCTGCCCACATGCCTTGCAACTGGCTTCGCGTCACAGCGCTGATACCCAACGCGACCTGGGCCGACTGCTCAGTCAAACCTGGGGTGAGCATGGATAAAAACTGAGCATCGCTTAAATTGCTTGGGTCATGGTTTTTGAGAGACCAACGCTGTTGCGTGGCATCCCACTCCACCTGCGGCCGATATGACGCCGCATTTACGCTGGTGATCGCGCGCCAGGTGCCATCCGGATTGCGTACAACTTCCACGACCGATTGGCGCCCGTCTTTTTCGAGAAATACATAATCACGCGCCTCGTGCCGGTAAATGCCGCGCTCATCGAGCGCCATATTCTGAGTGACGTCCTGAGGCACGGGGGCAAATCGGGCGGGGTCGCTCATCCATACATCGGTGGTCCCGTCACTGCGAACATAGGGTCGGGGCTGCCCCATGCTGTGCAACAGCTTTAACTGCCTGCGGTGTGCCAGTCGGCCTGCCTTTGAGTTCAACCATGGCGTAATCAGAATATCCAGCGCATCGACCAGCGTCTGTGCCAGCCCCGCAGAGTCGCTCTGACTGGCTTGCTGCAATGCGCTGAATGCACTGCGGGCGGTCGCCCCGAGAAACAAAAATTGAATCGCCCGCGATAACCCCTTTGTGGCGCCGGGGACCGGTATCAATAAGAGGCTCGACACTTCGTCAAGGAATACGCTGGCCACCGTCCTCACGTCCTCCCAGTCCTTGACCGACTTCTCTACCGCCATTTGCTTGAGGCGGTAGAGGTATTGCTCGCAGGTGAAGGTGTGCAGCGTATCTTCCAGCGACGTACGGACACTCATTGGCTTGAAGCCCAATTCGTCGAAGGGGATCCAGCCACGTTTGAGGTGGGGCAGTCGGCCAATGAAGTTGAAGTTGGTCGCGTCAATGACGTCAGGAATAACCGCGGTCAGCTTCTCGTAGAAGGGAGCGGTCAAATGCGCTTCAAACCAGCCCAGCGTATTGTCAGCCCGCGCCTTGAGCAGTTGCGCCCTGAAATCAGCAATCAAATGACTTTGACTGTCGTGCAAACGCAACTCGCCGTCGGGTCGCCCCGGAAAAAAGCTGAACAGACCCTGCCCGCCCACGTACTCAATCTGATAGAGCGGAATATGAATGTGATGCTCTTCCCACTCAAATTCAGGCGCGGGACGATTCGAGAGAGTCAGTCCGGTTTGCACACGAAAACCATGACCCAGCCAATACTCCGAGGCTTTGAATTTTTTTGTCAGCACAATTGGCGTAACACGCAAACGGCCCAATGGGTGATCAAGCACGTCACTCAGGGCCCGGATATTTGCGCGCACGCTGGGGGGGCGAGCGGACCTTCGGTATAAATCCAGCAAACAAAACTGTAGGTGGGCTTTTGTATAGGTGCGCAAAAGCGTCTGCAACACAGCACCTTCGGCCATGGACGCCTCAAGTTGCTCGCGAAGTTTGACCCCCAGATTCAGCTCACGTGCCACGTCAACAAATGTTCTGACGGAAATGATTGAGGTTGAATCAATGGACTCGGGAATTTGAGGTTGCCGTAAGTCGGTCCCGGCAGAGGCATTGATATAGCTGGCGTTTATCAAACTGCCACTTCTGAAACTGGCGAAATAAGACAAAAAGCCAAAGTTCACACACGCGGCTTGCCACAGACTCATGCTAAGCACATGAACCAGGGGAGCATGTTCATCTCGAATCGCCTGCGGCTCAGGCAAGACCTCTGCCTCACCGCCATCCTGCGGCGCTGCGACAGAGCGTTTTAATCGCGTCGCCAACGCAGAAGAGCGTTGTGGCAGGGCGAGAAACCGGGTGTGTATAAAGACTTGATGGGGGTCCAGGTCTTTGCCCGTCAGCGCTAACAGCCGAGCCCGGATCAAGCCCGTGCCTTGGGTTTTAAATGCCTCCTTGATCGCGCTGTCTTCGTTTTCAAGGTTCTTTAACGCCGCCAAATGCTGACGCACCAGTTGACGGTATCGAAGTTGCTCGGCCTGTGTGAGTGAGGCCAGTTGACCCGTGATTGACTGACGCAAACTATCCAGCACACGGCCATCTACCCATTCTGACGCAGAGGTAAACAGGGAGAGAGCTTCATTATCTGACGGGTTCATAGGCCGTACTCTGGGTGGTAAACCTTGAGATTAACGACCTGACCCGGTTTAAAACGTTAGATATGTACTACCTCGCTCAACCCCGTTACGCCAACTGGGCCGCCTTGTCGTCGGGCATGACACGCCTGGGTTTGCGAAACACCAGCACGTTGCCGAGCATCACCAGCACCAGCCCCGCCAAGGCCGGTGCCGTCCATTGATAGCCTTCGGCGAAGGCCGACACGTTCAGCGCCACCAACGGGAACAGCACCGTGCAATAGGCGGCCCGCTCCGGCCCCATGCGCCCGACCAGGGTCAAATACGCGGTAAAGCCAATCACCGAACCCGGTATCACCAGGTACAACAACGAACCGATGTAACGCGTGCTCCATTCCATGGTGAAGGGAATGGCGCTGAACACGCAGTACAGCGCCAGCAGGCTGGCACCGTAAAGCATGCCCCACGCGTTGGTGGTCAGCGGTTTAAGCCCGGCCTTTTGTTGCAGGCTCGACAACATATTGCCCGCCGAAAAACACATCGTACCGAGCAAGGCCAGGCCCAACCCGAGCAAGGTGTCCGGGGTCGCGGTGTGGGCACTCAGTTCCGGCCAGAATAAAAAACCCAGCCCCAGCAACCCCAAACCACCGCCGAGCAACACGTTGCGGGCGATTTTTTGCTTGAAGAAAATTCGCGCATTCAGCGCGTTCCATAGTGTGGCGGTAGAAAACACCACGGCGATCAAACCGGTGGTCACCCACTGACTGGCCGTTAAAAAGCACATGAAGTTGACACAAAAAAGGCACACCCCCTGCGCCAGGCAAATCAGGTGCCCGCGCCGGGTCATCACCTGCAATTTGCGCGTGAGCAGCAGCAACACAAACAGCACCAGCGCCGCCAGACCGAAGCGGTACACAATCGACACGGGAATCGCCACCACCCCCAACTGCAACTTGAGCGCCAGCCAGGTGGTGCCCCAAATCAGCACGGTCAAAAGATACAAAGATAGGTTCATGGCACGCTCCTGAAGATGACCTTCAGTGTGAATCGCGCCCTGCCCGGGCACTTGCAGATTCTTGCGCTTTTGTCGCTCGGGGGCTGGCGGCGCTGACGCGGCAGAGTAGGATGCAAGACGTTGGAGAAATGACCATGACCGCGTTCGACACCCTGCAAGTGTTTCAGTCCATGAGCCGCTCGCCCAATGCTCGCCTTGAGCACTGCGCCGAGCTGGGTGACGGCATGGCCGCCGCTTTGTGGACCAACCATCACGATGCCCGCGACTATGAAGCGCCCACCCATCACACCCTGTCGTGCTACATCTCGGGCGGCACCGGTACGTTTCGGCGTGAGCAACCCAGCGCCCGGGGCGCACCGGGCAAACTTTGCGTGTTGCCTGCCGAGCACCAATCGGCATGGGTCATCAATGGCGAAATCCGTCTGGCCCATGTGTATGTCAGTCAGGCGCAATTCGCCCTCGGTTGCATCAGCCTGCTCGATAAAGAACCGCGCACGCTGCAATTGCGTGAGTACACGTTTCTGGACGATGCGCAGCAAACCATGCGCTTTCATCAATTGCTGCAGATGAACTGGACTGAACCGGGCGAGCGTATGCTCACCAGCAGCCTGGCCAACGAATTGCTCGACCACGCTGTACTGAGCCAGGTGGGGTTACGCGAGGGTTTGCAACTCAAGGGCGGACTGGCGGCGTATCAGCGCCGCCAGTTGGTGGACACCATCGAACAGCAACTGGCCGAGCCGTTAAGCATCGGCCAGTTAGCGGCGCAGTGCGCGCTGTCGCCTTATCACTTTGCGCGCATGTTTCGTGAAAGCTTTGGTGTGGCACCGCATCAATACGTGCTGGCGCGGCGCTTGAGTCGAGCGCGCTCATTACTGCGGCACAGCTCGCTGGCATTGGGCGAAATCGCACTGAGTTGCGGTTTCGCCAGCGCCAGCCACTTCACCAACCGGTTTAAACACACGCTGGGCGGTACGCCGGGCGAATACCGCGCGGCGTTCAGACCATAAACCCGCAGTCGCAGCACAAGGCGGTGCAGCGAGTTAAAACTCCAGCGTGCTGGCCACGGACACTTGCCGCGAGTCGCCCATCGAAACGAAGGTGCGACTGGCCGCCGAGGTGTAGTACGTGCGGTCGAACAGGTTTTTGATGTTGAGTTGCAATTTGACCTTTTGCCCTTCTACCTGCGTGTCGTAGGTCGCAAACGCATCGGCCACCGTGTAGCCCGGCAGGTCGAAGTCGTTGAGGGCGTCCCCTGCACGTTCGCCGACATACCGCGCACCCGCACCGAGACGCAATTTATCGCCGCCAAACACGCTGCCGACCTCATACACGGCCGACAGTGAACCGCTATTTTTGGCCACGTTTTGCAGGCGCATACCGCTGTAGACAGGGTCTTTGGTCACCTCGGCATCGGTGTAGGCGTAGCTGCCAATCAGGCTCCATTGGTCGCTGAGCTGGCCACTGACGTCCAGCTCCAGGCCCCGCGAGCGAACTTCGCCCGCCGCTGAATACACCGTGTCTTCGCCCACGGTGGTGGACACCAGTACGTTGCGTTTTTTAATGTCATACAACGCCACGTTGCCGGTGATGCGCCCCGGCATGTCCAGCTTGGCCCCCACTTCCCACGACTTGGACTGCTCAGGTGCGATGGCCGAGTCCAGCACCACGCCGCCGGTCAGCGGGGCGATGGTGGAGTTGGGTTTGAACGATTCGGTGTAGCTGGTGTAGAACGACAGCTCGTCGGTGTAGCGATACACCAGCCCGGCACGCGGGATCCACTTCTGACCGTTGTTGTCGGTGTTGGCGGTAAACGGGCGACCTTTGCCCGCCAACTGGTCGTACTTCTGGAACCGCCCGCCTGCCACAAAAATCCATTGGTCGGTAAGGTGAATCGAGTCCTGCATAAAGAGCGAATCGCTGCGCAGCAGGTCGGTCTGGTTACTGTCGCTGGCGCTGACGGTGGTGCCGGCCACTTCACGGCCATACACCGGGTTGAGGTAGCTGAAGGGGTATTGGCTGTTTTGGCGGATTAAATCGGCGCGGTAAATCTTGCGGTATTCATCGTCCAGCCCGAACACCACGTCATGCTGCATACCTGCCGCCTGCACCTTGCCTTGCAGGCTGAGCGTGGCAAAACGGTCAGTGGTGATTGCGCCTTGAGTGCCGTCCATTTTGCGCGTGAGGGTGCCGGTCTTCGGGTTGACCGCCGTGACCCGCACTTGGCTGGCGTCGTAGGTTTCGCGGTTCCAGCTGTAGCCGAAGTGGGTTTTCCAGTCATCGCTAAGGTCGTGATCGACCTCAAAACGGTACAGGTCCGAGCGTCCTTGCATGTTGTTGAACGGCTCGTCCAGACGACGTGTGGCCGGAATGTCCAACGGGTGGTTGGTCGCAGGATCAATGGCGGTGCCCCGGTCAAACGGCGACAGGAACTCGCGGTGTTCGTAAGCCAGCAACACTTGGGTCGTGTCGCCGTACCACGCCAGCGACGGGGCAATCAGGGTCTCGCGGTGCGTGCCGAAATTGCGCCAGTAATCCTCATCTTCGTGATCTACGATCATGCGATACGCCAGCCCCGAATCCCCCAGCGCGCCGGTGCTGTCAAAGCTGCCACCGCTGCCGTTTTTGCCCGAGCCGTAAGTTGAGCCGCGCACCGTCAGGGCGTTGTACTGCTCCAGTTGCGGTTTTTTGCTCACCACGTTGACCACCCCGCCGGGGTCCTGGATGCCATACAACAACGAGGCCGGGCCTTTGAGCACTTCGATTCGCTCGGCGGTGGCATTCAATGCGCGCCCCTGCACCAGCGGCATGCCGTCGCGCATGATCGAGCCATCGCGGTTGTCGCCAAAGCCGCGTTTCATCACGGAGTCCTGGGTGCTGCCCAGCGTGTTGCCCTGGGTGATGCCGCTGATGTTGTTCAGTGCATCGTCCAGATTGCGCGGCACCTGATCGCGGATCACCTGCGCTGGCACCACGTTAATGGTCTGCGGGATTTGCAGCGTGTCGCCCTGCCCGCGCATCACCGAGGTCACGGCGGGGGGCTGATAACGGGTGTCGTTTTGCGCCAGCGAAGTGATGCGGGTGGCGCCCAGGTTCAAGGCACCTGCGGTCGGCGCGGGTTCGAGGGCGAAGGTGTGAGCGTCTGTGCGTCGGGCCGTGAAGCCAGACTGCGCGAGCAAGGTAAGCAATGCCTGTTCGGCACTCATGCGGCCCTTGAGCGCGGGGGCTTGCAAACCATACGGTGCTTCGTCGGTGTAGACCACGCTCAGGCCGGTCAGCCGACTGAAGTCATTCAACGCCTGAGGCAAGGATTCGGCAGGCAGGTTGAAGGCAAATTCACGCTCGGTGTGATGGGCGGTGGCCTCTGCGGCCACAGCCACGCTCAACGGGGCCAATGCCAGACCGGCCATCAATAACGCAGACGCACCTAACCACTGTTTAACCGAACCGCTTGGCGCTGACATTGCCTTGGACTTCATGCTCATGACCTGTGTGTCGACCTGTTACGTAATGCGAATTTTTCGCATTTTCAAGCACTACACGGATCGGCGAGGGGTTTACCTCACCCTGGATTGAAAAATAATCGCGGTGACGGTTTTTCCTTCATCCCAACCCACTCCGAAAGGAGAGGATGGGGATGGGCGAAGGCGTCAACGCAACACAATCACCCGTCCAAGCAAGCTGTGCTGCTCAAACCCCAACACGCTCTGCAAAGAATCCAGCACCGCTTGCGGGTCGCGGCTGGGGAAACTGCCACTGATACGCCGACGCCCCAGCTCGGCGTTGAGCAACACAATGTGCCCCGGAAAATAACGGTCGAGGTCCGCCACTACGTCTACCAGCGGCGTTTTTGCATACGTCAGCCACCCGGTTCGCCACCCCAGCTGACTTTTAGCGTGCGCGGCATGCAGCGTCTGCGTAACGCCGGCACCGTATGCCACTTGCTGGTCAGCGGTGAGAATCTGCTGCGGCGCGCCTTTGCCAGCCGTCACACCCACCCGGCCGGACAACACCGTCACTCGCGCACCTGTGGGCTGCAAACGCACTTCAAACTCAGTGCCCAGCACCCGCGCTTGCCCCTCATGGGCATCGACTACAAACGGCTCGCCCGTGTGCGTGACATGGAAAAAAGCCGCGCCACGGCGCAACTGCACATGGCGCTCGCCAGCGCTGAAATTCACCGCGAGGGCGCTGTCGGCATCCAGTGTGATGTGCGAGCCGTCCACCAGCGTGATGGTGCGCACTTGCCCCGGCGCACTCACATAGTCGGCGCCCAAATCATCGACCCAGCGTGCTGGCTGCCACCCGGCAAACACGCCAACCATCAGCAGCAGGCATGCGGCTACGGCCAGCCCACTGGACCACTGCCACACACGACTGCGTTTGGATTCATTCATGGCTGACAGGTAACGCTGCATCGCCAACGCGTCTTCATCAGCCAACTGGCGGCCTGCGACTTCGGTCAATTCCCACACCACTTGCGCCTGAGCGTAGGCCTCGGCATGGGCTGGGTCTGCCTGTAACCAACGGCTGAAGGTGGCCTGATCGCCGCTGTCGGGCTGGTCGTGCAATACGCTCAACCACGCCAGCGCCGTACGCTCTTGCTCAGCGGTAATGGGGATGTTCGAACGGTTGATCACGGCGCTGTCCCTGTCGGTGGCTCACGCAAGCTGGCCTTGCAGGCTTCAAGGGCGCGCATCATATGTTTTTCGACGGCACTTTTGGACACGCCCATGACCTTGGCGATGTCGGCGTAGGTACGGCCATGAATGCGATTAAGCAAAAAGATATGCCGCGTGCGCTCGGGCAAGGTGCGCAACGCGGCTTCGACCTGACGTAAATCGTTGCCCGCCTCAAGCGCTGCCTGCGGCTCACCGCCGTGGTTATCGGGTTCAGTCTGCCACTGCTGGTTGATTCGCCCGCGCGAGCCTTCGCTGCGTAAATGATCAATCGCGATGTTGCCCGCGCACCGCAGCAGGTAGGTGCCCAGCTCTTCGACCTGCACCAGAGGGCGGCGCCAAAAACGCACAAATAAATCCTGTACCAAATCAGCTGCCGTCGCGCGACAACCCACGCGGCGGCTGACCAGTGCTTCCATTTGCAAGCGTTGGGATAAAAAAACCTGTAGGAAATACGCACGTCCATGGCGCGATTCGCTGTCGGGGCCTTCCTGAAGGTCGGGAGGATTCATGGGCGTCGCAAGCTGATGTTCAAAAGGAAAGCGATACTAATGATAAATATTCTCATATGCAAAAGCAGATGACGGCCTGCACGCACGTTGCTGATCAAGGGTGATTGCCCAATGCAATCACACACCCCTACAATGCGAACAATTCTTGTTCTCTAAAGCGTTTTTAGCGCAGTCGGAGTGTTGGTTGTCGCAGTCAAATCACGTTGAGGTCCTGTATGTGGACCACCACAGCTGGCTCACAGGCTGGTTGCGGCGCAAGCTTGGCTGCCCGCAAAGCGCCGCTGACCTGGCTCAGGACACGTTCATGCGCCTGCTCACGGCGCGCGAAACCCCGACCCTGACCGAGCCGCGCGCGTTTTTGACCACCGTCGCCAAGCGCGTGCTGTTTAATCACTACCGTCGCCAGGACCTGGAGCGCGCCTACCTGCAAGCCCTGGCCGATCTCCCCGAAGCAGTCGCGCCGAGTGAAGAAGAACGCGCAATCATCCTGCAAACCCTGGTGGAGCTGGACCAATTGCTCGACGGCCTGCCCTCCCCGGTCAAACGCGCGTTTTTGCTGGCGCAACTCGATGGCCTGAGCTACGCGCAGATCGGCGCGCAACTGGGCATTTCCATTGCGACGGTCAAACGCCATTTGAACAAAGCTGCCCTGCGCTGCTATTTCGCCTTATGAACGGCACATTCAACAATCCCCCGGATATCGCGCCGCAGGTGGCTGAGCAAGCGGTGAGCTGGCTGGTCGAAATGCAGGGCGGTGCGCTCAGCCCGCGTCGTCAGCAGGCGTGGGAGCACTGGCTCGACGCTCACAGCGAACATCAGCGTGCGTGGGATCACATTCAACGGGTCAATCAGCGCCTGCGCGGGTTGCATTCGCCCCTCGTCCACGCCGCCCTGAACGCCCCTAAAAGCAGCACTCGGCGCCAAGCCCTCAAGCTATTGCTGCTAGTGGGTGCAGGCTCGGCCGTGACTTATGGCCTGCGCCAACAACTGCCCATCACGCCTCTGTTGGCCGATTACAGTAGCCCGGTGGGTCAACGCCGCACGGTGAAGTTGCACGATGGCAGCCAGATCCAGCTCAACACCGCCAGCGCGGTGGACGTGACCTTTGACGCACAACAGCGGCTGATTCGTTTGCTTGAAGGCGAGATGCAACTGACCGTGGCTGACGATCCGCGTCCGTTGCACGTTGTGACCGCGCACGGTCTTTTACAGCCCCAAGGCGCGCGCTTCAATGTGCGCCAGTTGCGTGACCACACTCAATTGGCGGTCTTTGCAGGGCAGGTAAAACTATCGCCTGTGGCGCACAGCGGCGGTGCGCTGGTGGTCGAGGCTCGCCAGCAAGTGAGTTTCACCGCAAAGGCATGGAATGCGACGCACGCACTGGATGCAGGCAGTGGCGCCTGGGTCGACGGCATGCTGGTGGCCGCGCATATGCGTTTAGGCGACTTTCTCGCCGAGCTGGGGCGCTACCGTCGTGGTCAGCTCAACTGCGACCCTAAAGTCGCCAACCTGCTGATCTCCGGCACTTACCCGATTGACGATACCGAGCGCGTGCTCGATGTGTTGCCCCTCAGCCTGCCGGTACGGGTCAGGCGCTTTACCCGCTATTGGGTCACGGTTGAATCCAACGTTTAGCCCCTCATTGGCGCACGGTGCGATTTATTTTTGCGCGGTTGAGCTGATTTCACATCTGGCGTGACAGAGAAGGTAAGCCACTTCGATTCTCATCTTCTCAGGACCACTTCATGCCCGTTCAGCCTTCGCGTCTCTCCTGCCTGGCCCGTTTAGTGTTAGGTGCCAGTCTCACTCTGGGTGCCTTACCCATGGCGTATGCCGAGGCCAGGGCCTATCACATCGCGCCCACTTCACTGGAAGCGGCCTTGAACCAGTTTGGTCGCGAAGCCGGGGTGCTGATCTCATTTGGTTCGTCCACCGCCAGTGGCATTCAGAGCCGTGGCCTGGAAGGCAACTACAGCCCGGAGCAAGGCTTGCAAGCCTTGCTCGAAGGCACTGGCCTGCAAGCCCGCGCTGAGGGCCAAGGCGCGTTCAGCCTGCAACCGGTGACCCGCGCCAGTGCTCCAGCCAGCATTGAGTTGGGCGCCTCCAGTGTGGTCGGCGACTGGTTGGGTGACGCCGCACAGACGGACGTGTTCGAACACCCCGGTGCACGTGACGTGATCCGCCGCGAAGACTTCGAGCGCCAGGGCGCCACCTCGGCCCGTGAGGTGCTGAACCGCATCCCCGGCGTCAACGCCCCGGAAAACAACGGCACTGGCAGCCATGACATGGCCATGAACTTTGGCATTCGTGGCCTCAACCCGCGCCTGGCCACCCGCTCCACGGTGCTGATGGACGGCATCCCCGTGCCGTTCGCGCCGTATGGCCAGCCGCAACTGTCGTTTGCGCCCGTGAGCATGGGCAACATGGACGCCGTCGACGTGGTGCGCGGTGGCGGCGCGGTGCGCTATGGCCCGCAAAACGTAGGCGGCATCGTCAACTTCGTGACCCGCGCCATTCCCGACGAGCCGACGGTCAAGGCCGGTTTCCAGACCGAGACCAGCCCGTCTTCCAGCCATGACGGTTTCAAGACCACCGGCAACCTGCTGGCTGGCGGCACGGCCGACAACGGGCTGGGCGGTGCATTGCTGTATTCCGGCACACGCGGCGGCGACTGGCGCGAACACAGCGACACGCGCATCGATGACTTGATCCTCAAAGGCAACTACCAAATCGATGACGCCAACAGCCTGCACGCGATGGCGCAATACTACGACGGCGAAGCCGATATGCCGGGCGGCCTGAGTACAGCGGCCTACAAGGCAGACCCGTATCAGTCGACACGCCCGAACGATAAATTCTGGGGCCGTCGCACGCTGGTCAATTTCGGTTATCGCTATCAGCACGATCGCCGCGAATTCACGGTCAACAGCTTCTTCACCAAAACCCTGCGCAGCGGCTATCTGGATCAGGGTTCATTCCTGTCCTTGTCGCCCCGCCAATATTGGGTGCGCGGCATTGAAACCCGCTTCTCCCAAGGCTTTGATCTGGGCAACACGGCCCATGAAGTCGGCGTGGGTTATCGCTATATCAGCGAGGCCGGGCATGAGTTGCGCTATCGCACTCCGATTGCGGCCAACCAGTTACCGACCACCAACAGCCGCAACGACCGCGACACCCGTGGCGCCACCGAAGCCCATGCGTTCTTTATCGATGACAAGATCGACATCGGTCAGTGGACATTCACCCCCGGCATTCGCTACGAAATGATTGAGCAAGAGCAAACCAACCTGCTGACCCACGTTAAATACAAAGGCGACTACAACACCCCGCTGCCCGCCTTGAATGTGCTGTACCACGTGACAGACAGCTGGAATATCTACGCCAATACCGAAAGTTCGTTCGGCAGCGTGCAATACAGCCAAATGCCGAACCGGGTCAGCGGCGGCGAAGTCAAGCCGGAAAAAGCCCGCACCTGGGAGCTGGGCACACGCTACGACAATGGCAACCTGCGAGCGGAGATCGGCGCGTTTCTCATCAACTTCAACAACCAATACGACAGCAACCAGACCACCGACACGGTGATCGCCCGCGGCAAAACCCGTCACCAGGGCATCGAGGCCAGTGTGAACTACGCACTGGACGGCCTGACCCCGGCGCTGGCAGGTTTTGACGTGTATGCCACCTACGCTTATGTCGACGCGACCATCCGCGAAGACGGCCCGAACAAGGGCAATCGTGTGCCGTTCTCCTCCAAAAACAAAGGCACATTGGGTATCGGTTATACCCAGGGCCAATGGAAAGCCAACCTCGACAGCAGCTACCAGACCGACCAGTTCGCAGATAACGCCAATACCCGTAAAGAAAGTGCTGACGGCAGCACCGGCAAAATCCCCGGCTACATGGTGTTCAACAGCCGCGTGGGCTATGACTTCGGGCATCAATTGTCGGACCTGAACGTCGCGGTCGGGGTTAAAAACATCCTGAATCACGAATACTTCACCCGCTCGTTTGACGACAACAACAAGGGCAAATACGTGGGAGAGCCGCGCACGGTGTACGTACAGACATCTGTCGCATTTTGATATAAATAGGCAAAGGTCCGCACCCACGGGCCTTTCCTACAAACCGAAGACTGACGCCGATCACGGCATATGATCTTTCCTGAAAATAGAGCTTGAAATATTTGTCCATCGGCTCAAACACTGTGACTGAGCAATGACGATGAACCTTTGTCCACTCAAGGCCGTCAGACCTCACACGAGCACGCTGAAATAAGGGAAGCACTATGCAAATCCAGGTCCATTGCGATAAACACATCAAAAATGACGTTCGACTGGAGGAGTGGGTAAACACCACTGTTAAAGATAGGCTCGACCTTTTCGAGGAAGACATCACCCGTGTCGATGTTTTCCTGAGTGATGAGAATGGTGGCAAGTCAGGGCCAAACGACAAGCGCTGCAAAATGGAAGCGCGCCCAAAAGGCCATCAACCACTGATCGTCACTGAAGACGCCGACTCCGTAGACCGAGCCGTCGAAGGCGCTGCCGAAAAACTGCAACACGCACTTGAGCACTTGTTTGGCAAACTGCGAAACAAACCTTCGGCGAAACTGCCCGCTGAAGGGTTTGGTGAAGAAGAGTTAAAAGAAAGCGCTGACGACTTGCTCGAAGAAGAGTTTTTGGAAAAAGAAAAAGAACTCGACAAAATCAGCTGATTCAGTTGGCAAGACGCACAAAAAAAGGGCGGGACTACTCAGGTAGTCCCGCCCTTTTTTGTACTGCTGCGCCGGGTTTACAGCTCGCCCTTCTCGACCTCAGGATGTTCCCCGGAGCCAGCACCGGTCTTGCGGTGCGGGTTTTCGATCTTCACCGACGGAAACTGCGACGAGGCATAGCGCACCACCAGAATCGCAAAGGCCAGCAGCAAAATGGCGCCGGTCAAATACACCACACCCATGTCTGGCGGGTTGTGATGCGACACGTTGGAAATCAGCAAACGGGTCAACGCCGTAATCGCCACATAAATCAGGAAGCGCACCGGCATGTGGTTGGTCTTGAAATAAATCCCCACCATGGCGCCCAATTCGAGGTAGATAAACAGCAGCAGGATGTCATCGATGGAGATATTGCCCTTCTCCACCATGCCCAGAAATTCCATCACGGCGGCCCATGCCGTGACCGCACCAATGGCGAACAACGCCAGGTAGTGGAAGGTTTCGACAAACAAATTGCCCATCGACTCAGCCAGTTCATGCACTTGGCGCCGTAGCTTTTCGGCTTTATTCACTTTCACGATGCAGCTCCTTGAAACGACTCGAACGGATCATCCGCGATGCTCATGACACTTTCTGCATGCAGAAAAAAGGCCAGCACCACGAATGAGAAGATGGCAGGCCGCCATTAGACACGTCGTGTACCCCGCTTCACACGCCAATTGCAGCTAGAGTAAAAAAGCCGCTATTCAAATGCTGGCGATTGGCTTATCCTTTTAGCTGTATATAAATACAGTAATCGCAAGACAACTTATCGTGAAGGCATATGAGGTGGTAAATGGCCGTCGAAGTGGTATACCGCAGCAGCCGAGATCTGGAGCGTTTGTTCATGGATAAAGCCGAAGCTGACCGTCATGACAAAATGCTTGAACTGGCAGAGTTGCTGGCTGAAGTGTTGCAAAAAGCGGTGCCGTCCTTGAGCGAGCAGCAAGTTGAAGAAGCCGGTATCTACATGGCGAAAAACCGCGATGTGTTTGCCAAGGCGTTCAAGAGTCAACCCGACGCACTCTCCGAGTTGCTGGTCGCAAGCGAGTAATCGCCCACGGCACTCGCTTGACTCTCCCCCTAGGGGCAGGCTCTACGCTGCAAGACCCTCTTTGTGGTTGGTGTCTTAATGAGCAAGCGAGTGCTGGTGATTCTGGGCCACCCTTCTACCCACAGTTTTTGTAGCGCGCTGAGCGACTGTTATGCCGCGTCGGCGACAAGCGCAGGCCACGAGGTACGTGTACTGCGCCTTGGTGCGTTGCGCTTTGATCCTGTGCTGCATGAAGGGTATCGACAGGTTCAGCCGCTGGAGCCTGATCTGCTCCATGCGCAAGCCGACATCACCTGGGCCGAACATCTGGTGTTGGTTTTTCCCATCTGGTGGGGCGGTGTTCCTGCCCTGTTGAAGGGCTTTCTTGATCGCGTGCTGCTGCCTGGCTTTGCCTTCAAATACCAAAAAGGCAACCCCTTCCCCGCCAAACTCCTCACCGGTCGTACGGCCCATTTGCTGGTGACGATGGACACCCCGCCTTGGTACTACACGTGGGTTTATCGAATGCCCGGCTTGAATCAAATTCGCAAAACCACGCTGGCGTTTTGCGGTATCAAACCGCTTGCGACCCTGACGTTCGGTCCTCTGCTCGACTCCACCCCCGCAAAAAGACAGACTTGGCTGCAACACGCCCGCGCCCTGGCATTGCGTTAAGCGATACCCGGCGCTTCGATTGGAAAGGGATTTTTCATGTACATCGGCAAAGCCGCTCAGTTGTCGGGCACCACCATCAAAACCATTCGTCACTACGAAGCCATCGGGTTATTACCCAGCCCACAACGCCGTGGTGCCTACCGGGTGTACACCGAGCACAGCGTTGAACGCCTGAGCTTCATCAAATGCGCGCAACAACTGGGCTTCAAGCTTAAAGAAATGCAGGCGATGCTAAAAAACCAGCCAGACCAGACACTGCCGTGGGACGTAGTAAACAAGGCCATTGCGGATAAAAAAATGGCCGTGATGCAGCACATACAAGCCCTGCAAACCGTGTATGAGGGGCTGCAAGCATTTGAAGCCTTTTACCAAGAACACCCGACCCAGAGCCTCGGTTTTGCTGACGACACGCGTTGCCCGCAGCGCCCGATTGAACTGCAATCACAGCACTTACCGCGCTGACCCACGGGTGAAGCGAGCATTAACAGAGCAAACCGCAGGTTCGCAGGGGAGGCTGTTTGACGTCACAGGCTGACACGGTCGCGCATCACTCGCCGTACAGCAACTTTTTCGCCAGTTCATCCGACACGCGCGCCGGTGAGCGTTTTTCTGCCTGCGCATGGGCATAAATGCCTGTCAGGCGCTCACTGATACGCAACAGTTGCAGGTTGATTACTTCGGGTTGCGCGCCTTGATGGGTGAGCGCCATGTAAATCAGACCGCCCGAATTGATCACATAGTCAGGCGCATACAAAATGCCGCGCCGTTCGAGTTGGTCGGCCACTTGCAGGTTGGTCAACTGGTTATTCGCACACCCCGCTACAGCTGAACAGCGCAGTTGCGCCACGCTGTGCCAATTGAGCACGCCACCCAAACCACAGGGCGCGAGGATGTCACACGGCGTGCTGAGCAAGGCTTCTGGCGCAACCGGATGTGCGCCCAATTGCTCCATCGCCAAGCGCACCTTACCGGGGTCCGTGTCGCTGACCAGTAACTCGGCACCCGCTGCGTGCAACTGCTGCGCCAGCGCAAACCCCACCTTGCCCAAACCCTGTATCGCCACCCGCAGACCTTCGAGGTTGTCACTGCCCAAGCGTGAAGACGCCGTGCTGCGGATACCCGCAAAAACGCCCATTGCCGCGTGGGGTGAAGGATCTCCCGCGGCCGTGGTGCTGGTGACGTGCCGGGTGTATTGGGCAATGCAATCCATGTCGGCCATTGATGTACCGCTGTCGATAGCGGTGATGTAGCGGCCATCGAGCTGTTCAACACATCGCCCGAAGGCTTCAAACAAGGCTGCGCGGCTTTCAACATGCGGGGCGCGCATGATCACCGCCTTCGCGCCACCCACAGCCAAACCTGCCAGCGCCGCCTTATAACTCATGTCTTGCGCCAGGCGGACAGCGTCGGTGACAGCGCTTTCGTCATCGGAATAGGCCAGATAACGGCAGCCACCCAGCGCAGGCCCCAGGCGACTGCTGTGAATGGCGATGATGGCTTTTAGACCCGTAACCGGGTCGACGGTGAGGTGCAGTGACTCCACATGAGCACTTTGCATGAGAGCAAACATTATCCAGCCCTCGAACGGTGACAGGTAATCGCCAGTATAGGCGTCGCCTGAAAAGTCGTTGAAGTGAGCAGGCATAAGCCTGTGTGGCATTCTTTACTTCGGGCATATCTGCGCAAAGACAGAGAATGCCTTGGCTGTTTAAAGAGCCAAAGCCCCCTTGGAGCCAGCCCCCGATTAACCGACAGGCTCAAGGCAGGCTTTTGATTTTGCCGACGTTCAACCCGGTGTGTCGGGTTGCCGCGCCGGGTGTGCCTTGATGAATGCCGGGTGATCCTGCGCCAACCGCGCCACTCGCAAAATTCGCGGATACGCGGTCAACACCACGTTAAAGCGTTCGGCCGCATACAACTGAGGCATCAAATACACATCCGCCAGGCCTGGCTGAGGGCCAAAACAGTAACCACTGTCGCCAATCAATGGCTCGATGGCCGCCAAACCCTGTGTGATCCAGTGGCTGATCCACTGCACCACCTGCGGCTCGTCCTGCCCTAAAGCACGCAATTGATTCAAGACACTGACGTTATGCAGCGGGTGTATGTCGCAGCTGATCAGGCTCGCCACCGCTCGCTCATGGGCCCGCGTTATCAGGTCGCTGGACAACAACGGCACCTGCGGATATTGCTCTTCGAGGTACTCGATGATGGCCGGTGATTGGGTCAGTACATCGCCATTGTCGGTGCGCAAGGCCGGTACACGGCCTTGCGGGTTTATTGCCAGGTACGGCGGTTGACGGTGTTCACCCCCATTGGCCGCGATCAGGTTGACCGCAACCGTTTGGTAATCCAGCCCTTTGAGCGCCAGCGCGATGCGCACCCTGTAGGAAGATGTCGAACGGTAGTAAGTAAAGAGCTCCATGACCCGCTCCTTCTAGCGCGCCGCGACCACGGTGCCACGGCACTCGCCGAAGCCGATGGAGGCATAACCTTCACGGACACAGCGGGCGCGCAGGATGATTTCGTCACCATCTTCGAGGAATTTACGCACCTCGCCAGACGGCAATTCAACCGGGTGTTTGCCACCTTCTGTGAGTTCCAACAGGCTGCCCAGCTGCGAACGCTGTGGCCCCGACAGCGTGCCCGAACCAAACAAGTCACCGGCTTGCAGTTGGCAGCCATTGACGCTGTGGTGCGTGACCAGTTGCGCAGCCGTCCAGTACATGTTCAGGCTGTTGCTCAAACCCAGTCGATGCGCTGGCAGTTTTTGCTCACGCATGGCTTGGGTCAACAGCAACACTTCCAGTTCGATATCCAGCGCGCCATTGGCTTGGTCCTCAGGATCGAGCAGGTACGCCAGCGGTTGCGGATCACCCTCTGGACGTGGCGGCTGCGCACGGCGAAACGGTGCAAGGGCTTCGGCGCTCACCACCCACGGCGAGAGGGTGGTGATGAAACTTTTAGACAAGAACGGACCCAGCGGCTGGTATTCCCACGCCTGAATATCACGCGCCGACCAGTCGTTAAGCAGGCAAAAACCGGCAATGTGCTCACCCGCTTCACTCACGGGAATGCTGTCGCCCATCTCATTACCCTGGCCGATCCAGATGCCCAGCTCCAGCTCGTAATCCAACCGGGCGCACGGGCCAAAGCTCGGTTCGGTCTGACCGGCCGGCAAGGTCTGGCCTTTAGGGCGACGCACCTCAACACCTGAAGGGCGAATGGTTGAAGCCCGCCCGTGATAACCAATCGGCACGTATTTGTAGTTGGGCAACAACGGGTTGTCCGGGCGGAACAGCTTGCCGACGTTTTTTGCATGTTCAATGCCCACGTAAAAATCGGTGTAGTCACCAATTTTCGCTGGCAGATGCAGTTGGCAGTCCGCCGCCAAAGGCAGCAGTGTGGCGCCTTGGGCCTCGATTTTTCCGCGCAGCGTACTGCCTTCGCTGAGCAGTTCGAGCAAGCGTTCGCGCAAGGCAATGCGGGCACTGCGACCCAAGGCAAAGTAAGCATTCAACGCACCGCCAATGGTGGCTTCTACAGCGACCTTGGCCTGACCTTCGAACAGACCCGCCGCCAGCGCCGCTTCCAGATCGAAGATGTGGTCGCCAATCGCAACGCCGCTGCGCGGCAGCGAACCGGCGAGGCTGAACACGCCCATAGGCAGGTTATGCAGCGGGAAATCGGTATGGCCGTTAGCAGAGGCGATCCAGCTACGGGTGAGAGTGGACTGGGTCATGCTTATCTCCGATTCGGGGTGAAGGTGGCAGGCAAGGAAGCCCAGCACGCGTCGTAATGGGGTTGCAGTTGCGGGCATTCGAGGGCAAACCGGGTGGGACGCAACACTTGGCTGGTTTCAAACATGAAGGCCATGGTGTTGTCGATTTTGCTCGGTTGCAGCTCGGCCGCAATCGCTTTGCTACAGGTTTCACCGTCCGGGCCGTGGGCACTCATGCAGCTGTGCAGCGAAGCGCCGCCTGGCAAAAAGCCTTCGGCCTTGGCGTCGTAGTTGCCCTGGATCAGCCCCATGAACTCGTTCATCAAGTTGCGGTGAAACCAGGGCGGGCGGAAGGTTTTTTCAGCCACCATCCAGCGTGGCGGGAAAATCACGAAGTCGAGGTTGGCCAGGCCGGGAACGCTGGTGGGCGAGGTCAACACCGTAAAAATGGAAGGGTCAGGATGGTCAAAACTGACCGTCCCAATGGTGTTAAAACGACGCAGGTCATAGAGGTACGGCACGTTGTTGCCATGCCAAGCGACCACGTTCAACGGCGAATGATCCAGCTCACAGCCCCACAGTTCGCCCAGGAACTTTTGCACCAGAGCGGTGGGTTGCTGGCGGTCTTCGTAATGCGCGACCGGGGTCAAAAAGTCCCGTGGATTGGCCAGGCCATTGCTGCCAATTGGCCCCAGATCCGGCAGACGCAAGGGTGCGCCATGGTTCTCGGCCACATAACCGCGTGCCTGGGCATCGAGTAACTCGACACGAAATTTCATGCCACGGGGGATCACCGCGATCTCTAAAGGCCCAAGCTCCATACGCCCCAACTCAGTGGCAATCCGCAGCCGCCCTTGCTCGGGCACGATCAGCAACTCGCCATCAGCATTGAAAAATACGCGCTGCATCGACGTATTGGCGCAGTAGTTATAAATGCTGATCCCTGAAGGATTTTGCGCGCTGCTGTTAGCGACCATGCCCACTAGCCCGTCAACAAAATCCGTTGCCTCACTGGGAATTGGCAGTGGATTCCAACGCAGACGGTTCGGTGTGACTTGGCCCAGTGAGCCACCGGCCAGTTGCCGCTCAAGTTTTTCAAACGCCGGGTGATTGGCCGATGGCTGAATGCGGTACATCCAGGTGCGACGGGCCTCACTGCGGGTCATGGTAAACGCAGTGCCCGATAACAATTCGGCGTACAGGCCATAAGGGGCTTTTTGCGGGGAGTTTTGACCGACAGGTAACGCACCGGGCAGTGCTTCGCTACTGAATTCGTTGCCAAACCCGGATTGATAATCAAGGGCTGACATAGGCGAGTCGAGGTTCATGGAGCCTCCAGCGTGGAGAATGCAGGTGACTGCGCCCTACTCTGAATCCGCGTGCGCACCGCTGCGTTATTTTTATCGTAATTTGATTACGCATAACGTAATTTGATTGGTATTAAGCGTCAAGCTATAAAGACGCCCATTGATCCCGAGATGTAAGCGACACCATGGAAAAGCCCCTCAAAAGCACCGACAGTTCTGGCAAGCAAAAAGTACGTTCAGCCGAAGTAGGTACGGACATTCTCAAAGCATTGGCCGAACTGTCGCCCGCCACCTCGCTGTCGCGCCTGGCCGAGCACGTACACATGCCGGCAAGCAAAGTGCATCGCTATTTGCAGGCACTGATTGCCAGCGGGTTTGCGGAACAGAATGCCGCCACCAACCATTACGGCCTGGGCCGCGAAGCGTTGCGCGTAGGCCTGGCAGCGCTCAATAGCATGGATGTGGTGAAAGTCGCGGCCTTACCGCTCTCGCAGCTGCGCGATGATTTGAATGAAACCTGCTTTTTGGCGGTGTGGGGCAATCAGGGCGCAACCGTGGTTCACATTGAGCCAGCCGTACGCGCCGTGACCGTCGTGACGCAATTGGGGTCGGTTCTGCCGTTGTTGAGTTCGTCTACTGGCCTGGTATTCAATGCGTATTTGCCCGACCGTGAAACCGCAGAGTTGCGCGAGCAAGAACTCAATACGGAGCAGGTTCATCCTTTGCAATCAGCTGAAACCTACGTGCAGCTGTGCAGTGAGGTGCGTGAACGAGGCCTGCATTTTGTACACGGCCTGTTGATGCCCGGCGTCGATGCGTTATCGGCGCCGGTCTTTGATGCCACCGGCAAAGTGGCCGGGGTGCTCACCGTTGTCGGCCCCACCTCGGTGTTCCATGCCGATGAAAATGGTCCAGCAGCCAAGCTTGTACTCGCTACCAGTCGAGCCATCAGTTGGCGAATGGGCTATCAACCCGGCTAACACCCACGGGTATCAAACGCCCCACTGGTATTTGGCCTCATCCAGCAGGCTGCGCATTAGTTTCTCAACGTCTGCCAGTGATGGTTTACGGATGCGATACGCCTGCTCAAACGTCCACGGCTGGGAAAACACATAGGTGATTCCCTGCACGTACACAGGCTCACTTCCTCGTGCCAGACACTCAATACCCACTTCGTAAAGCGACTGGCTCGACACCAGCTTCAGCGTGACCGGATCGTCCACGATGTTGATGTAAACGTCAGCACAATTGAGTGCCAACGGTTCGAGCGTGTTGTTCAGAAATACCCGCACGCGCTCATCTAGCATGCTCAGTGCGCGTGGGTCCGATGGAGCATTATTTAACGTATTCATGGTGGAACTCCTTTTTTAGGCGCCTGCCCTCCAGCGTCATGCTGAAAGTCGTTGTGCAGACAGACACTTTTCGTTGACGTATTAAGCGCCGCTCACGATTAAACGGTGCACTGCATATTTATCGATTCGCTCATACGCAAAGAGCCCCGCGAAGCCTGAGCCAGAGAGGTTGAGAGAGGATTTCACTATTGCCAAAGCTGTAACAGAGATTGTCTTGAAGTGGGCTTACTCCATCAACAACCAGACTTTATTCTTGTCGCACGTTTCAGGCACATGCCTTAAGCGTCCCGACGATCCAGTGTGGATGCCTGCGTCGGCTTTATTCAGCACTTGGCCCTGACAGGCCAAGAAGCAACCTGGTTCACCCTGACGTTGATTTGTAGCTCCTTGATCGAACGTCTTCCTTGGCCGCTGTGTTTACAGCGGCCTTTTTTATGCGCGCGATTTAAGGCGAATGCATCGCGAGTGCCGACACACCACGCTCGGCGGTGCTACAGCAACATCGCCAGCAACGGGGCGGCAAACAGGTTGAGAATACCTGTGAGCACCATCACCAGCCCCGCAACAGAACCTTCTTCGCTGCCCACCTCACGCGCACGACTGACACCTGCACCGTGCGCCCCGATACCAAATAAAGCGCCCCGCGCCAGGCTGCTGCGCAACGGTAGCCATTTGAGCAACACGCCGCCCAGCAGCGCACCAAACACACCGGTAAACATCACGAACACGGCCGTCAGTTCAGGGATGCCACCCAAGTCCTGCGCCAGCGGCATGGCAAACGGGGTGGTGATGGAGCGCGGCACCAGCGACAGGGTCAGCGAGGTGTCCAGCGACAGCGCCTTGGCCAGCCAGAATGAACTGCCAATGGACACAGCGCTGCCCGCCAACATGCCCATCAACAGCGCCACCCAATGTTTGGCCAGCAATTTACGCTGCTGCCAGATAGGCACCGCAAACGCCACGGTGACCGGGCCCAATACCAGCATCAACCAATGGGTGTTGCTTGAGTATTCGGCGTACGCGGTGTGCAGCGGTACAGCCACCGCGAGCAGTAACGCGGGCACCAGAATCAACGGGGACAACAGATAGCGACCCGTGCGCCGGTATAACCAGCGGCTCAGGCCATAGGTGGCAAGTGTGAAGAGCAACCAGAACATCGGCATCCATTCAAACTTCATGGCGTAACCTCCAGCGGCACACCGCTTCCACGGTAAACGCCGTCACCACCATCACCAGCAACGTGCTGATACCAATCACCAGCAAAATGCGCCAGCCTTCATCACGCACCAATACGCCGTAGTCGAGCAGGCTCATCAGGGCCGGAATAAAAAACAGCAGCATTTCGGCCATCAGCACGCCCGCTCCCAGTTGCAACGCCGCAGGCTTGACCCAGCCCAGCGCAAAGGCCAGCAGCAACAGCGCCATGCCCACCACGCCCCCCGGTATGGGTAGCTGCAAGCCGCTGGCAATCTGACACCCGGCAAAATAGATGGCCAGCAGAACAACGATTTCAGTGACCAGTCGACCCAAGCGTTTTACATCGAAGCGTTTCATTTTGTTTCCATCCCAGACAGGCCTTCAGTGTAAAGACCCCTCTTCCATCTCGAAAACGAATTGTTAGACTGGCAGTCATTCCAAAATGGAATTCACTCAATGGAATTCAAACAAGTTCGTACCTTCGTTGAAGTCGCTCGCCTCGGTGGGTTCACCCAGGCCGCGCACACCTTGCATATCAGTCAATCGGCGGTGAGCAAACAAGTGGCTCAGCTCGAACAAAGCCTGGGCACGCCTGTGTTTGACCGTTTGGGCTCACATGTACGGCTGACCGCAGCGGGCAATGTGGTGCTGCAACGGGCAGAAGGCATGTTGCGTTTGCAAAAAGAGTTGTTGAGTGAACTCGATGACTTGAGTCATTTGACGCGGGGCGAATTGCGTCTGGGCCTGCCGCTATTGGGCAGTGATGCGCTGTTCGCCGGGCTGTTTGCCGAATACCGCCGACGCTACCCCAACATTCAGGTGCAATTGCTCGAAGGCGGTAGCCTGGTGGTCGAGCAAGCGGTGTTAAGCGGCGAGCTGGAGATAGGTGGCAGTTTGACGCCCAACAATCGGGCCTTTGCCTACCAACCGTTTTGCGATGAACCGCTCGATGCCTTACTGCCCATTGATCATCCACTGGCAGAAGATGGCAGTGTGCGACTGGAGCAGTTGGCTGAAACACCGTTTCTGCTGTATCAGCGCAGTTTCGTACTCAATGATCGTTTGCTCCAGGCTTGCCAGCAAATGGGCTTTACCCCCAAGGAAGGTGGTCGCAGCGGGCAATCTGATTTTTTGGTGGCGCTGGTGGCGGCCGGCCAAGGCGTCGTATTGTTGCCCAGCGTCGTCGCGCGCGGGCTGGTGCGCCCCGGCGTGGTGAGGCTAAAACTCATTGCGCCGGATGATCTGCGCTGGGACATCGCCTTTATCTGGCGCAAGGGCGCGTATCTGTCGCGCGCCGCTCACGCCTGGCTGGAGTTGTTGCGCGAGCGGCCGGTTACGGCTTCAGCACTCGGATGAGCTCACCAAGCCAAGGCTCACTGTCAGTTTCAGGCGCTGCTGTTTCGCTGGCATCCAGGCGCAGCATGGGTTGCACCTCCTGCACGCCCAGTTCAGCAAATAGCTCGCGCATCTGTTCGCCGCCGCCGCAGTACGTGTCGCCGTAGCTTGAGTCGCCCAGCGCGATAACCGCACCCGGCAAGCCACGCCAGGGCGCCGGGAGCTGATCGCGAATCTGGCTGTAAAGCGGCATCAGGCTGTCCGGCAACTCACCCATACCCGTGGTCGAGGTGACCGCCAAAAAGGCATCGGGGGCAAACGCTTGAACATCAGCCAAGGTTGCACGCGGGTTAAGCAAGACTTCAAACCCGGCATCGGTCAGCAGTTGCTTGGCATTACGAGCAACTTCTTCTGCGGTGCCGTACACCGAGCCACATAGGATGGCGACTTTCATCAATCTGATCCTGTTACTGACTAAAAGGCCGGGATATTAACAGGTGAGACGGCGTTTCGGTGATGGCACGTGGACAGCTATCACCGATGTCTTAGAATGCAGAACACCGCTGGCGACAATCTGGCGATGAATCACTTGCTTATCGTCCGTTTGACGAGTTCGCGCTTGCCGACAGTCAAAAACATGCATCCGTAAAGGATTCCCCACTTTCAGAAGAGCGGTTCAATGATCAACGCACGCTTGCTGCAACGCATGGTCGACGCATCCCAGGACGGCATCGTGGTCGCCGAGCGGGAAGGTGATGACACCATTCTGATTTACGCGAACAGCGCTTTCGAAACCCTCACCGGTTATAGCCGTGACGAAATTCTGTACCAGGATTGCCGCTTTTTGCAGGCAGGCGATCGCGATCAACACGCGCTGCAATTGATCCGCGAAGCGGTCGCCAGCGGTCAACCGATCCGCCAGCGGCTGCGCAACTATCGCAAGGATGGCACGCACTTCTGGAACGAACTGTCGATTACCCCGGTGTTCAATGAAAGCGATCAACTGACGTATTTTATTGGCGTGCAAAAAGATGTCAGCCAACAGGTCAAAGCGGAACAACGCGTGGCGCAGCTAGAAGCTCAACTGGCGGCCCTGACCGCAGAGCTGCAAACACTCAAGGCGACGAGCGGCCTCAACAAAACGTAAAAATGATGGTCTGTTGTAAACAGTTACGATTTTCTTCTGCCCAATACCGAGTTGCACCATGTCGCACGATGCCCTTCTGACTCAAGACGAGTTGGATTTTATCCAGACCATGCATCAAAACCCGCTGCTTAATCAGCGGGATGCTTCGTCGAGTCTGCTGGTAAATGGGGTGTCGCAAATACGCGATCTGCTGACCCGCCTGGCCGCCCATGAGCAAGTCACGATTCAGGCTCAATTCGCTAATCAGCAAATGAGCTTTCCGCTGCGTTTGGTTGAAGACGAATTTCATGCCCAGCATCTGCAATTGGGCGCGCCGAGCATTTTTGAAGACGGGCCGATGGTGCGCCCGTGGCGTTTGACACTGCCCGAACCGGTAGCCCTGGAAAATGTGCGCGGGCGCAGCGGCCACTTGTGGGTCAGTGAAGTGTCGTTCAAGGGTTTGTTGATCGAGGTACGCAACGACACCCGCCCTCCGCGCCAGTTCGCTCAGTGGTTCAGCCCCACCGGCTATGAACGCATTGCGGTGCACGGCACGCTCGAACGCCAAACCGAACTGGGCCTGTACGCCTATCGGTTAAGTCAACGCGACCAGGGCGAAACCGAACGCTTGCGCCAGTTCATCCTGCAACAACACCGCCTGGCCCACCCCGCGCTGCACGTTTAGATTCAAACGCCTTTCAGGAACATATCCAGGCGCTGGCTCATCACACTCGCCTCACTGCCCAAGCACCCGATGGAGGACGCCATCAATGCTTCGCAGGCCAGATCCGATGCTTCGCCAGCCAACCAGACCGCACTGTTGAGGGGTTGCGTCAGCCTCAGCAAACGTTGAAGGCGCGCAGCACTCAGGGCGCGGGTACCCAATAGCACAACCGCTTGGGGGCGGATTTTTTCACATACCAGCGACAGTTCTTCCAGCGGCTGCCCGATGGCCAAAACCCTGACGACCCGATCATTGCGCGCCAGCAACAACCCCGTCACCAGCAACTGCAATTCGTGGCACAACTCTGGCAAGGCCACGAGCACCACACACTGCGCCGGCGCAGCTACAACCTGTAGTTGCAGACGGTGCTGAACACGACCGCGTAAAAATCGATCCAGCAACAGCCATTCACTGGTGCGACCAAACTCATCTTGCACGCGCAACAAACGCTGCCAGAGCGGCAAGAAAATCTCATGAAATACGGTTTGGAGCGGGTAGCTGGAAAAAACCTGTCCGTAAAGACGTTCAAGTTCAGGCTCATCAAAGGCCGTGAGTACGGCACCAATGCGGGACTGCCACTGTGTGTATTCATCCGTTTGGGCACTGGGTTGAGCAGGCGTGGCGTTGACACTACGCGCCAATAACTCGCCCACTTTGCTCACTGAAACACCGCGCTCGATCCACCCTTGAACCTGTCGCACTGTCTCAATATCGGTCACGGAATACAGCCTGTGCCCACTTTCGGTGCGTTTTGGCTGGATTAAGCCATAACGACGCTCCCAGGCGCGCAGCGTGACCGGGTTGATACCAGTCAGGCGCGACACTTCACGGATCGGATAAAGGCCGTCCTGCTCTAGAGGATCAGCAGCAGTCGCTACAGTGCGTTCAATATCTGTCATCACAGGCATCACAAAGGCCACAGCCGAAAGTAAGTCTGGCGAGTCTACTCCTCATGGGCCTCACGTTCCCTTTTAACGAGGGTGTCGAGCAGCTTTAACGCGGGCACCTGAGTTCCCTCATCCTGCTGATAGGTGAATACAGGGAATGCTCTTCCTGCAAACTCAGGCCCTCCTTTATCAATGACTTTCTGAAAGTCTGCTCTGGCCGCGAGCCAATCAGGTTTGGACAGTACGGGGTAAAAAAGCAGCCCCGCAATCGCGCCGGGTTCAATGCCCACCGTTTGCACTTCATTATTTTCCAACCGCTCGCTCTGCCGCACGTTCTGCTCCTTGATCAAACTCGCCAGCATTTTATTCAAGTGAAAACGCGCATCTGCCTCATGAATCACAGACATATCCGGTGCAACATTACCTGACGCGTTGTCTTTTTCATGAATGCCCACAATATGCCGACCGACTTTTTCTGGCAGCGCCAAAAATGCCATGTGCCTTGGCATACCGGTGACGTTGGGGCCCATTGCGAAATAATTGGGCACGAGATTGGCGTGTGCCAATGTCCACTTGCGTAACCCTCCGTGCTGACTGGCGCCACTGGCGTGTAAGTTTCTGGCGTTGTCGACGCTGATGCCACAGTGGTGCAGCTCTTTATGGGCATGAGGCAATTGCACCGTGCGCACCAGCACCCCACCCCGAGAGAACGCCGCGCTTATGTCCTCGGGCCGCGAATTATCCCCAGCCTTTAAAGATGCATGAACCGCATGACCTGCTCGCGTACTGACAGAGAGGCTGTCATTGGGCGCAATAGCGTTGAGGTTCTGAAGAAGCATGCTCTGTCCTCTTGAAGTATCGGGTTGTTAATGATTGGCCATTAAGCAAAGCAAGGTTCCACACGCCACACGAAAACATTGGAGTCTGTGTGCCCGAGCAACGGCTAAATCAATTGAAAAGAGGAACAATCCTTGCTTGCACTCTCCAACGCAGCCCACCACCCCGGCGCTGCGTTTTATGCCTGCCTTACCCTGGCAGCATCAGCCACATGGAGATACACAATGTCTACCTCCCCTGTCACCTTGATGGTTGCACGCCGTGTCGCCGAAGGTCGCTATCAGGAAATGATTGCCTGGCTGCATGAAGGCGAACAGTTGGCCACCGATTTTCCAGGTTATCTGGGCTCGGGCGTGCTCGCGCCGCCACCCGGTGATGACGCCTTTCAAATCATTTTCCGCTTTGCCGATGAAGCCACCCTGCACGCGTGGGAACATTCAGTCTCGCGCACGGCCTGGTTGCTGCGCGGCAGCGATCTGTTTGCCCACCCGCATGAACACCGGGTCAGCGGCATCGACGGCTGGTTTGGCGCCGCCGGGCAGCGCCCACCCCGCTGGAAGCAAGCCGTGGCTATTTGGCTTGCGTTTTTTCCGATTTCATTGCTGTTCAATTTCGTGCTCAACCCCTTGCTGAGTGAGCTGAGCCTGCTACCCCGGGTGTTCGTCAGCACGCTGGCCCTGACGCCGTTGATGGTTTACTTCTTTATTCCTTTATCGACCCACTTATTGTCCGGCTGGCTGCACCGCACACCTGCCAAACCTGTGGGCAGCGCCGCGACCTCCAGCGGTCACTGAAACGGCACCGGGCACAGGGGACCCGCACAGGCATGGCCGTGGCGCAGCGGACGCTGGTATAGTTTTGCCATCACGCTGCCGCTCTCCCCTGTTCTCTGACGCCGAGCCTGTCATGCCATCTCAATCCGCACCCATTCTGATCACGGGCGCTGCCCAGCGCATTGGCTTGCACTGCGCGCAGCAATTGCTGGCAGACGGCTATCGAGTGATTTTCAGCTACCGCAGCGAAAAGCCCGGCGTGCAAATGTTGCGCGATCTGGGGGCCACAGCGGTGTATGGCGACTTTTCAACCGAGCACGGCATTCTCGCGTTTATCGAACAACTGAAAAACCACACCCAGGCTTTACGGGCGATTGTGCATAACGCGTCGGCCTGGCTGCCAGAAAGCATCGAGACACACATCAGCGACTTCACACAGATGTTCAGTGTGCATATGCTCGCGCCGTACCTGATCAACCTGCAATGCAGCGAACTGCTGGAGCGCTCGAGCCCGGCGGATATCGTACATATCAGTGACGATGTGACCCGCAAGGGCAGCAGCAAGCACATTGCGTATTGCGCCACCAAAGCGGGCCTCGACAGCCTGACGTTGTCATTCGCGGCTAAACTGGCGCCACGGATCAAAGTCAACGGCATCGCGCCCGCGCTGCTGCTGTTCAACCCGGACGACGACGCGGCGTACCGCGCCAAGGCCCTGGCCAAGTCAGCACTGGGGATCGAACCCGGAGCCGAGGTCATCTATCAAAGCCTGCGTTATCTGCTGGACAACCCGTATGTGACCGGCACCACCCTGACCGTCAATGGCGGTCGGCATCTCAAATAAGCCGTCCGCGAGGAAGTATTTTCATGAGCACATCATTGCCTGAGCACTACCGCGAGATCCTCCTGGGTCTCGGTGAGAACCCTGACCGCGAAGGCTTGCTCGACACTCCGAAACGCGCCGCCAAGGCCATGCAATACCTGTGTCACGGCTATGACCAAAGCGTTGACGATATCGTCAACGGCGCTCTGTTCGCCTCCGACAGCGACGAAATGGTGATCGTGGCCGATATCGAGCTGTACTCGCTGTGCGAACACCATTTGCTGCCGTTTATCGGCAAGGCGCACGTGGCGTATATTCCGACCGGCCAAGTACTCGGCCTGTCGAAAGTGGCCCGCATCGTCGACATGTTTGCCCGCCGCCTACAGATTCAGGAAAACCTCACCCGAGAAATCGCCGACGCTATTCAGAGCGTCACTCAGGCGGCGGGTGTGGCCGTGGTGATTGAAGCCAAGCACATGTGCATGATGATGCGCGGCGTGGAAAAACAGAATTCGACCATGAACACCTCGGTGATGCTCGGTGCTTTTCGCGAGCCCAGCACCCGCATGGAGTTCCTGCAACTGATTGGACGGAGCAAGTCGTAATGCCACAACTTCAGCCAGGAATGGCCCGTATTCGCGTCAAAGACCTGTGCCTGCGCACCTACATTGGCATCAATGAAGAAGAAATCCTCAACAAGCAGGATGTGTTGATCAACCTCACCATCCTGTATGCCGCGCAAGACGCCGTACGAGATAACGACATCGACCACGCGCTCAATTACCGCACCATCACCAAAGCTGTGATTGCCCACGTTGAAGAAAACCGTTTCGCGCTGCTGGAGCGGCTGACCCAAGAGCTGCTGGATTTAGTGATGGCCAATAGCGCTGTGTTGTATGCCGAAGTCGAAGTCGACAAACCGCACGCCCTGCGCTTTGCCGAATCGGTCTCCATTACGCTGGCGGCAAGCCGCTAAGCTGCCCCCCTCTCTCACTCGGTGAACCCCATGACGTCTCAAGAACGCCTTGAACTCGAAGCCGCTGCTTTTCGTCGCCTGGTCGCGCACCTGGACAGTCGTAAAGATGTGCAAAACATAGACCTGATGAACCTTTCGGGCTTTTGCCGCAACTGCCTGTCCAAGTGGTACAAGGCCGCGGCCGATGAGCGCCAGATCGAGGTCAGCCTCGATGACGCCCGCGAAGTGGTGTACGGCATGCCGTACGCCGACTGGAAAGCCCGGTACCAGAAAGAAGCCTCTGCCGAACAGGCAGCGGCGTTTGCCCAAGGAAAAAAGCATGACTGATCTAACCGCCCTGCGCGCCAGCCTCAACAGCGGCGAACACCTGTTTGCCGACACCCTGGCTTTTATCGCCGCGCACTACGATTACCAGCCGCAAGCCTTCACCAACGGCGAGGTGGAAAATGCGGCAGGGCAAAACGAAGGGTCGTGCAAGACCTTGGGCCTGGCGGTGCTGGAAGGGTTGAGCGACCAAGAGGCCCTGTTGGCGTTTGGCGAACATTACCGCTCAGTGCTCGCGACACCTGAAGGCAGCGATCACGGCAACATTCGCGCCCTGATCGCCCACGGTCTGGCCGGGGTGAAATTCAACGCCCGGCCATTGACCCGCAAGGCTTAAAGCGAGCCGCCTGAATTGAAGTACTGCGCCAGGCCGCTGTAACAAGTGGCCAGGTGATAAGGGGTGGTCGAGGGCATGTCCTCGCGACTGACCTGGCCTTGCGCATCAAGGCATTCGTACCAACCCCCGACGTGTAAAAAGTGCTGCTGCAACGCCTGCAATTGGCGTTGCACCCGCACCAGGCCATCTTCGCGCAACGTCAGTGCCCGCAGGTATTCGGCCTGAGCCCAGATTCGCTGCGTGCCATCACGCAGGCTGCCATCACTGCCCAACATGCCGCAGACCGCCCCGCTCTGCGGATCGACACCCACCTGCTCGGCAAACCCGAACGCGCGATCCAGTGAATCGTGCAGCGCCGTAGTGCGCAGCAACGGTGAGGATTGCAGCAGGAAATACCATTCGAATTGATGGCCCGGCTCAAACCAGTTATCGGCTGCACCGCGGGGTTTTTCCAGCATCACCCCGTGTTCGGGCGCGATGAAGCGTTGCTGCATGCCCTCGGCGAGCGCCAGCAGCGCGGCGTGAGTGGCGGCGTCTTCGCGCACCGACAAGGTGGCGAGAAAGGCTTCAGCCAAGTGCATCAGCGGGTTTTGCAGCGGGCCGCTGCCCACTGTGGACCAGTCCCGGTTCAAGCTGGCTTCGTACAAACCGTTGCCATCATTGAAGCGCTGCGCGACCACCTCCAAAGCAGCATTGAGCACCGACGCCACCAACGGCTCACGGACTTTGGCCCAGTAATGCGCACAGGCAAAAATGATGAAGGCGTGGGTGTAGAGGTCTTTGCGCTGATCCAGCGGCGCGCCCTGCGGGTCGATGCTGTAGAACCAGCCTCCATGGTCGGCATCATGAAAATGCTGCTGCAAGGCGCGAAACAACGCCGCTGCGCGCTCGCCCGCGTCAGGGAACTGAGCGTCCCCCATCAGGCTGGCAAATACATACAACTGCCGGGCGCAAGCCATCGCACGGTAACGCGCAGGGGGCAACGGTTGATGGGCTGCGCTCAGCGACTCGTAAGGCAACGCCAGCTCGGCATTCCAGCCGGGGCCTTGCCACAGCGGCACGATCACCTGACGAAAGTGCTGCTGCACGGCCGCAAAACCGGCAATCAGTTCAGGAGGGAAAACAGGGCTGGCTACATCAGGCATCGGCAAGGATCGTCACGGCTGGGGCGTTTGCGCGACATGATACACCCAAAGCTTCTTGGCGCAGATGAGGGCGGCTGACGCCGGGGCGCTTGAAGTGAAATGATCCACGAGCACCTGGTCGGCAGTATTTTGCACAGGGGGCAAATTGCGCAAAAAATTGCACAGCCTATTTCTGGTTTATGCCCACTAAAGGGCTACAGCCCTTGTCGATCAAGTGCCTTGCCGGATTGGCAAAAAATTGCACAGCACTGCGCAAAAAGTTGCGCAATTTTACGCGTATTGAGCGCAACAAACTCTCCCTACTCATCACCAAACCCCCTGTTTATAAGGGCTGTAGAGGTTCTGGCATAAGTCTTGAGAGGCATATGTTTTTAATCAACACGGGCTACCCGCCTGTGGGAGCCTCCGGCATGGCCACACGCATTCCCCGCCGCAACCCGAATAACATCAACTTAAGCCGCACCGACGCCAAAGTGGCGCTCGCCCCATGCCCGCTGAATAAACCGACGATGCAGCTGGTGCCGCTGCGTTACGGCTTGGTCGATAACCTTGCACTAGACCCTGCCAAAGAACTGTTGATGGCCCATCACCTGAGCAGCCGCCCGTTGGGCGTGCGCCTGCCTCGTGATGGCTGGCTGTACGTGATCGACACCGTCACGGGCGTGTTGTCCGAGTACCGGTTGCTGAACGGCGTACTCACCGACTTGCTCTTTCAAGGCACACACGTAACTGAAGATGAGCGCCAGTCCTCGGCGGGGCAGGCGCACTTGATTGTCTCCAGACACAACCCGTTGTATGTCAGTTATGCAGAAGTGCAGTGGACGGCCAAAAAGTGCCATCAAGTGCTCGACTCACCCGGCGAACGTGAACATTTCATGCAGGCAGTGCATCCGGCCATGAGCAATTGCCAAACAGGCGGCGCTCATTTGCTCACGCCGCAGATGACCGAAGAATGGCTGGCTGAGGTGGCCACCGAGTTTGTGGAGTATCACCAACAGCACCTGGCCCCGAACGCCTCGTTGGCCGAACACGCCGCCTACACCGAACGCCAGCGCGTACTCGCCCAAGTCCCTGAGCACGAGCGCCAGCCCTACACGTGGGAAGAACCCAAGCGTTTTGCACACATGTTCATGGGCAAACTGGTCACTTGCGTGGCCCCCGGCTATCACTATGACACCTTGTATTTAGTGCTCGATGACACCTTGGGCGTGTTGCGCGACTTGGCCAACTATCAGGACCAAGTCGCAGGTTGGGTCACCGATTGGGCAAACGGCGGTGCACAAAAGGGCTACAACGAGCGCGATTACTTGCTGGGCTGTTACATCGAGTCCCTGACCTGGCTGGCCGAGTCAGATGTGCAAGCGTTTATGGACGACATCGATGACCCCGCAGGACGTGCGTTGCTGGCTGACCTCAATCACCTGCCCGAGCCTGAACGAGAGATCACCGCCAAAGCCTTGCATGCGTACATCAATCGGGGCGGACTGATGACACCTTCAACCGATAACACCCCGACACCTGCCGACCTGCAAGCGTTGCGACAGGCGGTACAGGATGACGCATTTGCGGCCGATTTTTTCCCTGGCTCGGGACAGGAACCTGTAGGGCTGAGTGCCGTTGAGGATGTGGATCGCCGTTATTACACCCGGGAGCACTTTCGGGTCGCGCCTGCGGCGTTTGTCGACACGCATTTCCAGACCTTGATCGCTCTAGGTAAACGTCGCAGCAGTGACTTGAGCAACATCCTTCATGGCGCTCGACTGGGCCAGCGCGGCGTCAACGACCTCATCGACCGCCAAGCAATGGACAGCGAGATGCACGCTCACCGCACCGGGCTGGAGCGCTGGAACTCATTGCTCGACCACATCACCGCCGACCGGGTTGCCTTGGTGAGTTCAGGCGCATTTCACAAGGCTGCCTGGTACTTCGATGCCCAGCATTCGCTGCAAACGGGTCACGCGTTTGCCCTTGAATACGCGTGCCTTAAAGATATTTGCCGCAGCGACGATGCCTGCACCCAACTACTGGCGTATGCCGAGTGCAAACCGCAGTTCAGTCGCCCGCTGTATTACACCCTGCCCTTGAGCGAACAGACCTCCTTGTGGGTGCAATACGCCTTTTTGTTTGCCAGTGGCATGGCCGTGTTGAACAACCTGCCCGAGCAGATCGCGCGCCTGGACACCCTTGAGCGCGGGCGTCTGCCGATACTGGACGATCTGCCCGATAGCACACGCAACGTGGCCCAGGCTGCGCAAAACGCCTGGACGCCTGCGCTGAACCGCGGGCTGGACACCCTGCTCGCCAGCTTTGAAGGCATCACCAAAGGCCAGGCCGTGCCCGACCTTGATCAGTTATTGCGCAGCCTGCCCCAGGCATTGATCTTGCGTATCGTGCAGGCGGCCAAAACCGAAGGTGCCACCTTGCGCTTTGCCTCCCGCGCCGAGCTGGGCAGCTTGCGCGAGACCTTGAGCGAAGTACTGGAGCAACGCGAAAGGCTGCTTACACTCAAACAGGCGCGCCAGCAGTCCAACCGTGTGAATGGCCATCACTCAGCCAAGTCCCAGGCACTTCTACAAGACATCCACTCTGTACGCTGGCAACTGGACTTGGGAGAAGCGCGCCTGGCCGCCAGCATCAGCCCCATCACAGAACTGCCGGATGAACAGGCGCGGTTATACGGCTCAACACCGGGGCGTGCAGGACTGACCGTCATCTTTGCCCCGGAAGGTCGACAACAAGTGGCTCGATTGATGCGCACCTTTAAAGAAGGCGTGAGCCGCGCGCCTGCTTCGAATGTATTGGGGGATGGGGCGGCGCTGTTGTTGTTCGTGGCGCAGGCGGTGAATTTGGTGCAGATAATTAAAGAATTCATAACCATAGAGAGGGATCAAAGAGTTTGGGGCGGTGTTATCAATGCTGCTCTCGCAACAGGTGCTGCTGGCTTTTCGGCGGTTCAGGGAATTTTCGATACGGCGTTAATTACACAGGCTGCAAAACTGACAACCGATTTACGAAAAAACTCTTTGAGCCATTTGCACGTTTCTATGGGCAAATTACATCTTGGCTTGGGCTTTGGCACCTATTTATCGGGACTTATTATTGCGTTTGCTAGCCTCTACACGAATCAACATAAATGGGCCGAGGCTGTACGCAACGGTAATCGCGAAGCTCAGATTGGGGCTACGCTTTTAGTGAGTAGCTCTGGGGGGTTGGCATTTAGCAATGCTTATGGATTGAGTAACTCTTTCAGAGCGGCATATAACATCATGATGGCTACTAAAGGCGCTGCTCGTGAAGCTGCCTGGGTGGTTTCAGGAGTGCGTCTCTCCACTGTGTTTTATCGTTTCAGTCTGGCAGGAGGACTGTTTACCCTTTTAGAACTAGGTAGCACCTGGTTGTATAACCGCTTTAACACCAGCGCTCACGACCAATGGCTACAAAGCACCCCGTGGGGACTGGAACTTCAAAAACGAAAAAACTTGAGCCTGAAGAACTTTCAGGGTCACCTTAAGTTGCTGCTGCAAGCCCCCTTCGTTGAAGTCAAACGCCCTCAAGCGGGTTCATATCTGGCAAGTTGGCTTCCGACCACCCATATTGGCGAGGTTTATCTATGCTTGCCCGGCTTGAGTCTGGCGGGCTTTGAAGTGCCGCTAGGAGGGCGAGCCAGTCATGGATTAAAGATCGGGGCTCAACGTTTCACCACTGTTTTGGAGCACAGTAAACGTCCACATGAGCACAGTGAAGAAATCAGCGAGCAAGTCTCGGCACGTCTGTTTCGTGTGCATATGGACAGGCCGGGGCTGATCTTAAGCCTGAGCTATCCGCGCCATCCAGAACGCATCAACGGCAAGTTAGATGAAGAACTGCTGCTTGAACTGAAGTTATGGTCCCTGGATGAACAAGGCCAACAAGTCTGGCACACCCACCGCATTCGTTTTAATCCCTTGAAAGAGGGTCGCTACCCCGCCGCCGACTACCTAGCCCCAGCGTTAACCTTATTACCCATCGACATCCTGGCATTGGAAGTCATACCGAATGTCTGAATCTCAAGAAACTCGGCCTGCGGCAGCGGCAATTAAGCCCTTGCATAGGGCTGGCGATATCAAAAAAATGCTGACCGGAACTAAGACGTATCTCGCGCCCTTACCTTTGCCTACAGGTGCCCAGCCGTACTGTCCATCTATCAGTGACTTTAATGATGTGTATCTGGACTTTGGCGGGGGGAAGCCCAATGTGTTTTCTTATCAGTTGAATTTGGGAGGGCCATTTAGTAGTGCATGTGTTATCGCATTCGGTTTCCCAATATTTATAGGCTTAGCCTTTGTACTACTTGGAAGCGGATGGCTAGATGCTTGGCATGCCATATCGGATTCATTCTTGGTCGCTTGGCAACTTGCTATAGGCTCATGGATAGCAGGAACAACTATAGGCCTATACGTCTGGTTCCAAGCCCACGCCCTCTACACCAAAGTCATTCCCACCCGCTTCAACCGCCAGCGTCGCGAAGTCTGTTTCACACCGCATGACTCCAACGAGCCGTTATTTGTCCCGTGGG
>NZ_LLWJ01000051.1:0-75561 GCF_001529285.1 Pseudomonas sp. TAA207 | reverse complement strand
ATGCTCTCCTTGCTGAAAAAAAAGGACTTGAAAGGCCCAAATGCCGTTCAAGTGCCGATAGAGACAATCAAGGTTCATGCCAAAGCTAATAAAATCTATGTTAATCAATGAGATAACAAGTTTAAGTCAATCGGAACGATGATTTTCACGTAAGAAACATCGACAAAGTGCGCAAGAAGTTGCGCAGTGCTGCGCAACTTCTTGCGCACTCGTCTACAGCTCACGTTTTATGAGCGCTGTAGCGATGTATGCACAGGGTTATCCACATTTGAGTGCGCAACTTCTTGCGCATCATGGCTATATGCTACTTTTCGCAACCACCTCGTTATATCTCACACCTGACGTCAGTATCGCTGATACGAAAGAGAGCCCTTTTACAGGATCACCCTTTCGATTTTCGGGGCTTTAATCGGGCGTTTTGAGGTCAATGAACCGGCGGGAAATCGACTCAAGCAAATCCTTGTCGGTGACCGGATCCAGCCCTGAATAAGGACGCCCATTGTAGTCGCCCACATAGCTCAGAACAGACAAAAGCTCCCCCTTTTCACGATAGATCTTACGTATCAACTGGCACTCCTGATCCTTCTCAATGGGGTTGCGCAGGGCGTAATGAACGGCTAAAGCCGCCCCAAACTCAAGGGATGGAGTGGGTATCCCGTGCTTGCGGGCCAGATCAATGCTGCGAAAGATGCGTTCGTGACGTTGCAACTTGCGCAGTGGGTCTCGTGCTACGCGGGCACAGGGATCTTTGAAGGACGTGGCACAGCGCTTGAGGAAAACCTGTGAGAAATCTTCGACAGCATCAGCCGCTTCCGGGTTTTGCGCGATTAATGCCGGACCGACCTCTTCGCGGATAAGTCGATGGGCCAGCGCGCTGACCCGTGTATCGCCCATCCCCTGCCCCAGCCAGGTATGCCCCAGCAGGCTGGCGTACCAGGCGATCACGGCATGCGGGCCATTCCACAGCAAATTCTTGATCACTTGGGTCTGGGTAATGTCTGCAACTGTCTTGACCTGGCGCAGACGCTCAAGCAAATGGCCGCAGCGTTCGGCGTACAGCGGCATGTCCGGTTCGCTATTGAACAGGATCAGATGCAACTGGCTAAGCGCCTGACTGGATTGGGCATATGGCCGGAAGCGGCTGATCAGCTGCTCATAGTCAGGCACTCGTTTTTTCGAGGCCGTGGCCGGTGTGCGGCTCTCTTCACTCAAGGTGTTTTCGAACATTTTCGACTTGATCCGTAGCTGTCGCAGCAACGCGTCAGTGGACAGTTTGGACACGATGCGACTGACCACGGTTTCTGCAAAATACGTATTGTCGAGGATGCGCTGACACAGTTGCGGCGAGGCCAGGCGGCGTAAATGCGCTTCAACTTGCTCGCGCACGAATGCAGCGCCGCCGACCTTGTTCAAAACAATCAATAGGGTGAGTACCCGGCTTCTGCGTTCGAAACGACGAATCAAGCCTTGGGCAATCACGCCCGCTTGCTTGCGGATCGCAGACTCGGGAAGGCTCAGGCCAACGATTTCGGCCACGTCGTACATGCGAATGACGGCTTGCTCGTCATCCATGTCGATCATGCTCATGTTTTCAATGGTTTGATCAAACGAGGTGGCGCCGTAGCGCACGCTGTAGCGACCGAACGCCTGAATGGTTTCGCGCAGCATCGGCGAGCGGGTCGCAGCAATGATTTCGCAAGGCCGGGTGTAACCATCCCAGTGCGAGAAAATTTGCGCCAGGTAACCACCCCCCATCGCCCCGAATCCGTGGATGCCGACGCTGAACTGGTTGAGGGCCTGTGGAAACGGCTCGGTCAATTCAGGCACGCCCAAGTGAGGCATGCAGTCGCTCAAGTCCGCCAAAAATTCGCTCATGCTGGTATAGGCCTGCAACGCCCCCGCTTTGACTTCAGGGGCCGGGGGCTTGATGTCTTCGATCAGAATGGGTTGCCCGTTCGCGCGGATCGCTGACAGCAAGCCGTTTTCAGAGTCTTCAAGCATCAGGCAGTGTTCGGGCAGGCAGTTCAGTGCGCTGGCCGCGTTGAGGAAGATTTCGGGATGCGGTTTGCCTTGCTCCACTTCATCACCACACACCGTGATGTCGAAGTACTTGAGCACGTTGGCGTTGATCAAATATTCCTCGGCAATCGCGCGTCGGCTGGAGGTGGCCACGGCCATGGTCAGGCCACAGCGGCGCAGACGCTCTAGCACGTCGAGCAAGCCGTCTTTGATGGGCACGCCATGATTGCGCACATGCGCCAGCTCAAGCTCATCTGCCCGTTGCCTGACTTGGGCGTAGGGAAAGTCTGCGCCGTGATTGGCCTTTGCCAGTGCTTCAGCGCGTTTGGCACTTAAACCCAGTGAACCAGTCAGGGTTTCATCACTCAGCGGGCTGCCGAAAATCTCCATCGCCGCTTGCTTCAAGGTCTTGAAGCGTAAGCGCTCGGTGTCAAACATCGTGCCGTCCATATCGAATATGGCGCTGAGGATGCGTTTGCCCTGGAAATAGATCATTGGCGGTGTAACTCCTTGAACTGCTCGCGCCCGTGCGAATGTCTGGCAGGCGCGTGGAAAGAGGATCGTCTCTGCACGCCGGACACGGAATTTAGCCGTCCGCCGGGTTCAGATCAGGCAATGAGGGTCAGATGAAGTGCCGAGAGGCAGCAGTGTTCAGTGGGTGTCAGGCGGGGGGACGTAGCAATGGCGCCAGTCGGCGCAGTTCCCTGAGAAACAGGGACGAAGATAAGGTAAGGCCATGAAGATCAAGAGTCGGGAAATGTACCCTGTAGCTGCGAATGCGCAGTGCTTGATGTGAGGCCCACAATTCGCAATCAGGGGTGCGGATCGTGAGCCGGACTGGCGATGGATACGTGTGCTTCCGTCCATAAGGTGTGTTGTTTCCTGTGTCCAAATAGGTCTCCTTTTTAGCTATAACGCATTAAAAGCGTCTAAATCAAGGTTCGCAGCAAAGAGCATGGCCATTAGCCGGTCTGCTGGCCGGCCAATGAGGACTTAATAAATAGCCCCGGTTTCAGGCTCAACTGCTTGATCAGGGTGGCGTTGAATCCTGTCGGGTCTTCCATTTACGGCGCGTGGCCCATACCGGTGAATTCAATCAATTTGGCCCCCGGGAGCATCTTCGCCGCCTGCATGGCCAATTCGATAATGTGAGCACATTGCTACGGGCACCGACAATCTCGCCACTGTGCCGGACTACACCGCTGATGCCCTGAGCGCTGTGGGCGGTGCGTGCGCGTAAGAGCCCCCCGCTACCCGGCGTTTGAAGTACATATGGCGCGGCGCGGCGCTCAAGACAACGATCCGGGGGAACGGTGGTTACGCTCTCGTATTCAGATGTTTTGGGCGATCCGGATAGCTTGTAATGTCGAACGAAAATGGTAAGCAGTCGCAGGACAGACAGCTAAACGGAGCAGGAATAGCGTGTGAGAACGGGGTTTGTGACAGTCGCGTGAGTAATATTATGAAATAGGTAGACATGTTGAAGCATTCATTCGAGCGAGTTAGGGCGAGATACGTACCTTAAAAAAAATATCTGCGAGTGGTTTTTTTAACGGGAAGTGCAAAAAGATGGATGAATACACAAACGAGTGCAGCCCACCCAATGAACGGATAGTGTGAAATTATATCCGGACGACACCCAAAAAAAAGAAAGCAGCCACTTTGGATAATGTCAATGTAAGGCACCACAAATACTCCATTGAACACCAGGCAAGAATAAAAACTCAGGTAGTTTAGATGGGGGCCGGAGAGTCGAAACTTTAAATAAAACGCAATAAAAATTCCGCACAAGGCCGCGACTGTAAAGGTAAAGGCAATCATTTGTCAGTCTCATGCAGTAACTGCTTTCCTGTTTGAAAGTCTATATATATTTCGAGCCCTAATGACTTGGCTCCCATGTTTTTATAAGCGCGTACATAGTCAGTTCTTATGTACCTGAATAATCGCCAGGCATCGGGTTTCAATACCGACCGACCGAGTACATATGCCGACAGCCCTAGGTCAGCAACGCCATAGGCAATATTTCCTTCTCGCTCGCTATTCCCCATTGCTTTTGCTACTGCTTGATAACCCTTCCTGAGCGGTCCCTCTATATCATTCCGACGCTCAAATAAATTACGTCCGCTCTCATATACATTATTTGCACCATGAGCCATCATCGGCACACCGGCGACGAGACACAACGTACCGACCGATACGTAGCATATTCCTGCACCTGTTGCGATCTGCATGGCCCCGGCAATGGTCCCGGCGCCTTTTCTTATTACTTCCCACGACTGACTAAGCAAACTACCCTGCTCATCCTTAAGCTCTTTCAAACCCTGCTCTACCGTTTTATTGCCTTGAGACACATCTTTCACAATCCCCTTGGTGTAATAAGAAACCTCTCGATTGAACTGTAACCTCAAGGCTCCATCATTAATGTGCCTTGCACTTAACGTGCAAGCTTGACGGCTCACGTTTGCGGCCGCCTCGCTAACTAACCAATCATCACAACGTGTTGGCGGGCAATTGGTTTTTTGCGGTCTCATACCTCATGCCCCCCAATAACTATAACCACTGGTACCTGCCACATGGTGGGTCCAGGTGATTTCGCGATAACGAATGGCAAGATGTTCTTGAGGTTCAGCTTCATTTTGTAAAACAGCATGCGGCATGTCGAGCGTCAGGTCAGCGATTATGCCGCCCTCGATCGAGATGGAGTAGAACCGTTCGTGCGTACCCAAAGAAGAGAGTCGGTAAAAGCTGATAACGCCACTTATCTCTTCACGGCTGGACAGTGATTGAGCGAGCAGCGGTGAAGATTTATCAACGTTTTTAGTGATGATAATGGGGCCGTGGGTTGCTTTATTCAGATGTCCGGTGTTGGTCATGTTGTGAGTGCAGGACAGCACCATAATTTCGTCGGCATGCTCTATTTGGCACTTGTTACCCATAGAATTCTGGGTAGAGCAACCCGCCGATATTAATCCTGACGTTTTGCCCGTGAGGGTCATGTAGCCGTGATTAGCCATAACTTCCACTCTATTTCGGTGAGTGGAAACCCTATGACAAGAGGTTCTGGGATGCTGTAGGGACTTTCTGTATATTTCTGAGCAGGTTCTGATTGTTTGCAGCAAACGATAAAGATTAATTGATAGCCCCCTAACAAAAAGCGCAGGCTAGAGGGCTTGCTCAGGGTTTATATCATTCTGGATGATAGTGACCTTCGCTGGGTTCGATTCGTGCGCCAGCATGCGCGCCAGCATTATCCGCCCCATCTCAATAGATTGGCGGACTCCCCTCTCATGGAACAGTCACTTAAACATTTGCGCTTCCCGCTCGCGGCCTTGGCCATCGTGGTGATGAGTGCATGCGGCAAAACTCCACAAGCGACTGCTCCAGCTCCTGCTGCAAAAGTCAGTGTGGCCAAAGTACTCGAACAGCCGGTCAATGAATGGGACGAGTTCACCGGGCGCCTTGAGGCCCCCGAAACCGTCGAGATTCGCCCGCGCGTGTCCGGGCAGATTGATCAGGTTGCTTTCACCGAAGGTGCATTGGTGAAGAAAGGCGACCTGTTGTTCCAGATTGATCCGCGCCCGTTCCAGGCCCAAGTGCGTCGCCTTGAAGCTCAAGTGCAGCAGGCGCGCGCCAATGCCACCCGCAGTCAGAACGAAGCACAGCGCGGTGAGCGCTTGCGTGAAAGCAATGCCATTTCGGCCGAGTTGGCCGAGTCGCGCACTACGGCTTCTGAGCAAGCCCGTGCCGGGGTTGCCGCGATTCAGGCCGAGCTGGACCTGGCCAAGCTCAACTTGAGCTTTACCCGTGTGACTTCCCCGATCAGCGGCCGCGTCAGCCGTGCCGAAATCACTGCCGGTAACATCGTGACGGCCGACGTCTCGCCACTGACCAGCGTGGTGTCCACTGACAAGGTCTACGCCTATTTCGATGCCGACGAGCGCGTATTCCTCAAGTACACGCAACTGGCCCGTCAAGGCCAGCGCGGCCAGACCACGCCGGTGTACTTGGGACTGTCGAACGAAGACGGTAATCCACACCTGGGGCAAATGAACTTCGTCGACAACCAGGTCAATCCGAAAACCGGCACCATTCGCGGCCGCGCGGTGTTCGATAACGCTGATGGCAGCTTCACCCCGGGGCTGTATGCACGGCTGAAACTGGTGGGCAGCGGTACCTACTCTGCCGTCTTGATCAATGACGAAGCGGTGGGCACCGATCTGGGCAAAAAGTTCGTGCTGGTGATGGATGCTGACAATAAGTCGACCTACCGCGCGGTGGATCTGGGTCCAAAAATCGAGGGTCTGCGCATTGTTCGTAACGGCCTGAACAAAGACGACACGATCATCGTCAAGGGCTTGCAGAAAGTGCGTCCCGGCTCGCCGGTAACACCTGAAGTTATCCCGATGGCCAACGAACAGACCCTCGCCGCACTGGCACAACAACGACAAGCCCTGGAAGCCAGCAACCTGCCGCCAATCAAGCCCGCCACTGGCGCTTCGAAACTGGCCAGTGTCGCGACTCCTCGTGGTTAAGGGACGATAACTCCGATGAATTTTTCCCAGTTCTTCATTCAGCGGCCCATTTTCGCGGCCGTACTTTCATTGTTGATCTTGATTGCGGGTGGCATTTCGCTGTTCCAATTGCCGATCAGCGAATACCCGGAAGTGGTACCGCCGACCGTGGTCGTGCGTGCCAACTTCCCCGGCGCCAACCCCAAAGTGATCGGCGATACCGTTGCCGCGCCGCTGGAACAAGCGATAACCGGCGTTGAAAACATGTTGTACATGTCTTCGCAGTCCACCGCTGACGGCAAGATCACCCTGACCATCACCTTTGCGCTGGGCACTGACCTGGACAACGCTCAGGTGCAGGTGCAAAACCGTGTGACGCGCACGCAGCCCAAGCTGCCTGAGGAAGTCACGCGCATCGGCATTACCGTGGACAAGGCCTCGCCCGACCTGACGATGGTGGTTCACCTGACCTCCCCGGACAAGCGTTACGACATGCTGTACCTGTCTAACTACGCCATCCTCAACATCAAGGATGAGTTGGCACGCTTGAACGGGATCGGCGATGTGCAGATGTTCGGCATGGGGGATTACTCATTGCGGGTCTGGCTTGATCCGAACAAAACCGCATCTCGCAACCTGACCGCTACCGATGTGGTCACGGCCATTCGTGAGCAAAACCGTCAGGTTGCAGCCGGTGCCCTGGGCGCCCCGCCAGCGCCGAATGCCACCAGCTTCCAGCTGTCGGTCAACACCCAGGGCCGTCTGGTCACTGAAGAAGAGTTCGAGAACATCATCATCCGCTCGGGTGACGATGGGCAGATCACGCGTTTGAAGGACATTGCACGGGTTGAGTTGGGCTCCAGTCAGTACGCCTTGCGTTCCTTGCTGAACAACCAACCGGCAGTGGCGATACCGATCTTCCAGCGCCCTGGCTCCAATGCGATCCAGATTTCCAATGACGTTCGCGCAAAAATGACCGAACTCAAGCAGAACTTCCCGCAAGGGATGGACTTCGACATCGTGTATGACCCGACCATTTTCGTTCGTGGTTCGATCGAAGCCGTGGTGCATACCCTGTTTGAAGCCCTGATTCTGGTAGTACTGGTCGTTATCCTGTTCCTGCAAACCTGGCGCGCTTCGATCATTCCGCTAGTGGCCGTGCCAGTGTCGTTGATCGGTACGTTTGCCGTGATGCACATGTTCGGTTTCTCGCTCAACGCACTGTCGCTGTTCGGTCTGGTACTGGCCATCGGGATCGTGGTCGACGATGCGATTGTGGTGGTGGAGAACGTCGAGCGAAATATCGAGCTGGGACTCAACCCGGTAGAGGCCACCAAGCGGGCGATGCGTGAAGTAACCGGCCCGATCATTGCCACGGCACTGGTGCTGTGTGCGGTGTTTATTCCGGCCGCCTTTATCTCGGGTCTGACCGGGCAGTTTTATAAGCAATTCGCCCTGACGATTGCTATTTCCACAGTCATCTCGGCCTTCAACTCGCTGACGTTGTCCCCTGCACTGGCAGCGGTATTGCTTAAAGGCCATCACGCGCCGAAAGACCGTTTTACCCGTGTGCTGGATCGTTTGTTCGGTGGCTGGCTGTTCGGCCCGTTCAACCGCTTCTTCGTCAAGGCCAGTAACGGTTACGTCGGCACCGTGCGCCGTGTGATTCGTGGCAGCGGTATCGCCATGTTGCTGTACGCAGGCTTGATGGTGCTGACGTGGGCCGGATTTGCCCATACGCCAACCGGCTTCGTACCACCGCAAGACAAGCAATACCTGGTGGCCTTCGCTCAATTGCCAGACGCCGCGAGCCTGGATCGCACTGAAGCCGTTATCAAGCGCATGTCCGAAATTGCGCTTAAACAACCTGGGGTTGCCAACTCGGTGGCCTTCCCTGGCCTGTCGATTAACGGTTTTACCAACAGTCCGAACAGCGGCATTGTGTTCACCCCGCTCAAGCCGTTTGATGAGCGCAAGGACCCAAGCCAGTCAGCTGCCGCCATTGCAGCCGCCTTGAACGCTCAGTTCGCGGACATTCAGGACGCTTACATCGCGATTTTCCCGCCACCTCCGGTACAAGGTCTGGGCACTATTGGCGGGTTCCGCCTGCAAATCGAAGACCGCGGCAATCTGGGTTATGACGAACTGTACAAAGAAGTTCAGAACGTGATTGCCAAGAGCCATAACGTGCCAGAGCTGGCCGGGTTGTTCACCAGCTACCAAGTGAACGTGCCACAAGTTGATGCAGCGATTGATCGGGAAAAAGCCAAGACCCACGGCGTGGCCATCAACGATATTTTTGACACGTTGCAGATCTATCTGGGTTCGCTGTATGCCAACGATTTCAACCGCTTCGGGCGCACTTATCAGGTCAACGTTCAAGCCGAGCAGCAGTTCCGCCTGGAGCCTGAGCAGATTGGCCAACTGAAAGTGCGCAACAACAAAGGCGAAATGATCCCGCTGGCGACCTTCATCAAGGTCAGCGACACCGCAGGCCCCGACCGCGTGATGCACTACAACGGTTTCGTCACCGCTGAAATCAACGGCGGCGCGGCACCGGGCTACAGCTCCGGGCAAGCAGAAGCAGCCATGGAGAAACTGCTCAAAGAAGAACTGCCTAACGGCATGACCTATGAGTGGACTGAACTGACGTATCAGCAAATTCTGTCGGGTAATACCGCACTGTTTGTGTTCCCGCTCTGCGTGCTGCTGGCGTTCCTGGTGCTGGCTGCGCAATACGAGAGCTGGAGCCTGCCACTGGCAGTGATTCTGATTGTGCCGATGACGCTGCTGTCAGCCATTACCGGGGTGATTATTTCGGGCGGTGACAACAACATCTTCACTCAGATCGGATTGATCGTACTGGTGGGGTTGGCGTGCAAGAACGCGATTTTGATCGTCGAGTTCGCCAAGGACAAACAGGAAGAAGGCCTCGACCCGCTGGCGGCGGTGCTCGAAGCCTGCCGCCTGCGTCTGCGGCCGATCCTGATGACCTCGTTCGCCTTCATCATGGGCGTTGTGCCTCTGGTGCTCTCTAGCGGCGCGGGTGCTGAAATGCGTCACGCGATGGGTGTTGCGGTGTTCTCCGGCATGCTCGGTGTAACCTTCTTCGGCCTGCTGCTGACGCCAGTGTTCTATGTCTTGATTCGCCGCTATGTGGAGCGCAGTGAAGCGCGCAAAGCCGCCAAGCACTTGAAGTTGGAGCCGCAGCAATGAGCGTGAAAGCCTTCCTTCCAAGCCTGTTGGTACTGGCGTTGAGCGCCTGTGCCGTAGGCCCGGATTACCAAACGCCGAAGACGGAGCCGGCGCAGATCAGCGCCGACAGTCTTAAAGGCTTTGACCGTGCACATTTTGAAGGGATCTGGTGGCAGCAGTTCGACGATCCAACCTTGAATGCATTGGTGTCTCAGTCGTTGGCCGGCAACCGTGAATTGCGCGTCGCGTTTGCCCGCTTGCGTGCAGCACGGGCCATTCGTGATGACGTCAGCAACGATGCGATGCCGACCATCACCAGCCGTGCCAGCAGTGACCTTGGCAAGGGGCAAATTCCAGGGCAGACCGAGAAGCGCGTCAACAGTGAGCGCTACGACCTGGGCCTGGACATGGCGTGGGAAATTGATCTGTTCGGGCGCATCCAGCGTCAATTGGAAGCCAGCGACGCTGACGAGCAAGCAGCGGCAGCGGATTTGTATCAGTTGCAAGTGACGATGATTGCTGAGTTGGTCGATGCCTATGGCGAACTGCGCGGCGCTCAATTGCGTGAACGCATTGCTCTGGACAACCTGAAAAACCAGCAGGAATCCAAAGCCATCACCGAAAGCCTGCGCGATGCTGGGGTGGGTGATGAGCTGGACGTGATGCGCGCGGATGCACGTCTGGCCGCCGTTGAAGCCAGCGTGCCGCAATTGCAGGCCGAACAGGCGCGTGAGCGCAACCGCATCGCCACGTTGCTGGGCCAACGGCCAGAGCAACTGAGTGTGGATCTGAGCCCGGCCAAACTGCCTGCCATTGCTAAAGCGTTGAACATCGGCAACCCCGGCGATCTGCTGCAACGTCGCCCGGACATCATGAGCGCTGAACGTAAGTTGGCCGCCGCCACCGCCCGTATCGGCGTAGCCAAGGCGGATCTGTTTCCGCGGGTCAGCCTCAGCGGGTTCCTCGGCTTTACTGCCGGGCGTGGATCGCAAATCGGTTCAGCTGCTGCCAATGCCTGGGCCTTAGGCCCCCGAATCACCTGGCCTGCGTTTGATTTGGGCAGTGTGCGCGCCCGCTTGCGCGGTGCGGATGCTCAAGCCGAGGGCGCCTTGGCCAGCTATGAGCAGCAAGTGTTGTTGGCGCTGGAAGAGTCGCAAAACGCGTTCACTGACTACGGCAAACGTCAGCAACGTTTGGTGTCGCTGATTCGACAAAGCGAGTCCAGTCGCACCGCGGCGGATTTGGCAGCCATTCGTTACCGTGAAGGCACCGTGGACTTTTTGGTGCTGCTCGATGCCCAGCGCGAACGTCTGGCGGCCGAAGACAGCCAAGCGCAAGCCGAGGTTGAGTTGTATCGCGGCGTTGTGGCGATCTACAAAGCCCTGGGTGGCGGCTGGCAGGTCGAAACCCTGGCCAGTGCGCGCTAAGTTTCAACTGATTTAACGGCTCCTTTGGTTGGTCGCATCCAACCGTTTAGCCCCGCGTTCATTCGGTCGCGGGGCTTTTTTTGCTTTCAAATCGCTGAAGCTCGGGCATAGGGCAGCAGTTGCACCCCCAGATACAGCGCCAACATGCCGTTCAGGCTCAGCGGATCGACTCCGCTCAACTCGGCAATGCGCTCCATGCGATAGCGCAGGCTGTTGCGATGAATACCCAGCGCATCGGCACAGGCCTGACTTTGACCGTCGTGCACACACCAACTGCGCAAGGTAGCTATCAATTGGCCGTTACTGTCTTTGGCCACCACCTTGTGCAACGGATTGAGCAACTCTTCCAGTGCATCGTCATTGCGATGGCGCCACAGCATGACGGGCAATCGATAGCGATCCAGACTCAGCAGCCGTGTGTCAGGTAATACATCGCGCCCATAGGCCAGCAAATCCCCGACCCGACGGTAGCAACGACGCAGCCCTTTGAGCGCATCGGCCTGGCCTCCGGCGGCAATGCGCAGCACGTTCCAGCCCTGGGTGTCGAGACGCTCCAACAGCCGCACATCATCCAGCGTGGTGGTGGCCGGCCGGCACCACAGTAGCGATGCGTTGGCCGGGCACACGCACCAGCTGTCCGGGTAACGTGACTGCAACCACGCGCCGAGGGCTTCGCCGGTGAGACCTTTGCCCAGCTCAAACAGATACGGAATACGCGACAGTTGGGGTTTGAGACCTAACTGCTGAGCTTCGTCGATCAAGCGCGGAGAATCGCCGCCTTCACTCAGCAACAAGGCCACCAAATCGTCGCAACGCTGGCGTCGCCATTGCTGCTCGGCCTGCTGATGACGCTGGCCCACCAGCATCTCGGCAGTCATGCGCACCAGCTCGGCGTAGGTGCGCAATAGCTCGGGTTCACCGGTCAGGCCGAGCACACCGATCAGGCGTTGATCGAGCAGCAAGGGCAGGTTAATACCCGGTTGCACACCCTTGAGGCACTTGGCGGTTTGCGCATCGATCTCCACCACCCGTCCGTTGGCCAACACTAACTGCGCCCCTTCATGTCGGGTGTTGATACGCTCCGGCTCGCCACTGCCCAGGATCAGCCCCTGGCTGTCCATCACGTTAACGTTGTACGGCAAGATGGCCATCGCGCGATCCACGATGTCCTGCGCCAAATCATGATCCAGTTCAAACATAGGGTGACAATCCTTGGAAACATTTGTTCTTAGGCACAGCCTGAGCGCAAAAATGCTGTGCAGTAGCACAAAGACAGCAACGTTAGGGTGACCGAGACTCAAGCAGCGACCAACGTTAACCTCGGATCGCAAAAAAACATAATAAAGAGAGACAAGAGATGTCACAGAGCGCCCCCGCTTCGCTGACCGGCGATGACGATAAAAACGCCATCTACAAGCGCATCACCCTGCGTTTGATCCCCTTCATTTTCATCTGCTATCTGTTCAATTACCTCGACCGGGTAAACGTTGGCTTTGCCAAATTACAGATGCTCGACGCGCTGAAATTCAGCGAAACCGTGTACGGCCTGGGTGCCGGGATCTTTTTCATCGGCTACGTGCTGTGCGGCGTACCCAGCAATCTGGCGTTGACCAAGTTTGGCCCGCGACGCTGGATCGCTGTGATGATGGTCAGTTGGGGGCTGCTGTCCACCTGCCTGATGTTTGTCACCACGCCAACCCAGTTCTACACCCTGCGCCTGTTTACGGGTGCAGCTGAAGCCGGTTTCTTCCCCGGTGTGGTGCTGTATCTGTCGCAGTGGTTCCCGACATTCCGTCGTGGTCGGATCATGGCGCTGTTCATGTCGGCCATCCCGGTGTCGGGCCTGGTGGGCGGGCCTTTCTCGGGGTGGATCCTCAGCCACTTCGCCGCAGGCCAGGGTGGGCTTGCCGGCTGGCAGTGGATGTTCCTGTTGCAAGGTATTCCGACTGTCATCCTCGGTGGCTTGGCGATCTTTCTGCTCAATGACAGTTTCGCCAACGCCAAATGGCTCACACCTCATGAGCGCGAAGTGCTCGAAGCCGATCATCGGCTGGACGCCGCGAACAAACCGCCTACCACCAGCGACTCACTGCTCGCGGTGTTCAAGAACCCCGCGATCTGGGCGTTTGGCCTGATCTACTTCTGCATTCAGAGCGGCGTGTACGCGATTAACTTCTGGCTGCCCTCGATCATCAAAAACTTGGGGTTCAGCGACACGTTGGTGATTGGGTGGTTGAGTGCCATCCCCTACCTGCTCGCCGCTGTGTTCATGCTGCTGGTGGGGCGTTCGGCCGACTTGCGCAAAGAACGCCGCTGGCATTTGGTGGTGCCGATGTTGATGGGCGCGCTGGGGCTGATCATCGCCGTCAACTTTGCCACCCAACCGGCAATCGCCATTTTGGGCCTGACCATTGCCACGATGGGCGCCCTCACCGGCCTACCGATGTTTTGGCCGGTGCCGACCGCCATGCTCAGTGCCGGTGCAGCGGCCGGGGGCTTGGCCCTGATCAATTCGATGGGGCAAATGGCCGGATTCTTGAGCCCGTACCTGGTGGGGTTTGTGAAAGACACCACGGGTTCGACCGACGTCGCGCTCTATTTGCTGGCCGCCGTGATTGTGGGCGGCAGTGTGTTGGCGCTGCGCATGACGCGGGGGATGAACAACGCGTAATTGACGGGGCCATACGCACTTAAAAACGCTAGCCGTTGACGAGTAATGCAAGGCGCCGTCCGGCGGCGCAGCCGTCGAAACCCATCCGATGCGGTGTCTGACTAACACCGCAGTCATCGGGTTTACGAGCGCTTCGCAATCGGACGTCGCCTTCGGCAACCGCTATGCCAACCCCGTCCATTTTTTATGCATTTGCCCTAAGGGCTTCAGGGCCTCAAGCTACGCGCCTCTAACAATCAAAATGCGCGTGTCAACGAGGCTGTTGTGTCCAAAGGTATTGTTCTGTCTGTTCTGGCATCGAGCCTGTTCGGTGTCATGTATTACTTCACTTCCCTGCTCTATCCCTTGAGCGGTGCTGAAATTTTTGGCTGGCGGATGCTCCTCACCTTGCCGTGCATGAGTGTATTCATGTGTATCTGCGGGGACTGGCGGCTGGTGCCGGCGATAGTTTCCCGTCTGCGCCAACAACCCATGCTCTGGGGCGGGCTGATTGCTTCGAGTGCGTTGGTGGGTGTGCAATTATGGCTGTTCCTGTGGGCGCCATTAAATGGCCACAGCCTCGACGTGTCGCTGGGCTACTTCCTGTTACCGCTGACCATGATCCTCACCGGCCGCTTGGTGTATGGCGAACGCTTGTCGCATTTGCAAAAGATCGCTGCCGCACTGGCGACCCTGGGCGTGGCCAACGAGGTCTATCGTGTGGGCGGTTTCTCGTGGACCACGCTGTTGGTTGCGATTGGATACCCGCTCTACTTCGTTCTGCGCAAACGCATAGGCACTGATAACCTCGGCGGCCTCTGGCTGGACATGCTGTTGTTGATGCCGGTGGCGTTCTTGTTCGTGCAGGGGGGTGAGCATGGCTTTGATGTCGCCAGTCAGCGCTCTGCTCTGTATACGCTCATCCCGCTGCTGGGGGTGATCAGCGCACTGGCCTTGATCAGCTACATCATGGCCAGTCGCATGCTGGCATTCAGCCTGTTCGGGTTGCTCAGTTACGTCGAGCCGGTGCTGTTGGTCTGTGTGGCGTTGCTGCTGGGTGAGAGCATCAGTTCGGGTCAGTGGCTAACGTATCTGCCGATATGGCTGGCGGTGCTGGTGCTGATTTTTGAAGGGTTCAAGCACTTGGTGCGTCAGAGAAAATCAGTCTAGGAAGGTGCGTACTGGCCCTGAGCATGACCGTTAATCTTTTTTTTGAAAACACGAACGCTCGTTTAAAACGTCTTTGGCCCAGTATTTGCTTGGAAGTTACACGCATTACCTGTTTGGCTAGGTTTAAAAGCCAACTTATTGGTTTAAAAGACATTTGCCAATGATGTTCCACAGCCTCAAGCTATGTGCCCACTCACACGAGTAACGCTGTAGATCCATTGAGGTTGTTGTGTCTAAAGGTATTGTTTTATCGATTTTGGCGTCGTGCCTGTTCGGCGTCCTGTACTACTTCACGTCTGTGCTCTGGCCGCTCAACGGTCAAGAAATCTTCGGCTGGCGAATCCTGATCTCGCTGCCCTTCATGACACTGTTTATCTGCCTCAGCGGCGACTGGAAATGGGTGCCGCTCATATTTCAGCGCTTGCGCGCCCAACCGGCTCTGATCCCTTGCGTCGCCGTCACCAGTTTTCTGGTGGGCCTACAGCTGTGGATGTTCATGTGGGGGCCTTTGAATGGCCACGGGCTGGATGTGTCGCTGGGTTATTTCTTGCTACCACTGACCATGATTCTCACTGGACGCATCGTGTATGGCGAACGCCTCTCGCGCCTGCAAAAAATCGCCACTGCCCTGGCCGTGGTCGGGGTTGCCAACGAGTTGTACCGTACCGGTGGTTTTTCATGGACCACGCTGGTGGTCGCCATCGGCTACCCGATGTATTTCGTGCTGCGCAAGAAGATCGGCATCGACAACCTGGGCGGGTTATGGCTGGACATGCTGTTGATGGTGCCGGTTGCGCTATGGTTTGTACTTGCCGGCGAGCATGTCGATCTCGATGCGCAGCGCCCGCTGTTGTTCGCGCTCGTTCCGCTGATGGGTATTATCAGTGCCGCCGCAGGCTTTGCTTACATCTTGGCCAGTCGCTTGCTGCCGTTTAGCCTGTTCGGCCTGCTCAGTTACGTCGAGCCGGTGTTGCTGGTGGCCGTCGCCCTGTTGCTGGGCGACAGCCTGGAAGAAGGGCAATGGCTGACCTACGGACCGATCTGGCTGGCCGTCGGGGTACTGGTGCTTGAAGGCCTCAAGCATGTGAGCCGCCAGCGCCGCTCCCTCTAAGTCAGGCAGGCAGCCACAGTCTAAAGCGCGCCCCACCCAAGGGCGATTGCTCAAGCTTTAACGTACCGCCCTGGGCTTCCAGGGCGCGTCGACTGATGGCCAATCCAAGTCCAAAGCCCCCCGTTGCGCGGTCCCGGCTGCGATCCAGGCGGTAGAACGGTTCAAAAACCCGCTCGCGATCCGCCTCGGCAATGCCAATACCGTCGTCGTCCACCCATAACTCACAGCCTTGTGGCGTGACATTGACCCCCACTTGAATGCGGTGATCGCAATAGCGCATGGCATTGCGCAGCAGGTTTTGCAGCGCACGCGCTGTCAGCCGTGGATCAAGGGCAAATCGCGCCTGAGTCCCTTGCATCAACACGTCCAGCACAATGTCCGGGGTTTCGAGCGCTTCATCGAAACTGCCCAGAATGCTGTCAATGAACTCGTCCAGCGACACATCTACCCGCTCCGGCACCAGCGCCGGGTTTTGCAGGCGACTGAAGGACAACAGCTCCAGCACCAACTCATCCAGCTCGCGTATATGGCCAACCAGCACCAGCAGGCGGTCGCGGCTGGCAGGCGGCAGGTCATCGCACAGCACCAGCGCCAGGCCGAAATCGAGCCGGGTCAGGGGCGTTCTCAGTTCGTGAGACACCGCATTGAGCAGGTCGCGCTGCTGGTTGAGCAGGCTCTCGATGTCTTGCGCCATGGTGTCAAAAGCGCTGGCCAGCGCATGAACATTGGAACGTGGCGAGATGTGGGTGCGCGCACTCAAGTGGCCCAGGCCAATCTGTGCGGCCGTGCGCTTGAGCTGCTCAAGGTCACGCCAGTGCGGCCGCAACCACAGCAACAGACAGCCGAGCAAGGCTGCGCCGGTCAAAACGTTGATGCTCCAATACAACACGTTCATGTCGAACGGGTCGGGAGGCATCACCAGCTCAATCGCTTGTTGTCGGTTCAGCGGGGACACCACTAATGTGCGCCAGCCCCACTCGCCGATGCGCAGCACGCCTTGGCCTTGCTCCAGTTGATGGCGCTCCCGGGCATTGAATTTAGGGTCGTTGATCGACAGTAAATTAACCCGCAACGGGGAGAATTGCGTGTCCAGTTCGCTGGCCAGTGTCGGCCACTGTTCAGCGGGCACCGTGTGGAACTGTTTGACCAGAAGGGTTTGCATGCCACGGGACATGTCGACGTTGTAATGCATGAAACGCTCGTGAAACACCGTCACGATCAGCTCGGGCACCAGATATATGGCTGCGCCGAAGGTCACCATCGTGACCAGATAAAGCCGTAGCAGAACCTTGAACATGGCTCAGCATTCCCACTCGGAACGGCTGAACAAATACCCTTTGCCCCACACTGTTTTGATTTTGCGGGCTTCGCCCGCGCAATCGTCGAACTTGCGCCTCAATTTGGAGATAGCCACATCAACAGAGCGGTCTGTGCCATTGAATTCAATACCGCGTAAACGCTGAAGAATCTGATCGCGGCTGAGCACTTCTCCGGCATGCCTTGCCAGCACCACGAGCAAGTTGTACTCCCCGCTGGACAACTCGATGTCCTGGCCTCGCCAGCACACGGTGCGCTCAGAAAGGTCGATGCACAGGTTGCCAATCAGGATTCGGTCATTGGCCACTTGTGGCTCAATCAGGCTGCTGCGGCGCAATAAAGTGCGTACTCGCGCCAGCAGTACACGCGGCTCGCAAGGTTTTGTCACATAATCGTCGGCACCCATCTCTAGCCCTAGCACCTGATCATGACTATCGTCGCGGGCCGTCAACATCAGGATCGGCAGACTGGCCGAGTCGTTGCGCAACAAACGGCACACTTGCAAGCCATCAAGGCCCGGCAACATCAGGTCAAGAATAACCAAGTCTGGCGGGTTGCTTTTGGCTCGATCACGTACCTGATCGCCACGAGCAATCACGCTGACTTCATAGCCATTACGCTCCAGGTAGCTGGCAATCAGCTCCGAGAGCGCAGCGTCGTCTTCGACCAGCAAAATAGTGGGCATAATAAATGCTTACAACTTGGGGAAACGCAAAGGATATACAACCTCACATGGATAGGAGCATAACCTTCACACTTTTTCACACACCTCCTACACAGCTTCACAACGCCTCTTGCGTGCTGCGCTTAGCATTCGCAAGCACTTACAGAACCATCCTGCATTTATAAGAAGGCACGCTCATTGAAAAAGCTCTTTGCCCCGCTATGCCTTTCAGCGCTGGCACTGGCCCTCAGCGGTTGCGGCAACAGCCCCGATGCTGAACAGAAAGCGCCCTTGGTCAAGGTGCGCACCGAAGTCATTACAACTGCTCCCCTGTCGATCAATAACGAATTGAGTGGGCGGATCGTTGCACCACGCGTGGCGCAGGTCAGCGCCCGCGTCGCGGGGGTCATCCTTAAGCGCGTGTATGAGGAAGGCAGTGAGGTCAAACGCGGTGAGGTGTTGTTCTTGATTGACCCTGCACCGTTCAAGGCTGACCTGGACAGCGCGCAAGCCGCTCTGCGTAAATCCCAGGCGCTGGCCCTGCAAGCCAGGCAGCAAGATGAACGCTACAGCGCACTGATTGAAAGCAGTGCCATCAGCCGTCAGGAATACGATAACGCCCGTGCCCAATCGCAACAGGCACAAGCCGATGTCGCCGCAAACAAGGCTGCTGTGCAGCGCGCCCGCCTGAATTTAGGCTATGCCACCGTGACAGCCCCTATTTCCGGGCGCATCGGTCGGGCATTGGTCACGGAAGGCGCGTTGGTCGGTCAGGGAGAAGTCACCCCGCTAGCCCGCATTCAGCAACTCGACCCTGTGCACGTCGACCTGACTCAGTCCACGCGCGATCTGGACAACTTGCGTGAATCATTTCGCGCCGGTGAACTGCAACAAGTGGGGGCCCATCAAGCCCGCGCCACACTAATCCGCGACAACGGCAGCCTCTACCCCTTACCCGGTAAATTGCTGTTCACCGACGTCAACGTCGATCCCAGTACTGGCCAAGTGATTCTGCGCAGCGAATTTCCCAACCCGGATTACGACTTGCTGCCGGGCAGTTTTGTGCGCGTGCGCCTGGAGCAGGCGATGAACAAGCAAGGCATCAGCGTGCCGCAGCGCGCCATTTTGCGAGACAGCGCCGGCGTGGCGCAGGTGTTGCTGATTGACGCGGACAACCGCGTCAAGCAACACCCCGTGCAACTGGGCAATGCACAAAATGATCGCTGGATTGTTAACAGCGGCCTCAAGGCCGGTGACCGCATTGTCATTGAAGGTCTGCAACACGCGCGCCCCGGCGAGCAGGTACAGATCGATGACCCCGCACTCCCTCTCGTACACTCCACGGATCAGTGAGCATGCCGCAGTTCTTTATCGATCGGCCTATCTTTGCCTGGGTCGTCGCGTTGTTCATTGTGCTGGCCGGCGCATTGGCCATTCCGCAACTGCCGGTGGCCAAATACCCCAACGTGGCGCCGCCTAAAGTTGAAATCTACGCCGTTTACCCCGGCGCCTCGGCCCAAACCCTGGACGAAAGCGTGGTCAGCCTGATTGAGCAAGAGCTCAACGGCACCGACGGCCTGATGTACTTCGAATCCCAAAGCAGTTTGGGCAGCGCAACCATTACCGCCACGTTCAAGCCGGGGATTGACCCCGAAATGGCGCAGGTGGATGTGCAAAACCGGCTCAAAGCCGTGGAGTCTCGTCTGCCGCAAGCGGTGATGCAGCAAGGTTTGCAGGTCGAAAAAGTGTCTTCCGGATTTTTGATGCTGGTGACCTTGACCGCCAATGACAGCCCGCTGGATGAGGTCGCGCTCAGCGATTACCTCGCGCGCAACGTGATGAACGAAATCAAGCGCATCGAAGGCGTGGGCAAGGCCCAGCTCTATGGCGCAGAACGTGCCATGCGTGTCTGGATCGATCCACAAAAGCTGATTGGTTTTAACCTCACCCCTGCCGATGTCAATCAGGCGATTGCCAGTCAGAACGCTCAAGTTTCAGCGGGCAGCATTGGCGACTTACCGGGGCGGCCCACCCAGGAAATCACCGCGACGGTGCTGGTCAAGGGGCAGTTGTCGACGCCTGAAGAGTTTGGTGACATTGTGCTGCGCGCCAACCCCGATGGCTCGACAGTGCGTGTGCGGGATGTGGCGCGCGTAGAAATCGGCAGTCAGGAATACCAGTACGGCACTCGCCTGAATGGCAAAACGGCCACCGCGTTCAGCGTTCAATTGGCGCCCGAAGCTAACGCCCTGAGTACGGCGACATTGATTCGCGCCAAGATGGACGAGTTGAGCCGTTACTTCCCGGCCGGGGTCGAATACAGCATTCCCTACGACACCTCGCCGTTTGTGAAGGTTTCGATTACCAAAGTGATGTACACCCTGGTCGAAGCCATGGTGCTGGTGTTTGCCGTGATGTTCCTGTTTTTGCAGAACGTGCGCTACACATTGATTCCGACACTGGTGGTGCCTGTCGCCCTCATGGGCACGTTTGCCACCATGCTGGTCCTCGGGTTTTCGATCAACGTGCTGACCATGTTTGGCATGGTGCTGGCCATCGGGATTCTGGTGGACGATGCCATTGTGGTGGTGGAAAACGTTGAGCGGATCATGGTCACCGAAGGGTTGTCGCCACGTGAGGCCACACGCAAAGCCATGACCCAGATCAGCGGCGCCATCATCGGTATAACGCTGGTGCTGGTAGCCGTGTTTATCCCTATGGCGTTTATGCCGGGTTCGGTGGGCGTGATTTACCAGCAATTCTCGCTGTCGATGGCCACCTCCATTCTGTTCTCGGCCTTCCTTGCGCTGTCCTTGACCCCGGCGTTGTGCGCAACGCTGCTCAAGCCAATCGCCAAGGGCGAACACCATGCCAAAGGCGGTTTTTTTGGCTGGTTCAATACACGCTTCGAGCGTATGTCCCAAGGTTACGAGCACTGGGTTGTGCACGTGATCAAGCGCAGTGGCCGCTACTTGTTGCTCTACGGGGCGCTGCTCGTGATCTTGGTGCTGTGCTTTGCCCGCCTGCCCTCCTCGTTCTTACCCGTGGAAGACCAGGGCTACACCATCACCGATATCCAGTTACCGCCGGGAGCCAGTCAGGGCCGCACAATAAAAGTCGCCGAGCAGATTGAAGCCCACAACGCAGGCGAGCCTGGCGTGGGCAATACGACGATGATTCTGGGGTTCAGCTTCTCGGGTAACGGCCAAAACGCGGCACTGGCGTTCACAACGATGAAGGATTGGTCAGAACGCGGCGCCAAGGACTCTGCCTCGGCCATTGCCGATCGAGCCAATGCCGCCTTCAGCGAGCTAAAAGATGCAGTGGCGTTTGCCATCCTGCCACCGCCAGTCAGTGGCTTGGGCACATCCAGCGGCTTCGAATTCCGTCTGCAAGACCGTGGCGGCGCAGGCTACGAGGTACTGATGCAAGCGCGTACCGAACTGTTGGCGCTGGCCGAGAAAAGCCCGGTGCTGGCTAATGTGCGTGAAAGTGCGCTGGCAGAAAGCCCGCAAGTTCAACTGGAGGTTGATCGCAAGCGGGCCAACGCGTTGGGCATCTCGTTTGCTGACATTGGCAATGTGCTGTCCACGGCGGTCGGCTCGGCGTACGTCAATGACTTCCCGAACCAGGGCCGTATGCAGCGCGTGGTGGTTCAGGCTGAGGGCGATCAACGCAGTCAGGTTGAAGACTTGCTCAAGATCAATGTGCGCAACAACTTGGGGAAAATGGTGCCGCTTTCAGCGTTTGTCGAAGCGCGCTGGATTCAAGGGGCATCTCAGTTGACGCGCTATAACGGCTACCCGGCCATCAGTATTTCGGGTGAAGCCGCATCGGGCCACAGCACAGGCGAAGCGATGGAAGAGATCCAGCGCCTGGTCGCTCAATTACCAGCAGGCATGGGCATGGAATGGACCGGTCTGTCCCTTGAAGAAAAAATCTCGGGCGCACAGGCGCCGATTCTGCTGGGCCTGTCATTGCTGGTGGTGTTCCTTTGTCTGGCGGCGCTGTATGAAAGCTGGTCGATTCCTACGGCGGTACTGTTGGTCGTGCCGCTGGGTGTTTTGGGTGCTGTGCTGGCCGTGACCTTGCGAGGAATGCCCAACGATGTGTTTTTCAAAGTGGGCTTGATCACGATCATTGGCTTGTCAGCCAAGAACGCGATTTTGATCATTGAGTTCGCCAAAACGCTGTATGACGAAGGTCATGACTTGGTGGACGCCACCGTGCAGGCCGCCCGCTTGCGTTTGCGACCGATTGTAATGACATCGCTGGCGTTTATTCTCGGTGTGGTGCCGTTGGCGATTGCCACCGGTGCAAGCTCCGCGAGCCAGCAGGCCATCGGCACGGGGGTGATTGGCGGCATGATTGTGGCAACCCTGGCAGTGGTTTTTGTGCCCGTATTCTTCGTCGTGGTGATGAAACTGGTCAGAAGCAAATCGCGATCGCTTTAAGCGTCCACCGCGCGTGCTAAGGTGCAGCAATACCGAGTAACAGGGATTGTTTATGCCGCATCTTGCACGCACTCACCCTCGCCTGACCGCTGCCACTGTGTTGGGGGTCGCGGTTGGTATCTTTGCTCCTGCTGCGACGCTGACGTCTAAATTTTTGCTGGGCTGGAACGCCGGTGTCTGGCTGTATTTAGCGTTGACGCTGTGGTTGGTTATTCGCGCCAAGGCCCATGACGTGAAGCGCACAGCTGAGGTCGAAGATGAAAATGCCAGCATGGTGTTATTCACGGTGTGTATTGCTGCCGTGGCCAGCCTCGCGGCCATCACGCTTGAGCTGTCAGGCAACAGCAAACTGAGCGATACCGATCAGATCATGCATTACGCCTTTACCGGCATGACCATCGTCGGCTCGTGGCTGATGATCGGGGTCATTTTCAGTCTGCATTACGCGCGCTTGTTCTATAACAACGAGGGGCCTGAACCGGCGCTGCGCTTCCCAGAGGGCGAACTGAGCCCTGATTATTGGGATTTTATGTATTTCTCTTTCACGCTCAGCGTGGCGGTGCAAACAGCGGACGTCGCCATTGCGACACGCGAGATGCGCAAAGCAGTCCTTGCTCATTCGTTGTTGGGTTTTTTGTTCAATACCGCAGTCCTCGGGTTTTCGATCAATATCGCGGCAGGCCTGTTTTAAACCCATAAAAAAACGCCCAACCGACACAGCGGATGGGCGTTTATTTACACGTGTTTTCAGTCTGCTGTCAGCACGCCACGACGCACCTGGTCGCGCTCAATGGACTCGAACAGCGCCTTGAAGTTGCCTTCGCCAAAACCGTCGTCGCCCTTGCGCTGGATAAATTCGAAGAACACCGGCCCCATCAGCGTTTCGGAGAAGATCTGCAACAGCAAACGCTGATCGCCTTTATCGGATGAACCGTCCAGCAGGATGCCCCGCGATTGCAACTCATGCACCGGCTCGCCGTGATTAGGCAGGCGGCCTTCGAGCATTTCGTAGTAGGTCTCTGGCGGCGCAGTCATGAAACGCATGCCGATTTTCTTCAGTGCATCCCAGGTTTTAATCAGGTCATCACTGAGGAAGGCGACGTGCTGAATGCCTTCGCCATTGAACTGCATCAAAAACTCTTCGATCTGCCCTGCACCCTTGGACGATTCTTCGTTCAAGGGGATGCGGATCATGCCGTCCGGGGCCGTCATGGCTTTGGAGGTAAGACCGGTGTATTCGCCCTTGATGTCGAAGTAGCGAATTTCACGGAAGTTGAACAGCTTTTCGTAGAAATTAGCCCAGTACGCCATGCGGCCGCGATACACGTTATGGGTCAAATGGTCGATGATTTTCAGGCCAGCGCCCACCGGATGGCGATCCACACCTTCGATGAACACAAAGTCGATGTCATAGATCGAGCTGCCTTCACCGTAACGGTCGATCAAGTACAGCGGCGCGCCGCCGATGCCTTTGATCGCTGGCAAGTTGAGTTCCATCGGACCCGTCGGGATTTCGATCGGTTGCGCACCCAGTTCCAGCGCACGGGAGTAGGCTTGCTGGGCATTGCGTACACGAAACGCCATACCGCACACAGACGGGCCGTGTTCAGCTGCGAAGTAGGACGCCACACTGTGCGGCTCGTTATTGAGGATCAGGTTGATGTCGCCCTGACGATACAGGTGCACGTCTTTTGAGCGATGGGTGGCCACTTTGGTGAAGCCCATGATTTCAAAAATGGGTTCGAGTGTATGGGGGACCGGCGACGCGAATTCGATGAATTCAAAGCCCATCAAGCCCATTGGGTTTTCGTATAGATCAGCCATGTTGGTGCCTCATCAGTATCATTTTTAGAATTAACGCAGGGTTATTTGCTAAGAATGCAGAGGCTGACAGGCGGTGCGCAGGAGATGCCGCGTACACTGCGCGCAAGGAAATCACCGTAGATCAGTTGGAACCCGAGTGTCTTCATGTCGACCCATCTCTATACGGGCGGGGCTTCTGCTTGCAGAAGTCATTATTCTTGTATGCGTAAGCGGATTCTACATGGCGTAAAGATGTTTGTCCCGGCCACCTTTAAATTAGTCGCCTCGCAATGCTAGCCTTTGACGATTAACGCCTATTCTCTCTTCATCGCCTTTATTTGTACGCTCAGGAACCTGAATGCCTTTAACGCTCAAATTGACCCGCACGTGGACAGATCGTTACGCGTTAATTGTACTCAGTGGCTTGCTGCCCGTTGTACTTGGCCTGTTCATCCTGGCATGGCAGGCTAACCGCTCGCTGGAACTGATCGCCCTGCATACCTCTGAGGAGGCAGTCCGGCAATTCGATCAAATGCTCGACAATGCAGCCTTGGCCGCCGATGTGGTTTTACCGCTGGCTGGACAAGAATGCGCACAAGTCGAATTGGCGTTGCGTGATCAAGTGACACGCCGCCCTTTTGTACGCTCGGTTAATTTGGCCTGGGACAATAAATTGTATTGCACCTCCTTGTTCGGCCGCTTCAAGGAGAGCGTATACCCCGGCGATTACACCGCAGGCACATTGTGGTTAATGCCCGGCAATCCCATTACACCGAACGAACCTTTACTGGTATTGCGCAAGCAGAACGGGCAACAGAGTGTATTGGTGAGTCTGTATGGTTTTCATTTAGTCAATGTGCTGGGGTTGATCAACCCTAAAACACATTTATTGATTCAAGTGGGTAACGCCTGGATAGACCGCTATGGTCTAGTTAGCAACGCCGCCCTGCCTGATTATCCCGTGGCGCAAGTCAGTCACCCCTCCACGCAATACCCCTACCGCGTCGTGGCAGGTTTTAGTGAGGGTGAAATTGCCCGGTACGCGGTTGTGGAATATCCCGTATTGATGGGATTACTGGTTTTTCTGGGACTGATATCAGCGGCGACTGTGCACTGGCTGCAAAAGCGTGCGTCATCACCCAGTCATGAACTTCAGCGTGGCTTAGAGGCGGGTGAGTTCATTCCTTATTTCCAGCCGATTGTGCGCAGCGACACGCAGGAGTGGGCAGGCGTCGAAATCCTCATGCGCTGGCAGCACCCGCGAGAAGGATTGGTTCGCCCTGATCTGTTCATTCCTTTCGCGGAGCATAGTGGCCTAATCGTACCGATGACACGATCGCTCATGCAGCAGACTGCAGCCTTGCTCTCACCCCACGCAGCGAATCTGGCGCAGGGCTTTCATATTGGCTTCAATATCACCGCACGCCATTGTCAGGACTTGGGATTGGTGGATGACTGCCGAGCCTTTTTAAAAGCATTTGCACCAGGCCATATCAAACTCGTACTGGAGCTGACAGAGCGAGAGTTGATCGTGCCAAGCGAGGTGGCGCTCCAGTTGTTCGCTGAACTGCACGCGATCGGCGTAATGATCGCGATAGATGACTTTGGCACCGGGCATTCAAGCCTCACGTATTTACGCGAATTCAACGTTGATTACTTGAAAATTGATCAGAGTTTTGTCGCCATGATCGGTGTCGATGCATTATCCAAGCACATTCTGGACACCATCATTGAGCTCAGCGCAAAGCTGGAGCTGGGGGTTGTGGCAGAAGGCATTGAAACCGAAGAACAACGCGACTACTTGACCTCGCGCGGGGTCGAGTTTCTACAGGGTTATCTGTTTTCGCGCCCACTGCCACCAGAGCAATTCATTAAATCGGTGCAGGCGCGACCACAACAAACAATGAACTAAACACAGGGGTTAGAACTTGCAGAGCGGCGCAGCACTGTCACCGTGAAGGGCCATTGGCACTTTGTAAATTAACAACTACAATTTTTTTGACTGATGACAGAACACCTTAATACTCGTTTTGCCGAGTCCTGATTCAGGCTGAACGACGGTAAAACTATTGTGTCCATGCCATGTGGCTAATACATCATTCATCTCATCGGTTTAGCCTGCCGACCTACGATTGGAGTAATGACTTTGTCCAGACTTGCTGAATTTCGCGCTGCCGAAAAGGCGCTACAAGAACAGTTGGCGCAGTTAGAAGCCTTAAAGAATGATGCCGGTTTGAAAAAGGAGATTGAGTTCGAGCAGAAGCTCCAGGGATTGATGAAGTCTTACAATAAAAACGTGCGGGATATTATTGCCATTCTTGATCCAGGCCCCGCGACGTCCAAAACCTCATCAGCCCCCAAGCAGCGCAAGGCGCGTGTGCTCAAGGTGTATCAAAATCCGCATACCGGCGAACTCATTGAAACCAAAGGCGGCAATCACCGCGGGCTTAAGGCCTGGAAAGAGCAATACGGTGCCGCCACTGTAGAGACCTGGGTTCGTACCTGATGCATTTTGTTTCACCCGCCCTGCCCTGCAGGGCTTTTTTTGCTTTTCAGGATGAATACACCGCCACAGACAAGACGTTGTTTACACGCACTCAACGCTTTATCGATTTGTTCAAGCATCGCTGAAATGAAGAGTTGCGCCTTATTGACGGCGCAACTCAACCAATAGTCGTAGACATGCCCTGATTCACATTTTTTTCACATCGCTCGCATCAGGATGGAGGCTGCTAAAGGACTAGCGCCCCATGCCCGCTTCGGCGGGCTTCTTTTTGCCTGAAATTTGCCTGTATACCCCTTGCGTATCCGATGCGCCATTTCACGTTTTCCTAAAACCCGTTTGGCGCACGACGTCACATTCCGTATCATTCGCCCATCACGCTCACCGCAGCGACCGATCACCCAAGCAATACATTCGGAGGGTTCATGAGCCTGCAAGACCTGAACAACATCTCTGGCGTGACTGCCGCTCCAGATAGCGCTACCCAAAATTTCGTTTTCAACCACACCATGTTGCGTGTGAAAAACATCGAGAAGTCCCTGGATTTCTACACGCGGGTGTTGGGTTTTTCGCTGGTCGAAAAGCGCGATTTCCCTGACGCTCAATTCAGCTTGTACTTCCTTGCGCTGGTCGACAAAGCGCAAATCCCGTCCGATGACGCGGCTCGCACCGTGTGGATGAAATCGATCCCCGGCATTCTCGAACTCACTCACAACCATGGTTCGGAAACAGACGATAGCGTTGTTTATCACAACGGCAATACGGACCCGCGCGGCTTTGGTCACATTTGCATTTCGGTGCCTGACATCGTGGCTGCGTGTGAGCGCTTCGAAGCGCTGGGTGTGGATTTCCAAAAACGCCTGACCGATGGCCGCATGAAGTCGCTGGCCTTCATCAAGGACCCGGATGCTTATTGGGTCGAGATTATTCAGCCCACCCCGCTGTAAAACGCAGGCAATAAAAAACCCATGATCGCTCATGGGTTTTTTATTGCCGATTGATCAGTCGGGAGCTGAAGTGCGGATCAAGTGATCGAATGCGCTCAGGGATGCTTTGGCGCCCTCACCGACCGCAATCACAATTTGCTTGTAAGGCACGGTGGTAACGTCACCGGCGGCAAAAATGCCCGGGATTGAAGTTTCACCGCGCGCATCGACAACAATCTCGCCGCGAGGCGTCAATTCAATCGTGCCTTTGAGCCAGTCGGTGTTAGGCAGCAAACCGATTTGCACAAAAATGCCTTCCAGTGCGATGTCACGCACCTCGCCAGACTGGCGCTCTTTGTAGCGCAAACCGTTGACTTTCTGCCCGTCACCCGTGACTTCAGTGGTTTGGGCATTGGTAATCACGGTCACGTTAGGCAGGCTGTTGAGCTTGCGCTGCAACACCGCATCGGCACGCAGCTTGGTATCAAACTCAAGCAACGTCACATGCGCAACGATACCGGCCAGATCGATGGCGGCCTCAACACCTGAGTTACCCCCACCAATCACCGCGACACGTTTACCCTTGAACAGGGGGCCGTCGCAGTGTGGGCAGTAGGCTACACCACGGCTGCGGTACTCTTGCTCGCCCGGCACATTCATTTCACGCCAGCGCGCACCCGTCGCTAAAATCAGTGTCTTGGCCTTGAGCGAGGCACCGCTGGCGAATTTGACTTCGTGCAACTCGCCCGCTTTGCCAGGGATCAACTGATCCGCACGTTGCAGGTTCATGATGTCCACGTCGTATTGTTTGACGTGCTCTTCCAGTGCCGTGGCCAGTTTGGGTCCTTCAGTCTCTTGAACCGAGATAAAGTTTTCGATGGCCATCGTGTCAAGCACCTGACCGCCAAAGCGTTCAGCTGCCACACCCGTACGAATACCTTTGCGGGCCGCGTAAATTGCAGCCGCCGCACCGGCCGGGCCGCCACCAATCACCAGCACATCAAAAGCGTCTTTGGCGCTGATTTTTTCGGCCTGGCGTTCAATCGCGCTGGTGTCCAGCTTGCCAAGGATTTCTTCGAGACCCATACGCCCCTGACCAAAGTTAACCCCGTTCAGGTACACGCTTGGCACTGCCATTACTTGGCGCTCGGTCACTTCGTCCTGGAACAAAGCACCGTCAATCGCAACGTGGCGAATGTTCGGATTGAGTACTGCCATCAGGTTCAACGCTTGAACAACGTCCGGGCAGTTCTGGCACGAGAGCGAAAAATACGTCTCGAAGTTGAACTCGCCTTTAAGCGAACGGATTTGCTCAATCACTTCTGCACTGGCTTTCGAGGGATGGCCGCCGACTTGCAGCAAAGCCAGTACCAGCGAGGTAAATTCGTGGCCCATTGGGATGCCTGCAAAACGCAGGCTGATGTCGCCGCCCGGGCGATTCAACGAGAACGAAGGCTTGCGCGCATCGGTGCCGTTGTCCAGCAAGGTGATCTGGCTGGAAAGGCTGGCGATTTCTTTCAACAAGTCATGCATTTCACGGGATTTCGCGCCGTCGTCGAGCGAAGCAACGATCTCGATTGGCTGGGTAACCCGCTCCAGGTATGACTTCAACTGAGCTTTTAGATTGGCGTCCAACATACGGGCGATCTCCTTTAACGTTAAGACTGTGTAAAAAAACGCCCGAGCGAATGTCGCCCGGGCGTTTTGAGGGCGATGCAGCTTACAACTCAGGTGCGGATCACCGCCCTTGGCTGGCTCACAGGCTTAGATCTTGCCTACCAGGTCCAACGATGGAGCGAGGGTGGATTCACCTTCTTTCCACTTGGCTGGGCATACTTCGCCCGGGTGTGCAGCAACGTACTGAGCCGCTTTGATTTTGCGCAGCAGCTCGGAAGCGTCACGACCCACACCGCCATCGTTCAGTTCAACGATTTTGATCTGACCTTCCGGGTTGATCACGAACGTACCGCGGTCAGCCAGGCCAGCTTCTTCGATCAGCACGTCGAAGTTGCGCGAGATGGTCAGCGTTGGGTCACCGATCATGGTGTATTGGATTTTGCCGATGGCTGGCGAGGTGTTGTGCCAGGCAGCGTGAGCGAAGTGAGTGTCAGTCGACACGCTGTAGATTTCTACGCCAAGCTTTTTGAACTCTTCGTAGTTATCAGCCAGGTCTTCCAGCTCGGTTGGGCAAACGAAGGTGAAGTCAGCTGGGTAGAAGAACACAACGGACCATTTGCCTTTCAGGTCGGCGTCCGACACTTCCACGAAGCTGCCGTTTTTGTAAGCAGTGGCTTTGAACGGTTTTACTTGGCTGTTGATGATAGGCATCGTTGTCTCTCCGTCAGGGTTGAAAAGTTGATGGGGTGAATCCTAACAACACATTTTGTATCAGGCTCATTGGGAAAGCTGATGCAGTTGATTGGTTTTGGCTATCAGGTCACTGTATTAATAGAAGAAACCTGAATCTGACTATCACCCTTTGCGCACCCTCGCCTCTTGATCCCAATCAGTGACCGATACTTTTTTCAGCGGTTACGCTCATCCCGGTAAACGGGGTCGCTTCAACATAGCGCATCGCTGACTTTACGTCCTTCCAGCCGACGTAATTCATTAGCGACTTCAAATCCCAGCCACTTTGATGGGCCCATGTCGCAAAACCGCGCCGCAATGAGTGGCTGGTGTACTGTTCGGCAGGGATACCTGCGCGCTCAAGTGCCTGGCGCAATAGCGCAATCACACTGTTGGCGTGCAAGCCCTCATGGGCCAGGTTGCCCCAGCGATCAATCCCTCTGAACACGGGGCCACGCACCAAGGCCGATACATTGAGCCATTCGATATAGGCGCGCACCGGACACAACCGTAACAGCGCTGGCGTCTGGAAGGTTTTGCCCAGGTTATCGCGATCGCCCTTGCTGCGCGGTACGTACAGCGTGATACCCGCCCCTTGCACCGCTTGCACGTGCTCGATCTGCAAGCGGCACAGCTCATCGCTACGAAACCCGCGCCAAAAACCCAGCAAGATCAGTGCGCAATCACGTCTGGCGCGTAGCAATCCGGGGTGATCCTGGTTGGCACGCGCGGCCTGCGCTTCGTCCTCAAGCCAGTCGACCACTTTTTCCAAGTGTTGCAGCTGCAACGGTTGCGCTTGTTTTTCCTGCGCCGGATGCAGCGCGCGAATGCCCTTGAAAACCTTGCGCACCACTGGTGCCTTAGTGGGGTCGGCGAAGCCTTGGCTGTTATGCCACTGAGCTATGGCCGAAAGCCGCAGTTTCAAGGTGTTGAGCGAGAGTTGTCCTGCGTAATTGACCAGGTAACGCGCCACGCTGTCGCTGGTAGCAGGCAGAAAGCCCCCCCAGGTCACTTCGAAATGCTCAATTGCAGCACGATAGCTGCGACGGGTGTTGTCGCGGGTCGCCGCGTTTAGGTAGCGATCCAGATCGCTCATTGGGTAGTTCTCTTGGCGGGTGTACTGAAAACAGGCCCTAAAAACGAATCCAAGGCTCTGGCACGGGATAATACCAGTATATCCCGCCTTAAGATGACGAATAAAAGACAAGATTTATAAAACAATATAGTATGTAATTACATGATACATACCACAGTACATAATCGTAGGAGACAGCCATGGCCCGTGGCGGCGTTAACAAAGCAGTGGTCCAAATTGCGCGCACAGCAATCCTCGCCCGTGGCGAACACCCGAGCATCGATGCTGTACGTATTGAAATGGGCAATACCGGCTCAAAAACCACCATTCACCGGTATCTAAAGGAGCTGGACGAGAGCGATACGCGCCGCGGCGTATCGCATGCCGAGCTGGGAGATGAGTTGGCTGAGCTGGTCGCCCGCCTCGCCCATCGTTTGCAGGAACAGGCTCAGGAGCCGATAGATCGCGCCCAGGCTCATTACGAGCAACTTAAAAACCAGTTGCAAGATGAGCTGTCCGAGGCCCAGCAAGCGCTGGCTGTTTTGCAACAGCAACTGGAGATTCAGGCGCAAGCATTGACTCAGGAAACCGCAAGCCTGGCGTCAACGCGCTCTATGCTGCAAACCGAGCAGACGCGCAACGCTGCCCTGAATCAAGCTTGCAGCGACTTTGAGCTGCGCCTCAAGGATCGCGACGAACAAATCAGCTCGCTGGAAGAAAAACACCTGCACGCGCGCGACGCCCTTGAGCACTACCGCAACTCGGTCAAGGAGCAACGCGAGCAAGATCAGCGCCGGCATGAAGGGCAAGTTCAACAAGTTCAGATGGAGTTACGCCAGGCACAACAAAGCGCGTTGGTGCGCCAGGACGAAATCACCCAATTGCACCGTGATAACGAGCGCGTACACAGCGACAGTCGCGCCCTGGCCAAGGAGTTGCAGCACGCCAATGCTCAGCAGCACAAAACCAGCCAGCTCAATGAGCAGATGAACAAGCAATTAAGCCTGCTGGACAGTGAGCGCACACTGCTTCAGGAGCGCCTGCGCGTGGCCACTCAAGAAAGCGAGGTATTGAGACAGGCTTATGCGCAATCGCAGCAGGCTCAAACTGAGCTGACAATGCAAGCGATGAAAGCGCAAGCGGCACTTGACAGCTTCAAGGCACAGAAAGAAGCCCAGAGCATTGCGAGGGATGCGACACCCGAGGAGTAAGCCAGCCAGACGTACCTGCCGGTGAGGCCGCAACAACACAGCCTCACCAGTGGTGGTTTGATTGCTTAACGCTTAACCGGCGTGCGCATGGTGACGAATTCTTCAGCGGCGGTAGGATGCACGCCAATGGTTTCATCAAAGTGCTGCTTGGTCGCGCCTGCCTTCAATGCAATCGCCAGTCCTTGCACAATTTCCCCGGCTTCAGGCCCAACCATGTGGCAGCCCAGCACCTTGTCGGTCTTGGCATCCACCACCAGTTTCATGAATGTGCGCTCCTGGCAATCAGTCAGGGTCAGCTTCATTGGGCGGAAACTGCTCTCGAAGACCTGTACCGCATGCCCGTCTTCAACTGCTTGCTCTTCGCTCAAGCCCACAGTGCCGATATTGGGCAGGCTGAACACCGCGGTCGGGATCATCGCGTAATCCACCGCACGATATTGCTCGGGCTTGAACAATCGACGCGCAACCGCCATCCCCTCCGCCAATGCAACGGGCGTCAATTGCACACGACCGATGACATCGCCAATGGCCAGAATCGAAGGCTCAGCCGTTTGATACAGGTCATCCACTTCAACAAAACCGCGCTTGTCGAGTTTTACACCGGTGGCTTCCAGCCCCAGGTTGTCGAGCATTGGGCGACGCCCCGTGGCATAGAAAATACAGTCCGCCTCCAACTCACGACCATCCTTGAGCGTGGCTTTCAAACTGCCATCTGATTGCTTGTCGATACGCGCAATGTCGGCGTTGAACTGAATGTCCATACCGCGCTTGGTCAGCTCTTCATGCAAATGCTTACGCACTGCGCCGTCGAACCCGCGCAGGAACATATCGCCGCGGTAAAGCAGCGACGTTTGCGCGCCCAAGCCATGGAAAATCCCGGCGAATTCAACAGCAATGTAACCACCGCCCACTACCAGTACACGCTTAGGCAGCGCCTTTAGAAAGAAGGCTTCATTAGAGCTGATTGCGTGCTCACGGCCAGCAATTTCAGGGATCTGCGGCCAGCCGCCGGTGGCAATCAAGATGTGCTTGGCGCTATGGCGCTGACCATTGACCTCAACCTCGTTGGGGCCGGTAATACGGGCATGACCTTCGATCAACGTAACGCCGCTATTGACCAGCAGGTTGCGATAGATTCCATTGAGTCGATTGATTTCACGGTCTTTGTTGGCAATCAGGGTAGCCCAATCAAAACTCGATTCGCCCAAGGTCCAGCCAAAACCAGACGCCTGCTCAAAGTCCTCGGCAAAATGTGCGCCGTAGACCAGCAGTTTCTTCGGCACGCAGCCGACGTTGACACACGTCCCTCCCAGATAACGGCTTTCAGCCACCGCTACTTTTGCACCAAAACCGGCCGCAAAGCGCGCAGCGCGTACGCCGCCCGAACCCGCACCAATCACAAACAAATCAAATTCGTAGGACATTTCTATCTCCTGAGCAGTCCATCAGCATAATCGCTCCAGCACGATTGAACAGCGCGCGGGCGTTGTTGAAGACGAAAAACGAGAAAGCCACCCGTAGGTGGCTTTCTGTTGAAGCAATCAGCAGGCTCGCTCTACTTAGTAAGCTTTGCCAGTTTTGTAGAAGTTCTCGAAGCAGAAGTTAGTCGCTTCAATGTAGCCTTCAGCACCGCCGCAGTCGAAACGCTTGCCTTTGAATTTGTAGGCAATTACGCAACCGTTTTGCGCCTGTTTCATCAAGGCATCCGTGATTTGAATTTCACCACCCTTGCCCGGCTCGGTCTGCTTGATCAGCTCGAAAATGTCCGGCGTCAAAATGTAGCGGCCAATGATCGCCAGATTCGATGGCGCATCTTCCGGCGCAGGCTTCTCAACCATGTTGCGCACGCGGTACAGATCGTCACCGATCAAGTCGCCAGCGATCACGCCGTACTTGTTGGTTTCTTGAGGGTCAACTTCTTGAATCGCGATGATGGTGCAGCGGTACTGGTTGTACAGCTTGACCATCTGAGTCAGTACACCGTCACCTTCCAGGTTGACGCACAAATCGTCTGCCAGCACGACCGCAAAGGGTTCGTCACCAATCAGCGGACGGCCAGTCAGAATGGCGTGGCCCAAACCTTTCATTTCGGTTTGACGCGTGTAAGAGAAAGAGCATTCGCTCAGCAGGCGACGAATACCGACCAGATACTTCTCTTTATCGGTGCCCTTGATCTGGTTTTCCAGCTCATAGCTGATGTCGAAATGGTCTTCCAGCGCTCGCTTGCCGCGACCGGTTACGATGGAAATTTCGTTCAAACCAGCATCCAGTGCTTCTTCAACGCCGTACTGGATCAGTGGCTTGTTTACCACCGGCAGCATTTCTTTAGGCATGGCTTTGGTCGCTGGCAAAAAGCGAGTGCCGTAGCCGGCTGCTGGGAACAAGCATTTCTTGATCATATGAGTCCTTAAAAGGGCTGTGCGTACGAATTTGGCGCAGTCTAATCAGGCGGCAGCGACGTTACAATGCCCCCGATAGCATACTGATGCCAACATAGAGAAATTTTGTGCCACTTAGTTCCTTCGTGACTTATTTTTCATGCTTTGGATCACTGTCTTGAACCTATGAAGCGTCGACAGGGTCTGCTTGAACGTAATGGCTATTGAGTATGCATCAGAGCACGCCACGGCTGTTTGACGGTACTATTGCGCACTTTCAAATCAATGAGCACGCCTCACAATGTCGGATATCAAAAGTGTCAACGGTTACCTGATCAAAGAAGTCACACCGGGCGCATGGTGGGTACTGGACGCAGCCCAGGCGCAGGTAGCTGGCCCTTTTGCCTCTGAAACCAGCGTCATGGAAGTGGCTGCTGTGTTTCAAGATCAACCCGATGCGCCTGCACGCAAACGTAAAAACAAAATCTGACCCTTATTTCGCGATAACTGGCACTCAATGAAAAAGACCCTGATAGCTGTACTGCTAGCCCTTGGCGGCTGCGCCACTGCATCCAATACCTACCTGCCGGATGGCAAGCAAGGGTTGAGCATAGACTGTTCTGGCGAAGCCATGTCCTGGGGCAAATGCTACGAAAAAGCCGACGCCTCGTGTGCCGGAACGGGATACACCATTGTGGGCACCGATGGCTCATCAACTGTCCAGGACAGTGAAAAGACCCTGGGGGTCGATGTCGGTAATTTCACGAGCCGGACTGTCGTGGTGATGTGCAAATAATTTGCACCTGCCTGGCGTCAGATATGCACTTCGACGAACTTGATCCCGAGCGAGCGAATGGTTTCGACCAGCGCATCCAGACTCTCGAACGACTCAACTTCGTCGTTGTTGTCGACTAAAAAGAAGCTGCGGCCTGCACTCTTCTTGAAAAATACGATCCACTCCCCCGTAACTGCCGGGTTTTGAATGGCATGGGTCGCTGTAATGCTGCCCTCGGCATGTCGCTGCTTGACGTGTTCTCGCTTCATCGCGTCCTCCTGAAAATTGGCGCTCAAGCGCAGGGCTTCAGCACCGGTACAACTAAATGCGCGCAGTTTACTGAATACTTCAGTCCATCAGCACTGAGCGTTTGACCTTCAACGCTGTCGCCACGTCACTTGCCTTGACGCGCGCCCTGGTCATCAGGCGAAAAAAAACCTGACATCACGTAAAGCGACGCCAGGTTTTTGAGTCATCAAACGATATAAATCAGATTTGACGCTTAGTCGCCCGAAATGCAGTGCGTTGCGGCACCGCGGATGTCACCCGGACGAATGGGCACATTCGACATGCTTTCATACACCTTGATGCTGCTCCCGCCTGAGCGCTCTTCGATATCAATCACCGCTGTGGGCCCCGAGGTCAGTTTTTGCGGAACGATTACCCGCAAACCTTCCTTGTGAGGCTCTATTTGCGGGGCCTTGCGCGTGCGTGACAACTGCTGCACCAAGCATTGGGCGTAAGCGTCCGGCTTCTTTCCCGAGATCACGCTCATGGTGGGCATTGTCTGCTCAATATCTGTAACTGATGCACAGCCTCCCAAAGCCAGCACTGCGACCAACACGCCCCACTTCATACAAATCCTCCGTTAAAGACCTTACGACCAGCGATCTTTAAAATTTCTCCCTGATGACAGGGAATTAATACTTAAAAAGTAGCAATTTCGACTTGCCAGGCGTCAGACTTTTCTGCGCGGCGGCATAATAAGCTGCTTTCGCCTCCAACTTGGACTAAAGCGCATGCTATCGTCCTGTTTTTTTAACAAATGCCCCCTTTGGAGCCCCAATGAAATTTATTCACCAGCGTGAGCACCTCAATGAAGATGACATTGTCGTCATCGAGTGCTCACACCCGTGCAATATCCGCTTGATGAGCGATGCACATTTTCGCAGCTTTAAAAACGGTGGCCGCCACTCTTACCATGGCGGTGCATTTGATAAATTTCCGGCCCGCATCACTGCGCCGAGCACCGGTTTCTGGAACATCACGATCGATACCGTCAGCACCCGCGCTGTCAGCGTGACGCGCAAACCGACCTTGAAGCACTCGATCAAAATTGTTCGTCGCTCCAGCTCAAAACTCCGCTAAGCCTGACGTCAGCACCCTTTTAGACAGGACATCCCGTGGAAACCACTAAGTACGTGATTAAGTACAAACTCGATGGCGAGCGCCGATTTGAGTTTGCTCAGCTGCAGACTGGCTCCGAAGAAGAAGCCCGCGCAGCGCTTGAGAAAATTCACAAGAGCGATGAAGTCATCACCGAGATCAAAGTGAGCAAGGCACTCTAACCCGCCATGTCTTTTGACCTGTTTGCCGAGCAGGACCTGCAACAACCCGCACGGATTGAAAAAATCAGTGAGCAGGCGTTTGTATTGCGCGGTTTTGCTTTGCCATGGGTAGATACACTGCTCACGGCGCTTGAGCAGGTTTTGACGCAGGCCCCTTTTCGACAGATGCAAACGCCTGGCGGCTACATCATGTCAGCGCGTTTGAGCAGTTGCGGTGATCTGGGCTGGACCACCGACCTTGCAGGCTATCGGTACAGCGCCCTGGACCCTTTGACCGGGGCACGCTGGCCTGCAATGCCCGATCCTTTCCTGAAGTTGGCCGAGGCCGCTGCACACGCAGCAGGTTTTGATCACTTTGCGCCCGATGCGTGCTTGATCAATACCTACGCCCCGGGTGCAAAAATGTCCTTGCATCAAGACAAGAACGAGCGCACCTACACTGCGCCCATTGTTTCGATTTCGCTTGGGCTGCCGGCTATCTTCCTGTTTGGCGGCTTTGACCGCAACGATCCCACGCAACGCATCTCACTGTTCCATGGCGACATCGTGGTCTGGGGCGGCGTGGATCGCTTGCGCTTCCATGGCGTGCTCCCGATCAAGCCAGGGCACCATTCATTGCTGGGGGAACAACGGATCAATATCACTCTGCGCAAGGCAGGCTCAATAGCCTGCCCTGACGAGTGTGTTTAGCGCAGACAGTGGGTTGATAAATCGCTATATATTTTTATACATACCGATTATCTTCCTATCGCCCACTACACCCTGAAAATCTTGGGCTGCCTTCGCCATTAAAAGGAGTTTCGATATGACTGCCCAAGCGTTTCGCTTTGCCCCTGTGGCCCTCGCAACATTGATCGGGTGCCTTTGTGCAATGTCAGCACAAGCGGATGAAGTTCAAGTCGCCGTAGCTGCCAATTTCACTGCCCCGATCCAGGCCATCGCCCGTGATTTTGAAAACGACACGGGGCACCGATTAGTCGCAGCCTACGGCGCGACCGGGCAGTTTTACACGCAGATAAAAAATGGTGCGCCTTTTGAAGTATTTCTGGCGGCTGATGACAGCACGCCGCAAAAACTCGAAAAAGAAGGCGACATCGTCCCAGGTTCGCGCTTTACCTACGCCATTGGCACACTGGCGTTGTGGTCAGCCAAAGACGGCTACATCGATGGCACTGATCAGGCGTTACTCGCGAATAAATTTACCCACGTGTCTATCGCCAATCCCAAAGCCGCGCCTTACGGGCTGGCCGCCACCCAGGTACTGGCCAAACTGGGGCTGACTGACAAGGTCAAAGACAAAATTGTCGAAGGCCAAAACATTACTCAGGCCTACCAGTTTGTTTCAACCGGTAATGCTGAACTCGGTTTTGTCGCCCTGTCGCAAATTTACAAAGATGGCAAAGTTACCGCAGGCTCTGCCTGGATCGTTCCAGACTCGATGCATGACGCCATCAAACAAGATGCCGTGATCCTTAAAAAAGGCGCGAACAATCCGGCTGCCAAAGCCCTTGCGGACTACCTGAAAGGGCCTAAAGTGGCGGCCATCATCAAAGCTTACGGTTACCAGCTTTAAATGCCGCTCTCGGCTGCTGACTTCGCCGCTATTTGGCTGACCTTCAAGCTGGCGTCGTTAACCACGGTGATCTTGTTGGTGATCGGCACGCCGATCGCGTTATGGCTGGCGCATACCCGCTCGCGATTACGCGGGCCTATTGGTGCGATTGTTGCCTTGCCCCTGGTATTGCCACCCACGGTCATCGGCTTCTACCTGTTACTGGCGATGGGGCCGCATGGCCTTGTAGGTCAGTTCACGCAGTCTATCGGCCTCGGCACATTGACCTTCAGCTTTGCCGGACTGGTCATTGGCTCTGTGATCTATTCAATGCCTTTTGTCGTACAGCCTCTGCAAAACGCATTCACAGCCATTGGCCGGCGACCGCTTGAGGTGGCCGCAACGTTGCGCGCGAGCCCCTGGGATACTTTTTTCAGCGTGATATTGCCCCTGGCCCGACCCGGCTTTGTCACTGCCGCGATTCTAGGCTTTGCCCATACCGTGGGCGAATTTGGCGTGGTCTTGATGATCGGGGGCAATATTCCAGAGAAAACCCGCGTGGTTTCGGTGCAGATCTACGATCACGTGGAGGCGCTGGAATATGCTCAGGCACATTGGTTGGCCGGGGCGATGCTGGTGTTTTCCTTTGTGGTGCTCCTGGCGTTGTATTCAAGCCGCAGAAGTCAAAGCCCATGGTGATGAACATGCAATCGGGTATCAACGTTCGGCTCCAGCTCAGTTACAGCGACTTTGCCCTGGACCTCGATTTGCAGTTGCCCGGCAAAGGCATTACAGCGCTTTATGGGCATTCCGGTTCAGGGAAAACCACCTGTTTACGCTGCATTGCCGGGCTTGAGCGTGCCAGTCAGGCCTATGTAGAGGTCAACGGTGACGTGTGGCAAGACTCCCGGCGCAATCTGTTTGTGCCCGTGCATAAACGTGCCTTGGGGTATGTTTTTCAGGAAGCCAGTCTGTTTGCGCATCTGTCGGTGCGTTCAAACCTTGCCTTTGGGCTGCGGCGTATCGCACGTAATCAACGTAGCGTTGAATTGGATGACGCCGCACAACTGTTGGGTATTTCCCATTTACTCGACCGTTCGCCCAGTCATCTGTCCGGTGGGGAGCGTCAGCGCGTGGGTATAGCCCGAGCACTGCTTACCAGCCCTAAATTGCTGCTAATGGACGAGCCGCTGGCGGCATTGGATAACCAACGTAAACGCGAAATCCTGCCCTACCTTGAGCGCCTGCATGCGCAGCTGGATATTCCAGTGCTGTACGTCAGCCACTCGCAGGATGAAGTCGCGCGCCTGGCCGACCACATCGTGCTGCTAAGTGAAGGCCAAGCATTGGCCAGCGGCCCGATTGCCCAGACCCTCGCCAGGCTCGACTTGCCTTTGGCACAAGGCGATGACGCCGGGGTAGTCATTGAGGGCGTGGTCAACGCCTACGATGCCCACTATCAATTACTGAGTTTGCGCCTGCCCAACAGCAACCAAGGGTTGCGGGTAGCGCATGTCTCTTTGCCGGTAGGCCAAAGCCTGCGAATCAAGGTCCAGGCACGCGACATCAGCTTGAACCTTGAGCCTGGCGCACACAGCAGCATCCTCAATTGCCTGCAAGTGACGGTCATCAGCGAAGCTCCCGCTGACAATCCGGCCCATGTGCTGGTCCACCTCGATGCTAGTGGCACAGCGCTCTTGGCACGTATCACCCGCTACTCGCGCGATCAATTAAATCTCACCACGGGCCAGCAGATGTGGGCGCAAATCAAATCCGTGGCCGTACTGGCCTGATCGCTTCAGGGCATTGGTCGGCGTCGACTGATCAAGTAACGTGTGCTCGCAATTGCGATACCGAGCAAGCAGCCCAACACCAGACCCAATGCAATAATCAGCGCCTTTTTGGGCTTGATCGGGCTGATCGGCGTTTGGGCCTTGCGATCAATGCTAACGAGCCCCAGCTTGCCCATGTCGGTGTTCAGGTTGCCAAGGCGAACCACCTCTGCCCGCAACGGCTCGATATTTTTCAGAAACAGGTCCTCGTTGGCACGCTTGCCGAGCATTTCGACCTGCCGGTTAACCTCCAGCATATGCAGCTTTTTGCCAATATCGGAGATGCCTTTGTCAGTGAAATCATCCGAGGTGCGTTTGAGCAGTGCCGTGCGCTCAGCTTCCAGCGCCTGAGTTCCCATAAAGTAGAGCGGAATGCTCTGGGATGTGATCTCAGTGCGCATGACCCGACTCGAGCCTTGGGCCGCATCCGACATGGCTGAAGGTGTGGTCGGACGCGTGATGCCCAATGAGCGGGCAATTGAGATCGCTTCGGACAACTGTGCAATCCGTGATTCTCGTTCGGTTTTTAACTGCAACCGCAGGGCCTTTAATTCATCGTTGAGCTTGGCCCGCTGTAATGTGTCTGATTCAACCAGTGTGGCAATTTTGCCTTCTTTGTCTGATTTATAACCGGAGCGCGCCGCATCAATCTTTTCTTCCAGCTCTCTAAGGCGATTATTAATGATGACTTTAAGGTCAGCCCCAATTTGCGCACGCTGATTATTGATCGCGTATTCAACAAAACCGTTAAGGATTTTTACCCCGTCAACGTTATCCGGGTAAGTAAGTTCCAGTTTGATGAAGGGGCTTAGCGAGTCCGGCTTTTTGGGATCTGGCTGGGTGAGATTAATCGCATCGCGGTTGAAAATTTCGAAACTTTGCTCCAGAGAAATGCCTTTCTTTTCCAGGGGTTTGAACAAGTCCTGATGCGCCTCAAAATAATTGAGCCGCGTCTCATAAGAGTCCAGTGCTGAGCCGACTTTGAGCAACGCATCGGTCGGTGGGAGCTTGTACACCTCGGAACGGTTCAGGGCATCGAGTTCGTTAATAGCCGCAGGGCGCAACACGGTACTGGCCTGGTACACACTCGGGGCCAGGAACGCATAGCCCAACGCGAGAGCGCCCACCGCAGCAGTGGTGCCTGCAATCAGCTTTTTTTGCTGCCATAGCGATTGAATCAAAGCAAACAGGTCGATTTCATCAGTCGAAGTTTCTGCTAGCGGATGCTGAATAGTTTTCAAAAAAATGCACCTTGTGAGTAGAACTTCTTGGCAAGTTCACCGCTTGACTGCTTAAGCAGATCTAGGTTAGGTCGTTTTCAATGCCTATCTGACAGACCATTCCTGAAAAAGATCCCTACGCTTAAGAATCAAGCACATACCTCAATAAAAGCAAGTGATGCCAAAGTGATATCTAGCACAATTATGATTTTCAGCGGCTGTTTCTCATTTCATTGACAATTTACTTACAAAAATCTCAGAAACCCCCTAAGGCATTATTCAGGCTGTAGAACGGGCTTTAAGGTCTTTTTTCTCAACACAGCGGTTCACATAGGCCATTTGAGTGATACGGCCCGATAGAATAGCCGCCGGTTTTACCACGAGCCTGGGTGCACTGATCAGACCGGCGCGATGATGTCAACGCGGCATATTTGATCAGTCTGTGTAATTATCCCCCGACAAAAAACACGCTTACGTGTGGGGTAACAATCAGGATGGATATTTTTCAGGCGATGCGTGTCTTTGTGCGCGTGGTCGAAACCGGCAGCTTTACGGCAGCCGCTCAAGCGTTGGGTTACTCCACGGCCCAAACCTCGCGCCTGTTATCAGAGCTAGAAGGTTCATTGCAGGCCCGGCTGTTGCAACGCAGCACACGGCGCCTGGCATTGACGGAAGTCGGGACCCGGTATCTGGAGCGATGCCGTCTGATTTTGAAAGAGGTTGAAGACGCCAACGCCGAGGCAGGCGGGGCACACTTGACGCCTCGTGGCCATTTGCGCGTGCAATCAACCACAGGGATTGGCATTCAACTGTTGGCGCCTTTGGTTGCTCGCTACGCTGAGTTGTACCCGCAGGTCAGTGTGGACTTGACCCTCTCACAACGTCAGCCCGACTTGCTGGAGGAAGGCCATGACGTGGTTATCACGCTGTCCTCACACTTGCCCGACTCAGAACTGGTAGGTCAACAGTTGGGTACGATCTCTAGCGTGATCAGTGCCGCCCCCTCCTATCTTGAAAAAAACGGCATCCCGCTAACCCCCCATGACCTTGAGCAGCACCGATGTTTGCACCTGGTCGACCCGCTATTTACGGACAGCTGGACCTTTCACGGCGCCCAGGGTGAGCAGTCTGTGCGTCCCGGGGACGTGTTTCAGGTCAATGTGGCCGAAGCCATGGCGCAGGCGGCGGAAGCCGGGTTGGGTGTCTGCCTGCTGCCGGACTACGTCGCCGTCGGCTCTTACAGACGTGGTGCTCTGGTACGTTTGCTGCCCCACTATCGGCTGCATGAGAAGCGCATCTATGCGCTCTACCCTTCGCGGCGGTTTCTGGATGCCAAGGTTAAGACATGGGTCGAATTTCTTAAGCAGGAAATTCCCAAGACACTGGAGGGGCACCAAGGCATCGTGGATGACCCGGCCCATTGGGCTTAAATCACAACATCCTGCACATGGAAAAGAATGCCGCGACCGTCTCGGGGCATTCTTCCTGGCAAAGAAGGCGACTCGCAGATTAATTAATCCTTCATGTACTCGAGTGCTTCCCAGCGTATCCAGCCGTCACCATCTTTACTGTATATATTGTCCAGCTTCTTAAGGAGCTCAGGGCGGCTCAGCACTTCTCTTGCAATGTGAGTGAGTCGGTCTTTATCGGCATTGCCGGTCAGCGAGCGCTTAGATATGTCTTTGAGGGTGTCGACTTTAATTGAACTTGTCCAGTAATCATCCTTGAGCTTGTCAAAGTTCTTAAGCATTTCCTCGGCAACTTTCTGATCCGACTTACCGGAGAGTGGATTGCCGCCGTTCGCAGCAATTTCCGTATTTTCCTTACGAATCAAGCCGTCTTGTTTACCGGTTACGCTGTCTTGATCCAAGAGTTTATTCAAGTCAGGCCGGTTCAGGATTTCGCGCGCCAGCATGATATTTTGATCGTCGGCATAGTTGCCGCTTAACTGACTATTGGCCATATTGCGGATCATTTTCTGAGAAATAGCCCCCGGATTCTTGGGGTCCTCGAACGCATCAAAATTGTTCCTCAACGTTTGCGCGACTTCTTTGTCAGTTTTACCCGAAAATTGATTGGCACCCGAAAGCATGACCGTAGCATTGTAAGCTTCGTGGAATTTTATGTTATTCCTTGGCCCCAGTTTTATCGAGTCGAAATTCAAACTGCCCGTGCTGTGTTCAGATGGGCTTGGAAGTTGTTGAGGAGCGCTGTCAAGTCCTGGTCTACGTACCGCAGCCATTCCATCAACTAATATGGGGTTGAGCGAGAGCGTGTTAGACATAGCGAATCTCCAAACTATTTATGTGCATGACCGTCCTGCTGACATTACCTTCCCCCTCACGAGCGAAGGCATTCTAAAGTAAGTCACAGGTATGGCGTGTGTGGCTCTCATGCCCTAATAAGTTCCAGAGATCGCTTTGCCGCCTCACAAGCAGCGCATTATAACGTTGACTGTCGTGACACTAAGCGCTCGATAAAGTTGCTGCCTGAGTCATCAGAAACTGAACTTTTTATTAAGTAAAGTTTAGTTATCACGGTGTACAGCATTGAACGCAGGTCTCGTAAAAAGTGCAGGGCTTCACACCGATGGATGCAGCCAAAACGCTCCACCGGCATGCGTTCGAATGGCTTACCCCGGAAACAAATATGGGTTCAGCCCACTGCGGGCGAACCCTTGTTCTTCGATTTTTGCGTCCAGGATCAGTGACGCCAAATCATCAGCAAAGGTTTCCAACTGTGTGTCCCGGTCCAGATACAACACCTTCAGGTAGCTGTGACAATCCAGGCAACTTTCGGCTTTGATACTCGCCTCTTTGGTGTCCAGCGACCAATAATCCAATTTCCCCGTTTGCTCACAGTTGCTGCACTTGGCCCGTACCATGTGCCAGCGGCTTTCACATAAACGGCAATGCAAATACCGCAGGCCGCTTTGTGCGCCACTCAACACCACACTGGCCGATGGCTCGCTGTTACACACCGGGCAAAACTGGCGGTGCTCGCCATAGTCCGCGTGGCCACTGGCGGGCAACTGTGCCGCCAGTTGCGTCCAATACAACGACAGTGCTGCCCAGATAAACAACGCGCGAGCGCTGCCCACTTCGCCGTGGTGGCCGCTGAGCAGAGCGCTGGCCTGCTGTTCAAGTTGCTCAGGCGGCGTATCGCGCAATGCTGCAACCACCTCCTGGACGGCGACTGTCGCCAAGGGTAATTGATCGAGTAATGCCCCTAGCGCCTGTTGCCAGTAGCTATCGCGCTGCATGCTGACGTAATCCAGTGGCGCCAGTGGCTGGCCTATTCGCGCCGCCGCGCCCTCGGCCAGATTGCGCGGTAGCGGCTGCTGTTCCAACACTCGCTGCTGAGCCTGTACAAGGTTGGCCACGAAGTTCAGGTAATCACCCATCGGATGATCAATGGCCAACGTTTGCAACCGTTCGGCACGCCGTGTGTAGTGCTGCTTGAGGGTAGGTAGCAACAACGGCGTTATCCGGCCAATGCCGCCGGTAGGTGTCTCTATCGGCGTGAGCTTAATGCTGCTCATTGATTGTCCTTCTTGGTATTGATCTGTTTGAACCAGCGGTCGTGGTGGGTTTTGGCCCATTTTCGCGAAACGTAACCGGTGACCATGCCGCCAATCGAGCCTTTGACCCAGAACCCCATGTAGGCGTGACCGATAATCAACAGGATCAGGCAGATGCCCGTCAACGAGTGCATCAACGCCCCGACGCGAATCACGGGGATGGGGAAAAACGGTGCGAAATACGGGCGCCAGATCAGCACACCACTGATTAACAGCAGGCTAATCAGCCCCATGATTCCCCAGAACAACAGCTTTTGCCCGGCGTTGTATTTACCCACCTGCAACGCTTTGTTGTGACGCCCCATCAGCACGTCTTTAACGTTGGCAAACCACAGACGATCTTCGGGTTCAGGCAAGTTGTATTTGACCAGGCGCACACATAAAAACATCAAGGCCAAAAACACCACGACGCCCAAAAACGGGTGCAGGATGCGCGCCAGTTGCGGCGTTCCCAGCACGTTGCTCAGCCAACTCATGGAGGGGAAGAACCACGACAACCCGGATAACGCCACCAACATGAAGCAGATCACCATCACCCAATGGCAAATCCGCTCCGCAAACGGGGTGCGCAAGATCATGTCTTTATGCTTCATGAGTGCTTCTCCTGATCCTGGTGTGCCGCGCCCTCTTCACGCTCAGCCTCATCGTCGGCGTCATCGGTGGTGAGTGGACCAACCCCCACGTAATGGAACAGGGTTGCGCCCAGGGTCGCAAAAAACGCCACAGCGGCGACCGGTTTAAGCCAGCCCTTCCACCCTTCAACCACATTACTGATACGCGGATCGGCTGGCAGGTTGTGGTACAGCTGCGGTTTGTCAGCGTGTTGCAACACATACATCACGTGGGTGCCGCCGACTCCTTGCGGGTCGTATACCCCCGCATTCGCAAAACCCCGGGTGTTGAGTTCTGCCACCCGCTCATTGCCCAGGTGCTTCATGTCGGCCTTGCTGCCAAAGTTGATGGCACCGGTGGGGCAGGTTTTAACGCACGCCGGCTCTTGCCCTACGCTCACGCGATCAATGCACAGCGTGCACTTGTAAGCTTTGTTGTCTTTTTTACTGATGCGCGGCACGTCAAAGGGGCAGCCGGCAATGCAATAGCCGCAACCAATGCAGTGGTCGGAGCGGAAATCGACGATACCGTTGGCGTATTGCACAATCGCCCCTGGCGCCGGACAGGCCTTGAGACAGCCGGGATCGGCGCAGTGCATGCAGCCGTCCTTGCGGATCAGCCATTCGAGCTTGCCGCTTTCATCCTCAACCTCGTCGAACCGCATCAGGGTCCAGGTTTCAGCCGACAAGTCTGCCGGGTTGTCGTATACGCCGACGTTATGCCCCACCTCGTCACGCAGGTCGTTCCATTCCCCGCACGCCACCTGACAGGCTTTGCAGCCGATGCAGATGGTTACGTCGATGAGTTTGGCCACTTGCACTTCGCTGTCACGCACTTGAGGTGCAGGCGTCAGGCTATTGGTCGCAGAGCGCTTGATAATGTCTTGGGATTGCATGGACATGAGCTTTCTCCCTTACGCCTTTTCCACGTTGACAAGGAAAGCCTTGTACTCAGGCGTCTGCGCGTTGGCGTCGCCGATGGCCGGGGTGAGGGTGTTGGCCAAATACCCTTTACGGGTTTCACCTTCATAGCCCCAGTGGCAAGGAATGCCGATGGTATCGACCTCTTGTCCGCCCACTTGCAGCGTACGTATGCGTTTGGTCACCACCGCTTTGGCCTTGATGTAGCCGCGCTTGGTGCTGACCTTGACCCAATCGCCCTGGACGATGCCTTTTTTCTTCGCCAGATTTTCACCGATCTCGATGAATTGCTCGGGCTGCAACACCGCGTTGATCCGCGAGTGCTTGGTCCAGTGACGAAACAGCTCAGTGATCGAATAGGTGGTCGCGACGTAAGGGAATTCTGCCGCGGTGCCCAGGCGGGCCTGGTCGTAAGGGAAGATGCGCACAGTCGGGTTGTAGACCCTGCTCGGGTGCAAGGGATTACGCCCCGTCGGCGATTCTGTCGGTTCGTAGTGCTCGGGGAACGGGCCGTCGACCAGCGCATCGATGGCGTACAAGCGCCCCACGCCTTCGGGCAGCATGATAAAGGGGTTGGCCTTGCTGCCTGGCGGCATCGTGGCCGGGAAGTCGGGCACATCAATGCCGGTCCAGCGCTGGCCGTTCCACTCGATAACCACTCGCTGCGGGTCCCACGCCTTGCCTTGTAGATCAGCCGAGGCGCGGTTGTACAAAATGCGCCGATTTTGTGGCCAGGCCCACGCCCATCCCAGGGTACTGCCCAAGCCTGACGGGTCTGCGTTATCGCGGCGTGCCATCTGGTTGCCCTGTGGGGTCCAGGAGCCGGCAAAGATCCAGTTAAAACTGGCGGTGCTGCCGTCATCACGCAGTTGCGAGAAGTCGCTGAGCAATTGGCCTTTGTGCACCGTGATGTTGCCTTGCGCGTCTTTCAAGTCCTCCAGGGCAAAACCGTTGGCCTCCTGCGCCACCTCTTCAGGAGTCGGGTCCAGCGGGTCGCGGTAGTTCCAGGCCATGTTCAGCAGCGGCGCGGGGTTGGCACCGCCTTCCTGTTCGTACATTTGGCGCAATTTGACGAACAGGTGACCCAGAATCTTGCCGTCGTGCCATGCCTCGTTCGGCGGTGCCGCACCAGCCCAGTGCCATTGCAGCCAGCGACCCGAGTTGACGATGGAGCCGTTTTCTTCGGCAAAACACGAAGACGGCAAGCGGAAGACTTCGGTCTTAATGCTGGCCGTATCAACGTCGTTCTGGTCGCCGTAGTTTTTCCAGAAGCTGGAGGTTTCGGTCACCAGCGGATCGATAATCACCAGGTACTTGAGTTTGGCCAGTGCCGCGCTGGCCTTGTTCTTGTCCGGAAAGGCCGCTATCGGGTTGAAACCCTGGGCGATGTAACCATTGACCTCGCCGTCATGCATCATTTCCAGATAACGCAGCACGTCGTAGCTTTTGTCCCACTTGGGCAGCCAGTCAAAGCCCCAATCGTTGGCCGCCGTCGCGTTATCACCCCAGAAGGTTTTCATCATGCTGATGAAAAATTTCGGCGTGTTTTGGTAGTAGTTGACCTGCTCCGGTAGCAGCGCCTTGGGCGTGGTTTGCTTGAGGTAAGTGGCCAGGTTGCTTTGTTGATCGCTGGGCAAGTTCATGTAACCCGGCAAACGCAGCGACAGCAGTCCGATGTCGGTGTAGCCCTGAATATTGGAGTGCCCGCGCAAAGCGTTGACCCCGCCACCCGCCATGCCGATGTTGCCGAGCAGCAGTTGGATCATCCCGGCGCCGCGAATCATTTGCACGCCGCTGGAGTGATGGGTCCAGCCCAGCGCATACAGGAACGTAGTGGTGCGATTTGGCGCGCTGGTTTCGCCGATGATGCGGCAGATTTCCAGAAAGTCTTCTTTTGGCGTGCCGCAGATGTCGGTCACCACCTCGGGTGTGTAACGGCTGACGTGCTGTTTGAGCAGGTTCCAGACACAGCGGGGGTGGCTATAGGTTTCATCGCGTTTGGCAAAACCGTCGGCGTCGAGCTCGTACATCCATTCGCTGCGTTCGTACTGCTTCTTGGCAGGGTCAAAGCCGCTGAACAGGCCCTCCTCGAAGGTGTAGCTGTCGCGCACGATCAGCGGCGCGTTGGTGTAGGCGCGCACGTATTCATGATGGATACGGTCGTGGGTGATCAGGTAATGGATCATGCCCATCAGGAAGGCGATGTCGGAACCGGCGCGAATGGGCGAGTAAATGTCAGCCACGGCCGCGCTGCGGTTGAAGCGCGGGTCGACGACGATGACTTTGGCGCCATTGCGGATCTTGGCTTCGACCACCCACTTGAAACCTACCGGGTGCGCTTCAGCCGGGTTACCGCCCATGATCAACACCACGTTGGCGTTCTTGATGTCGACCCAATTGTTGGTCATGGCGCCCCGGCCCAACGTCGGCGCAAGTGCCGATACCGTCGGGGCGTGACACAGCCGTGCCTGGCAGTCGATGCCCAGCATGCCCAACGCACGGGTAAAACGCTGATCCAGAAAACCGGTTTCATTACTGGCAGCCGACGAGCACAGCATGCCCGTGGTCAGCCAGCGGTTAACGGTCACGCCGTCAGCATTCTTCTCAATGAAGTTGGCATCGCGGTCATCTTTCATTAACCGGGTGATGCGCGTGATCGCCTCCTCCCAACTGATGCGTTGCCACTCATTGGAGCCGGGGGCGCGGTATTCAGGGTATTTGAGTCGCTGCTCGCTGTAGATGAAGTCAATCAGGCCCGCGCCTTTTGGGCACAACGAGCCACGGCTGACCGGGTGATCCGGGTCGCCTTCAATATGAAAGATGCGCGCTTTAGCGTTTTTGGCGCCGTCGCCCAGGCTGTACATCAAAATCCCGCAACCCACCGAACAATAGGTGCAGTTGTTGCGGGTTTCCTTGGCGCGCAGCAATTTGTATTGGCGGGAGGGATCTGCCTGGGCAAGTCCGGGGGCAAAACCGAGTGATGCTACCGTGGCCGTGGCAACACCGGCCGTACAAAGTTTGACGAACTGTCTTCTGCCGACGTCCATAAATCTCCTCAACATCCGTGCGCTATGCCGGATACAGAGTCGCTCCTGTCTCACGGTGACAGGATACGCTCAGGCTTTTTTATCTAATGACCATAGCCAACTTCCGCTCGCACGCGAGGAAAAATCAACCCCAAGTAATATGACAAAAAGCACTGAAACGATATTGATGGACGTCAAGGAAGGTGCAATGAGCGGCAGGCGGTGTGAGCACCGCCGCCACCAGGAGGGCTTAGATGCCTTGCAGGGCAAGGTCCATAGCAAAGTAGGTGAGGATCATGTCAGCGCCTGCGCGCTTGATCGAACCCAAGCTTTCACGCACCACACGGGCTTCATCAATAGCCCCCGCCTGAGCGCCGAACTTGATCATCGCGTACTCACCGCTGACCTGATAGGCAGCCAAAGGCAAGCGTGAGGCTTCGCGGATGTCGCGAATGATGTCCAGGTATGCGCCGGCGGGCTTGACCATCAACACGTCTGCGCCTTCCTGCTCGTCCAGCAGCGACTCGCGAATCGCTTCGCGGCGATTCATCGGGTTCATCTGGTAAGACTTGCGGTCACCTTTGAGTGCGCTGCCACCGGCTTCGCGGAACGGGCCATAGAGGGCCGAGGCGAATTTGGTCGAGTACGCCATGATCGAGGTGTCGAGAAAACCGGCGCCATCCAGCGCACTGCGAATCGCCTGCACCTGTCCGTCCATCGCCGCCGAGGGCGAGATGAAGTCCGCGCCCGCAGCAGCAGCGGCCACGGCTTGTTTGCCCAGGTTGATCAGCGTTGCGTCGTTGTCCACGCCGTGGTCGTGCATTACGCCGCAATGACCGTGGGAGGTGTACTCGCAAAAACAGGTGTCACTCATGACCACCATGTCTGGCGCGGCGTCTTTGCTGATGCGCACCATGCGCGACACCAGACCGTCTTCGCGCATGGCATCGCTGCCAGTAGCGTCCAAATGATGGGAGACGCCAAACAACATCACCGACTTGAGGCCTGCGCGGGCGTAGCGCTCGATTTCGCCCGCCAGTTTCGATTCAGGAATGCGCATCACGCCCGGCATGCTGGTGATGGGCACAAAATCGTCGATTTCTTCTTCGACGAAGATCGGCAGCACCAAATCGCTCAGGCTGAATTCGGTTTCTTGAAACATGTCACGAAGGGTTTGTGAACGGCGCAGGCGGCGCGGGCGAACAGAAGGGAACTGGTTAGGCATCATGGTTCCTGAGGGCAGGTTCATAAGACAAGCGAGCCTTGGCCAAGGCTCAATGGCGCCACAAATACAGGATTGAAACAGCAAATGCAAAGCATGCGGCCCATTGCCGCAGCACACCCTGCCCGCCTTTGAGCCACCGCAAGCGGTGAGGGTTGGCGTGTTGTGCGTCCATCAGCGCAATGCGCGGAGGGTTGAACATTTCGTTAAAAAGCGTAGTATCGGCACCCATGATTCTCGAACAGCTCAAAGCGCTGGGCAATGACACTCGCATGCAAATGATGGAGTGGCTCAAAGACCCGCAGACTAATTTCCCGCCGCAAGATCATGGAGATCCTGCCATCGGTGTGTGCGTGACCCACTTGCAGCACAAGGCGGGCTTGTCGCCGTCGACCGCTTCAGCGCACTTGGCCATTTTGCAACGGGCCGGCTTTGTTCTGACCACCCGCATTGGCAAGTGGACCTATTACCGACGCAACGAGCAGGCGATTAATGACTTTGCGGCTAGGCTGAAAATCGAGTTGTAATTTTTAACCATTCATTTCGTTATTTTGCGTAATTAGAAAATATGAGGAAGCCCCATGAGCAATAAAACCATCTTCGTCCAACCGGGTGGCGGCTATGACAACGTGGTTGTCGGCAGCAGTGACGTGCGCGAGCCTGCAAGTGACGAAATCACGGTGCGCTTGCACGCCAACTCGCTCAACTACCACGATTTTGCCGTTGTCAGTGGCATGTGGGGGCCGAGCGAAAAACGTATTCCTATGGCTGACGGCGCGGGGGAAGTCATCGCAGTCGGCGCCGACGTCAGCGAATTCAAAGTGGGCGATGCGGTGGTCAGCACCTTCTTCCCCGACTGGATTGATGGCACCCCGCTGGTTGAAGGCTTTGTCAGCGTGCCGGGTGACGGCATCGACGGCTACGCCCGTGAGAAAGTGACTGCCAAAGCCACCGCCTTCACCCTCGCGCCAACAGGTTATAGCCACGCCCAAGCTTCAACCCTGACCACGGCTGGCCTGACGGCCTGGCGTGCACTGATGGCCGACGATTCGCTCAAGCCCGGTGACACTGTGCTGGTACAAGGCACGGGCGGCGTTTCAATTTTCGCCCTGCAATTCGCCAAAATGGCCGGCGCTACCGTGATCGCCACCTCTTCGAGCGATGAAAAGCTGGAACGCCTCAAAGCGCTGGGCGCCGACCACGTCATCAACTACCGCAAAGACACCCAATGGGGTGAAACGGCGCGCGCCCTCACGGGTGGTCGTGGCGTGGATCACATTATTGAAGTGGGCGGTCCTGCGACCCTTGAGCAGTCAATGATCGCGATCCGGGTGGCCGGGCACATTTCCATCATCGGTATTTTGAGCGGCGTCAGCGGCGCGATGAACTTTGTGCCCGCCTTGATCAAACAAGTGCGTCTGCAAGGCGTATTGGTGGGCAGCCGTAGCCAGCAACAAGACATGATTCGTGCCATCAATGCCAACGGCATGCGCCCTGTGATTGATCGTCACTTCCCGCTGAGCGAGATCGTGCAAGCGTTCAAATATCAGGAAACCAATCAGCACTTCGGCAAAATCTGCCTCGATATCTAACCGCCACTCAGCCAGAGCGCGCATTCCCGACGCGCCTCTGGCTTCATATCTCAAAATGGTTCACCCAAGCCATGCCCGCAATAGTTGAGGTCCGCGCAATTAAATACTCAACGAATCAACCCCAGTTAAACGCCAAAATCAGCCTTTAAATTAGAGCGAAGGCTCTAGACCGGGCCTTTCAGCGATATTAATTGTCTGACAATATAGTAATTATTGTTGAGAGCGATTATCATCTGCCGTTCGCACGGCACCCTTCTACTTCAAATCAACCTCAAATAAAACGTCGCTGGGTGCTGTTTTAAGGGAATAACCTGAGGCGCTCATGCACCGCTTTACTTTTAGCAAATCTTTGATTTGCGCAACATTGGGGTTTGTCTGTCTGCCGACTTTTGCGGCATTTCAACCAGAGTCCGAAGCTGACCTGGCCGGCGAAATCGACAAGGCCTGCCACTTCAATAAAGACACCAGTACCGATTGCACCACCTCCTATCGCTACACCCTCCTCACCAATAATGGTCGAGAGATGTTGTCGCGTATCGACTTCAGTTTTGCCGAAACCGACCAACTGGAGGTCATCAACGCACAATCGACCCAGCCCGGCGGCAAGCCCATTGCGTTGGCCGAATCGCAAATCGACACGCGCATGGCGCCTAACCCGGATCAGGGTTTTTTACGCTCCAAGCAGACCTCGATTGCCTTTCCAAACTTGCGCATAGGCACTCAAATCACCTACACCCTGCGTGAACATACTGCCGCCAAACCGCTGATGGACAACTTCCATTACGTCATGATGTTCGGTCCAAACGCTGTGCGCTCCGACCGTTTCAAAAGCACCTTCAGTGCCGAACAGCCGATTGTGTGGCGCAGTGAGTTAATGGAGGACTTCACCTTCACCCCATCTGCCGATAACAAAACGTTGGTCATTGAGCAGAAAAAACCGCGTTTCGTGAATTACATCAATGAATCCGGCAACGCCTATATTCGCCACGTACCCCGGGTCGAATTGGGCAGTTCAACCCAGTTGCAAGACTATTTCGGTCAGTTCGCCAAGCGTTACAACGAAATCCTCGCCGCCCGCCTGCCTGCCAGTGCAGCCAAAGCGGTCTCGGGGCTTAAGGGTTTGCCCGCAGAGCAACAAGTGGCTGGCCTGATGCAATACCTGCACGATCACTATCGCTACATGGGCGACTGGCGTGCCACTGACCGTGGTTATGTGCCCTTTACCCTGAGCGAGATCGAGGACCGTGGCTACGGCGACTGCAAGGATCTGGCTGTATTGCTGACCGCCATGCTCAATGCCAGCGGCGTAAAGGCTGAAACCACCTGGGTCAGCCGTGGCACCAACACGCTCAGCCTGATGCTGCCAGGCACCAACGCACCTAACCATGCCATCGTCAGGGCGCAAGTCAACGGCCAGGTCTGGTGGCTCGACCCGACCAACCCTGTGTTTTTGCCGGGCCGCAGCATGCCCGACATTCAGGACCGCTGGGCGCTGGTTATCGATGCGCAGGGCAAGGTGCGTGAAGACCATATCCCCGAAGAAAAACCCGCGTTGAGCATGAACTTGAAAAAGTTCGAGCACTTCAATCGCGAGGGGCAGGCACGCACCACGGCAACCGTCGACATGAGCCAGATGACGCTGATGCAACTCAGCTATTTCGACACCACCTCGGGCGTATCCGGTACCAACCTGGATCTGTGCAACAACTTTGGCAAAGAAGTCACGGACTGCAACATTACCCGTGAAAAAACCGGTTTCGTGGTGCCTGATCACTACCGGATCAACGCCACCCTGACCAACCTGCGTCCCCTTGAAAACCTGTCAGGGCAACACGTGTACAAACCAGCCTTCATGGGTGAACGTTGGGACGGTTTGATGAACTACCGGCGCAACGGGCAGTTGGCCGACTTGTACCTGGGCGATCCAGAAAAGCTGACCTATGACATCACGCTGTCTGGCGCCAAAGTGGGCAAAGAGATCAACACGTGTACGGTGAACTCGCCATGGTTTGATGTCGAACTGAGCGGTAAACGCAGTAAAGGTGAGTACCGTTACCTGTACACCGTCACCCAAAAGCACAGTTGGCTGAGCCACGACGACATCATCAGCGCGCCGTTTGAAGCGATGCTCAAAGACGCACGAAACTGCAACGAGCAAATGCTGCAAGTGGTGCAACTCAACACCAAGGCCTGAAACCCTTGACGCTGAAATAAAAAAACCTGACCCCGTTACCGGGGTCAGGTTTTTTTTGCACTGGCGGTTTTACGCGATGGCCGCGTCTACCAGCACTTGAGCCTCTTCGACCAAACGGCTCAGGTGCGCATCTCCGACAAAGCTCTCGGCATAAATTTTGTAGATGTCTTCGGTGCCTGACGGCCGCGCAGCGAACCAGCCGTTTTCGGTCATCACTTTAAGCCCGCCAATCGCCTGGTTGTTGCCGGGCGCGTGGCTGAGGATTTGCGTGATGGCTTCACCGGCCAAGGTGGTGGATTTGACCTGCTGCGGCGACAACTTGCCAAGCAAGGCTTTTTGCTGCGGTGTGGCCTTGGCATCTACGCGGGTGGAATACGGCTGACCCAAGTCTTGCGTCATTTGCTGATACAGCTGTGAAGGGTCGCGCCCTGTTCGGGCGGTCATTTCAGCAGCCAGCAATGAAGGAATCAAACCGTCCTTGTCCGTCGACCATACCGTGCCGTCTAGGCGCAAAAACGTGGCCCCGGCGCTTTCTTCCCCACCGAAGCCCAGCGAACCTTCAAACAAACCGTCGGCAAACCACTTGAAACCGACCGGTACTTCATACAGGCGGCGCCCCAGGCGCGCGGCGACGCGGTCAATCAAACCACTGCTGACCACGGTTTTACCGACGGCTGCGTCTGCTCGCCATTGCGCACGGTTCTGGAACAGGTAGTCAATTGACACCGCCAAGTAGTTATTCGGCGCCAGCAGCCCGCCCGATGGCGTCACAATGCCATGACGGTCGTGGTCCGGGTCACACGCGAAGGCCACGTCGAAACGTTCTTTGAGCCCAATCAAGCCTTGCATGGCGTAGCTGGAGGACGGGTCCATACGGATACGGCCATCCCAGTCAACACACATAAAGCGGAAAGTTGGGTCGACTGCGGTGTTGACCACCTCCAGGTTCAGGCCGTAATGCTCACCGATGGCCGACCAGTAACGCACGCCCGCCCCGCCCAGCGGATCCACACCCAAACGCAAGTTCGCACCGCGCAAGATGTCCATGTCGATGACATTTTTCAGGTCAGCAACGTAGGTATTCAGGTAATCGTGGCGGTGCGTGGTACTGGCGTTGAGCGCCTGTTGGTAACTGATGCGCTTGACGCCCGACAATTTAGCCGCCAGCAGTTCGTTGGCTTTAGCCTCAATCCACTTGGTCACATCGGTATCAGCAGGGCCGCCGTTGGGCGGGTTGTACTTGAAGCCGCCGCTTTCCGGCGGGTTGTGCGAAGGCGTAATGACCACCCCATCAGCCAGCCCACGTGTACGGCCCCGGTTATAGCAAATGATGGCGTGGGAAATGGCAGGAGTTGGCGTGTATTCGTCATTTGCAGCGATCATGGTTTCAACACCATTGGCGGCAAACACTTCCAGGGCGCTGGCCCCGGCAGGGGTCGACAACGCGTGTGTGTCGATCCCGACAAACAACGGGCCGTTGATACCCTTGGATTGGCGGTAAAGGCAAATGGCCTGGCTGATGGCCAACACATGCCACTCATTAAAGCTCAAATCAAACGAGCTACCGCGGTGCCCGGACGTACCGAACGCGACACGCTGAGTAGCCATCGCTGCATCGGGTTGACCGGTGTAATAAGCGGTCACCAGTCGCGGAATATCGACCAGCAGGTTTGCTGGAGCCGGTTTGCCCGCAAGAGGACTGAGTGTCATGCAAAACCTCGGGAAATAAATGATTCGGAGGAAAAAACGCAGTTTACTGGCACTTCGACACTGGCGAGAAGCGATCTATCCCTTCAGCACCAAACTGAGCTCAATTTTATTGATTCAATGCTCTAGTTCGTGTGTTTTGAGCAGCATGCATTTGCAACATGTGCTGCCACATGGCACAACTATGGCACTTAGTTGCGTTTCGATGATCCAAATGGGCGCACATTTTAAGCTTTGAATTGAGGACACAACATGAAACCACTGGTCATCAGCGCGGCACTTTTGTTTTCGTTGAGCACGCTGTGCGGCGTTGCCAACGCCGCCAAACTGGAAGACGTGGCGCCTTACCCTAAAGCCGAAGCCGGGTTCAGCCGACAAGTCATTCACCTGCCGACGCAGAAAAACGAAGACGACTACAAAGTCCAGATCATTGCGGGCAAGACCCTGCAAGTCGACTGCAACAAACAGCGGTTGGGTGGCAAGCTCGAAGAGAAAACCCTCAAGGGTTGGGGCTATCCGATGTACCGCCTGAACAAAGTCAGCGGCCCTGCCAGTACGATGATGGCTTGCCCTGAAGGCAAAACCCATGCTGAATTCGTCCCGGTCGTTGGCGATGGTTTCATGCTGCGCTACAACAGCAAGCTGCCGATCGTGGTGTACGTGCCCAAGGACATTGAAGTGCGCTACCGCATTTGGTCCGCCTCCAAGCAAGTCAAACAAGCTGTCGTTGAGTAACGTTGTAATCGACCTGCGCCTTATGGCGCAGGTCCATCGACACGCTTGATACCTACTGCAGCCCTACTTTGTACAAGGCGCCGTTGTCTTCATCGGTCAGCACATAGAGGTAACCGTCCGGCCCTTGGCGCACATCGCGAATACGTGATTTCAATTCGCCTAAGAGGCGTTCTTCATGCACCACCTTGTCGCCATCGAGCTGTAATCGGATCACGTCTTTATCGGCCAGCGCGCCAATAAACAGCGTGTGCTGCCACGGCTTGAAACGCTCGGCATCATAAAATGCCATGCCACTGATGCCTGGCGATTTCTCCCACACATGATGCGGTACGACCGTTCCCTCGACCGTTTGCCCCTGGGCTTCGGGAATCGGTTTTGAGGAATAATCGATGCCGTGGGTTGCCTGCGGCCAGCCATAGTTCTTGCCGCGCTCAATCAGGTTGATCTCGTCACCGCCTTGCGGCCCGTGTTCATGGGTCCACAGCGTTCCCGTCCACGGATTCAAGGCGGCGCCTTGCGGGTTACGGTGCCCAAACGACCAGATTTCGGGCTGCACATTCTTTTGCCCGACAAATGGATTGTCATCCGGCACTCGCCCGTCAGCAAAGATACGGACCACTTTGCCCTGTAGTTTGTCGAGGTCTTGCGCCGTTGGGCGTTGGTTGTTCTCACCCAAGGTAATGAACAAATAGCCATCACGATCAAACACTAACCGCGAGCCAAAGTGGTTGCCCGTCGACAGCTTGGGTTGCTGACGAAAGATCACTTCAAAGTTACTGAGTTTGGTCAGGTTATCGGACAAGCGTCCCCGCCCGACCGCAGTGCCCGCTTTGCCGTCCTCGCCACCGCCCTCGGCATAGGACAAATACACCAGCCGATCCTTTTGGAAATTCGGCGACAACACCACATCCAGTAAACCGCCCTGCCCCTTGCCCCACACCTGAGGCACGCCTGAAACCGGCGCCGACAATTTGCCCTCGGGGCTGAGCACCCGCAGGTTGCCCTCACGCTCTGTTATGAGCATGCCTTGCTTATTCGGTAAAAAAGCCAAGGCCCAAGGATGATTGAGGCCCTGCACCACCGTTTCGGCACTGACCGTGCCCAATTCAGAGTCGAAGGTCTGCGGGTTAGCCAACACCATCGTGCTCATCAATGAGGTGGCACAGAGGGTTGCCAGCAAGGTTTTTCTTAACATCAGTCATTCCTTGTTTGATTTAGCGTTTATCGCGTGGTTGCAACGACGGCGCGGTGGGTTTGAGTGTGGGTGGCGGTGTCGTGGGCCGTGAGTAACCATTGCGGATCTGGCCATTTTCGAGCGAAGGGGTCGGCTGTATAGGCAACGTCGAAGGCCCTCGAACCGGCGGCACACTCGATGTGGTGCCTTGGCGGCTGTTGGGGTTGATTCGCCTGATGGTGTTGTCGGTGGGCGCGCTGTCCGTGGTCAGGCTGTTCTGAGCCAGCACCTGAGTGTCGGGTTCAACCGGCGCAAACGCGTGGGCTGTCATGGCGATATTTGCACACACCACTAAAAGACCGTACTTGATGCACTTCATCACGCTCTCCTTGAGTGAGTTGCCCGTGAGAGTTGGATTACGTTTGAGCCGACAGGTTCGTTTTAAAACGTGCACAGCCAATGCGCACCTACCTATATGTGACGCGATGTAACTAAGCTCACCAGTAAACATCTAGTGTCCTACATGAACAAGCTGTCACTTCTTACAGCTTACGTGAGCATTTCGTTGTGTTTATAACCGATCCTAATTTGACCCTTTAACTAACTCGCTCGCCATAAATGGCCATCGACCAAGGCATCAGATCAGGATGATCACCATGACCCACATGATTACCTATCCACTGTTTGCGTTATCCGTGCTGAGCCTCGCCTTGAACAATGCCCAGGCCGCGTGCAGTTTCACGCCCACAGCGGGCAACGACAGCTTTGTCTGCGACAGCGGCAGCGCCCCCTCGTTGGTGGATTTACAAGGCGACAACAGCCTGACTCTGCCGGCCAGCAGCACAGCCAGCATCACCGGCCCCGTTACGTTCGGCGCGGGCGCAGACCGCATCACCGTTCATGGCGGCCTGATCAGCGGGGCGGTAAGCCAAGGCAACGGCATTGATGACTTTGTAATGACCGGTGGGCAAATTCAGTCGCTGGCCCAAGGCGACGGTCGCGACACTTTCCTGCTGACCGGCGGCACTATCGTGGGAGCTTTTGAAGACGGTGACGTGGCGAAAATGACCGGCGGCAGCATTGGCCGGGTCGACATGAAACTCGACAACAACATTTTCGACATGTCTGGAGGGCGAATCCTGGGCAACCTGGTGACCGGGTTTGGCAAAGATTCAATCATCGTTTCGTCTGGCAGCATCGGCGGCAATATCAGCGTCAGCGGGGGCGATGATAACGTCACGATCAGCGGCGGCTCGGTGGGCGGCCAAATCCTCATGAGCTTCGGCAATGACACCTTCACCTGGCGCGATGGCGGCACGATCAAAGGCGCCGTGCTGATGGGCGACGGCAACGATAACGCATTGCTGGCCAACTTGACTGAGAGCACTGTGTCATCCACCCCGCGCGTCGATGGTGGGCCAGGCACTGACACGTTGACCTTTGAAAACAGCCGCCTTGAAACCGGTGCGCGCTATATCAATTGGGAAAACATCAACTTGGGTAAAGACACTCGCCTGACACTTAACGACACGCTGGTTGTCGGCGACAGCGTGAGCGGTACAGGCGTCCTCAACATTGATGCCAGCAGCCGTATCAATGCGGGCCAAGGCGTCATTTCGCCTTTAATAAACGGGCAAAAAGTCAGCGTGAATAATGCTGGGCTGATTGACCTCACCGCCAGCGGCGCTTCGACAGCTGATCGGTTGACCATCGTGGGGGATTACCAGGGCGATGGCGCGCGTCTGAATCTAAACAGTGTTTTGGCCGCCGACAATGCGGCATCGGACCGGTTGGTTGTATCGAGCGGCCAAATCAGTGGACTGACCGCTATCAATGTCACCAACGTCGGCGGGACCGGTGCCCTTACGACGCAGAACGGGATCCAAGTGGTTGAAGCCAATCAAGGCGCCACCAGTAACGCGGGGGCCTTCACCCTCGGCCAACCACTCTCGGCAGGCGCCTACCAGTACTACTTGTTTAAAGGTGGCGTTACGGCGGGCAGTGAAAACAGCTGGTTCTTGCGCTCAACGGTTGCCACCCCGCCAGCGGTCACGCCTGTACCGGGAGAACCCGCGCCGGTAATTCCCGTGCAACCGCCTCCGATAGCGGCGGTCGGTACGCCTGCTCTGCCCGTCGCTGCCCCAGGGCAAAGCATTGTGCTGTATCGCCAGGAAGTGCCGCTGTATGCCGTCGTGCCTCCGGTTGCGGCACTACTGGCCCAGACCACACTAGGCACCTTTCACGAACGCCAGGGTGAACAGAGTTTGTTGACCGAAACCGGCGCGCTGCCGGGCGGATGGGTACGGGCTTTTGGCAGCTCGGTGCGTCAAAGCTGGTCAGGTACGGTGGCACCCAGCTTCGATGGCTCGATCAATGGTTATCAGGTGGGCCACGATATCTACGGTTTTACACACGCCAATGGTTATCGGCAGCGCGTCGGATTATTCATCAGCCATGCACGCCTGAACGGCGATGTGCGCGGATTTAATGGGGGTTTCGAAGACAACAAGGCCGGCGATGTACGCCTCGATGGCGATAGCCTGGGCGCTTACTGGACCCTGATCAGCCCGCAATCGGCTTACCTGGATATTGTTGCGATGGGCACGCGTTATGACGGTCGCAGCCGGTCAGAACGCGGCGTCAAGCTGGACCTGGACGGGCATGCCGCCAGCGTGTCCGCAGAAGCGGGCTATCCCGTCGCGCTGTCGACGCACTGGCACATTGAGCCTCAACTGCAACTCATAGGCCAGCGCGTCTCAATGGACACGGCCAGTGACGGCATCTCTCGCGTTGGTTTTGACACTCAGGATTATTTAAAAGGTCGCGCCGGGGCACGCCTCAAAGGCGCCTATACCGTAGCCGATGTACCTGTAGAACCTTACGTGCGCGCTAACGTATGGCGCAGTTTCGGGGGGCGGGACGCCACCCGTTTCGATGGGCAACAAGCGCTTAAAACCGATCACAGTGCCAGCACTATGGACATGGGCGCAGGCATTGTCGCTCACCTCAACCCCAGCATCAGCGTGTATGCCAGCACCGACTACAGCACCAACATCGACAGTCGCAATCAAGAGGCTATCAGTGGTTCGCTGGGTTTACGGATGAGTTGGTGATTCAACGTGTGCGTAGTCTTCGGGGCCAATTTCAATCACCGTCGATTGTTTGGCTTCGTCGAGCAGTGCCTGGCGACAGACTTGGTAGCAATCTTCGACGTGATCGTTGCCGACCATCTTCATCACCCCAAAACTGATGGTGGCGGCCACGGCCTGCCCTACCAAGGGAATGAAACGGGTAATGGATTTGGTCGCGACCTTGACCCCCATCTTGCGCAACAAGGACATCACCAGGGTACGGCTGACGAACTTGCCAATAATCTCGCTGCCAATGCCAGAGGCAGCCACCACGATCAAGCGCTTGGAGCGGGTATCCAACTGCTCGATCTGTTGAGGTGTCAGTCCGAATTTGCTGTTAATGGCTGGCAACATCTCAACCAGCAAGGCCACATCAGTGCCGATGTCCAGTCCGGGGATCGGAACGGCGGCGGCCCCTGCGGAGACCGCAGAACGCCGGGTGACCATGGATTTGCACTCGTCTCGAATGCGATCAAGTTCGGCCAATGATCTGATTAGCATGAAATTCCCCTGACAAATAAAGACACAACGCGAGCAGTCTACTACGGCCGCAAGCGGCCCAAAAACGGCTGCAAGGATGTAGAGCGTCAGCAGACAGAGAAATTCAACGAAATATCAATCAGAGCGACAGCGGGCAAGGGGGCAAAAATGCCTGCACTCGCAACACGTGCAGGCGTGGAACCTTAAACGTCTTTTTTGACTTTGGCCCACTCTTCTTTGAGTTTTTGCACGAAGCTGGCTTTTTTATCTTTCTCGCAGGCCGTCACCACCAGTGGCGTGATTTTTTCTACACCCGCCACGTCCAGCACCGCATCTTCAACTTTGCCAGACTTGTTCACCGCCTCGCCCAAACCCACTGCGGTAGGTCGAAAACTCTCATCTACGGCAAGAAAACTCTCACAGGTCCATGCAGAAACAGGCTGCTTGGCGTCTGCGGCCTGAGCCAGTGTCGAGAGTGCAAACAAACCGGCAGCGCCGACTAAAACAATGTGCTTTTTCATCTGAACATTTCCCTATTATCAAAGATGGCAATGACGTAACTTGCGCCGCAAGAAACATAGTTGCGCAGGCGGCGACTGTCAAAAAGAAAAGCGCAATAACTCATAAAACCAAACATCCTACGTCGCCATAAGGGCTGAATGTTTAATGCCGTCGCGGCAGGCTTAATAATCGACCGACCACATTAACGCCACCCGGTGCCTGACACTGTCTGGCACCGGGTCTGCGCAAGGACCAACCCGCCTTTACCCAGGCAGGTACGGGATTATCTAGATCCCCTTACTGTTGCGTAAGTATCACTTTCATGGCTTTTTCCTGGGCGGCATTACTAAAGACTTCATAGGCTTGAAGAATATCGCCCAGCGCAAAACGGTGAGTAATCAATTTGCCCGCATCGACTTTCCCGGACTGTACGGTCTTCATCAACATCGGGGTGGTATTTGTATTAACCAGCCCGGTGGAAATATTAATGTTTTGAATCCACAACTTCTCAAGGTGCAGTTCCACACTTTTACCATGCACGCCGACGTTAGCAATATTGCCCCCGGGCGCAATCACCGACTGGCAGGTATCAAACGATGCAGGAATACCGACGGCTTCGATCGCAACGTCCACGCCCACACCGCCGGTCAATTCAAAAATGCGTTCAACCGCGTTTTCGGTCTTGATGTCGATGACGTGAGTCGCACCGAAACGTGTAGCCACTTCAAGCCGATTGCTGTCGCCGTCGACCATGATCAACTGGCCCGGGGAATAAAACTGCGCGGTTAATAGCGCGGCCATGCCCACTGGCCCTGCACCGACAATCACCACGCTGTCTCCTGGCTTGACCTTGCCAGCGAGCACCCCAATTTCAAAGCCGGTCGGCAAGATGTCACTCAGCATCACCAGCGCTTGCTCATCGGCCCCCTCAGGGACAGGGTACAAGCTGTTATCTGCATGGGGGATGCGTACATATTCGGCCTGCGTACCGTCAATCATGTGGCCGAGAATCCAGCCGCCGTCAGCGCAATGGGAATACATCTGGCGCCGGCAGTTTGGACAACTGCCGCAGGAAGTTACACAGGAAATCAGTACGTGGTCGCCGGGTTTGAAATTACGGATGGCTGGCCCCACGGCTTCTACTATCCCGACCCCTTCGTGACCCAGTACCCGGCCCGGCGTGACCGCAGGCACGTCACCTTTGAGGATGTGCAGGTCGGTGCCGCAAATGGTGGTGTGCAGAATGCGCACAATGGCGTCAGTGGGCTTGTCGATAACGGGTTTGGGGATGTCGGCCCATGCTTTTTGACCGGGCCCCTGATAAGTGAGCGCTTTCATGGTGGCTTTCCTTTATCCGATTAGAAGTCTGTCGTGTCCGTCATCGCTTGCAGGATGACGGGCAGCTCAAAAGTCATGCGGTCCAGTAAAGCAGTCTTTGGCTTAAATGCCCTTGCCACAGGTCAAATAAGCGCCTTTAGCCCTGCGAGGCGTCACAGCCGGGGCGAAACCGAGTAGTCCGTTTCACCTCTGGCATCCGAACGCAGCTCGACTTTATAAGACGTGGACGTGCCACAACCTGTGACGTCCCAGGTTTCAGTGGCCCGGTCGATAGCCCCTGATGATTGCTGACTGATGGCGGCAATAGTCGTAGTAACAGTGTCAATCGAGCCACATTGAGTCATGGCCGAGAACAGCAACTCGACGCTTTTCATCACATCCTTGCGCAACACAGGGTCGGTGACCGATTGGCCCTTAAATTGAGGGTTGTGGGCGCAGCCCGACAATGCGGCAAGCAAAAAAGCACAACCCACAATTGCAATGCGGTGTTTGACCTGCATGTTCACTCCTTGAAACGGCGCCATGCCGTGGGGCAAGCAATAGCACACATCGGCATCAAAGTGCCTGCATGCTGAACTTTTAGATCAGGCGCAAGCTCTGAATTGGCAGTCGCGTCAAACCACAGAGGTCATCATGCAGCCCTTGGCTCTCAGTCAGATCACTACGTCCCCGCTTACTCTGGAACAAGACTTGCAGCTCTGCCTGAGATTGGGTTGCGCGCTGGAAATTGCTGAAAAGAAACTGTCTGACGATACAGGACGCGCGCGCGAACAACTGGAGCAGATCAAGGAAAGTGGCGTACGCATTACCTCAATACAGCCACGTACATTGACCATTTTTCCGTCTGCCTCGGCGCCCCAGCCGAGCAACCCCCAGCTCCGGCTTGAGCAATTGATGATGTCAGTGGAGCGCTTCAGCCCCTTTTGGCCGGGGCTGCCCCTGATCACCAACACCGGTGCTGACAGCAGCGGCAATGAAGCCCGGGTGTGGGACGGTTGCGTTGAGCATTATCAAACATTGGCCGTGCATGCCGAGCGCCAGGGCATGCGTATCGCGCTCGAAGCACTGGGCCCCTCGTTAATGAACCGTAACTCGGTGCTTTTCACCTTCAGTCAGGCGCAAGCGATGGCAAGTGCGGTCAACCACCCGCACTTCGGCCTTTGCCTGGACTTGTACAACAGTTGGCAGGATGCAGGACTGCTAACCAGCATCAGCGCGCACAAGCTGTTTATTGTGCAGCTGGCTGACTGGCGCAGACCTCGTTCATTGCATGATCGTCGCGCGCTGGGTGACGGGGAAATCCCCTTTAAAGCACTGCTGGGCGCACTGGCAGCGAGCGGTTACGCCGGTGATTGTGTGCTGGAGATTTTTTCTGAATCGGTTGACGACTCGCTGTGGCAAGACGCCCCCACCCTCATCCAGGCCATTGAGCAAAGCATCGCGGCGTTCAGCGAGTGGTCTGTGCACGGGCAATAAAGCATCGGCTGATGCTTTAAGAATCATCTGATTCTTTGCCCGCTTGTCCTTACGCACACTGGGTTCAAAAGAGGCTGGTATTTTTTACTGGCATCCCGATTTGTAACAACTTTATACTTAGCAAGCTAATCATCTAATCAAAGACTCTTCCTACGCGAGACCCACACGCATGACTGCAAAAAAGCGCGCGCGCGCTTCCACATTTATTTCCATTGGGTTGGGCATCGTCATTGCCTTGCTCGGCATTGCACTGGCAGTCGGAGGCATCCAACTGGTGTCGCTGGGCGGCTCCTGGTATTTCCTCTGCGCCGGTGTCGCCATGTTTGTATCCGGCGGCCTGATTGCTTTGCGCAAACCCGTCGGCGCCTGGCTGTATGGCGTGTTTCTTGTGGCCAGCCTGGTATGGGCGGTGGCTGATGCAGGCCTGCACTTCTGGCCCCTGTTTTCGCGCCTGTTCATGTTCAGTGCCATCGGCCTTGTGGTGTTGCTGATCTATCCGCAGCTAATCCGCGCTGCCGGGCGCACACCCGGTCACCGCGCTTATGCAATCGCCGGGGTACTGGCTGTATTGCTGGTAGTGGCTGCGGGCAATATGTTCGTCGCTCATCCAAGTGTTTCCCCGACCGGCAATGGCCCAGGGTTGACCGCAGTCGATCCTGGCCACGAGCAGAAGGACTGGAGCCACTACGGTAATACCGAAGGTGGCAGCCGCTTCGCTGCGCTGGACCAAATCAACCGTGACAACGTTAATCAACTAAAAGTGGCGTGGACCTACCACACCGGTGACGTGGCCATCAGCGACGGTAACGGTGCAGAAGACCAACTGACGCCACTGCAAGTGGGCAACAAAGTGTTTATCTGCACGCCCCACAATAACCTGATCGCACTCGATGCCGACACGGGCAAAGAGTTGTGGAAAAACCAGATCAACGCTCAATCAGCGGTGTGGCAACGTTGCCGCGGCATGGCCTACTTCGATGCCACCGCACCGATTGCCCAGCCGACACAAGCCAATAGCTCGCCGATTATGGCTGCCACCGTACCGGCCGGGGCCAATTGCCAGCGTCGCGTGCTGACCAACACCATTGATGCGCGCCTGATTGCCGTTGACGCCGACACCGGCGAGTTCTGCCAAGGCTTTGGCAACAAGGGTCAGGTGGATCTCAAAGCCGGTCTTGGCAACGTGCCAGACTCGTATTACCAATTGTCTTCCGCGCCGCTGATGGCCGGTACGACCGTGGTGGTTGGCGGTCGGGTCGCTGACAACGTTCAGACCGACATGCCGGGTGGCGTGATTCGCGGCTTTGACGTCATCAGCGGGAACATGCGCTGGGCGTTCGATCCGGGCAACCCTGAAGACAAGCAGGCACCCGCTTCGGACAGCACCTATGTGCGCAGTACGCCGAACAGCTGGGCACCGATGTCCTACGATCCACAGATGAACACGCTGTTTCTGCCAATGGGCAGCTCGTCTACGGATATCTATGGGGTTGAACGCACAGCACTGAACCACAAATACGGTGCTTCGATCCTGGCGCTGGACGCGACAACAGGCGATGAGAAGTGGGTCTACCAGACGGTGCATAACGACCTCTGGGATTTTGACTTGCCTATGCAGCCCAGCCTGATTGATTTCGATAAAGCCGACGGCAGCACAGTACCTGCTGTGGTGATCGGCACCAAAGCGGGCCAGATCTACGTCCTTGATCGCAAGACCGGCCAGCCGTTGACCGATGTCCAAGAGGTCCCGGTCAAGGCCGCCGACATCCCGAACGAGCCGTACTCCCCTACCCAGCCTTTGTCCGTGGGGATGCCGCAAATCGGCGCACAACACCTGACTGAATCCGACATGTGGGGGGCTACACCGTTTGACCAATTGCTGTGCCGCATCGACTTCAAAAAAATGCGCTACGACGGTTTGTACACAGCGCCGGGCACCGATGTGTCGCTGAGCTTTCCCGGCTCATTGGGCGGCATGAACTGGGGCAGTATCTCGACAGACCCGGTTCACGGTTTCATTTTCATCAACGACATGCGTCTGGGTTTGTGGAGCCAAATGGTTCCACAGGCAAAAGATGCCAAAGCTTCTAGCGGCGGTGAAGCGCTCAACACCGGCATGGGCGCAGTGCCGCTCAAAGGCACGCCGTATGCGGTCAATAAAAACCGTTTCTTGTCCGTCGCGGGTATTCCATGCCAGGCACCGCCTTTTGGCACCCTGACCGCCATTGACATGAAAACGCAAAAGATCGCGTGGCAAGTGCCGGTCGGCACTGTTGAAGACACGGGGCCGATGGGCATCCGCATGCACTTGCCGATTCCTGTGGGTCTACCCACGCTGGGCGGCACCCTCTCCACTCAGGGCGGGCTGATTTTCATCGCGGGCACACAGGACTTCTACCTGCGGGCATTCAACAGCGGCAACGGTGATGAAATCTGGAAAGCACGCCTGCCCGTCGGCAGCCAAGGCGGCCCGATGACCTATGTTTCGCCGAAAACCGGCAAGCAGTACATCGTCATCACGGCTGGCGGTGCCCGACAGTCACCTGATCGTGGTGACTACGTCATGGCCTACGCATTGCCATAAGCCTCGGTTAGTCCCTCCACGCGGCGTCTTCGGGCGCCGCGTTCTGTTTAAGTGTTAGAAGGTTTTACATGAAGCACTCATACTTGTCCCTTCCCCACCGCGCTCCGTTGATACCAGGTCTTCTGGTCGGACTTGCCTGCGCCATGTCTCAACCTGCGTTTGCAGATGTGGCTGATAACGATACGGATGTGTTCTCACGCAAAACCCTCAGCGGCAATTGGGGCGGCCTGCGTCATCAACTGGAAGATGACGGGCTCAAGTTCACTGCCGATTACACCGGTGAAACCGCCTATAACCTGCACGGCGGACTGCACCGCTCGGCCCGTTACTCGCAAAACATCAAGTTGGGCGTGCAGTTTGACCTCTCAAAACTGTATGGGCTGGACAACGCGGGCAAGGTGCAAATCACCCTCAATGACCGAAGAGGTAACAGCGCATCCGAAGACTTGGTAGGAAACCGCCTCCCCATCCAGGAAAACTACGGCGGGCTGTACACCCGTCTCACTGAGCTGAGTTACGAGCGCAGCCTGTTTACCCCGGCCCTGAACGTCAAGCTTGGCTACATGGCAATGGGCAATGACATCGGCGGCCTGGACAGCGGCATCCTGTGCAACTTCATGAACGCAGGTTTTTGCGGCCATCCACTGAACATGTCAGGCGGCAGTGGCTGGTCCAACTACCCCAATGCGCATCTGGGCGTTCGCATCAAATACGACCTCTCGCCCTCTTGGCAACTGCGAGTGGCGGCCTTCAACGTCGACCCATCCAGCAACGGCAACTCCAGTCGAGCCTGGCACTTGGGGCCCAAGCACACCACTGGCACTGTGGTGCCAATCGAGTTGGTGTACAAACAACAAAGCGAACTGCCTGGCGAATACAAACTGGGGTATTACTACGACAGCTCCGATGCCAAACGCATTGGCAGTGATAAAGAGGTAGCCGGCCGGGGTGGACACTACTTGCTGGTCGACCAGGCGGTGTGGAACTCAACCACTGCCAAAGGTCGTAGCGTGCATGTGTTTGGACAGTATTCGGCAGCGAGCAGTGCTGCATCACCGTTTACCAAGTGGTATGGCGTGGGGATGGTGCTGAACAAGCCATTCGCGGGGCGCCCGCACGACACCCTTGCCATCGGCTATGGTCGCGCAGTGCCCAATCCGCGCAGCCGCGAGGTTCTGGAAAGTGCTGCAATAGCCCACGGTGAGTTTGTACCCAACCTCGACTCGGGCGAACAATTGCTGGAAATCAGCTACGGCTATCAGGCTACACCCTGGCTGTTATTACGCCCGGATCTGCAATACATCATCGAGCCCGGTGCTTTCTCTGGCGAACAGATTCAAAACGCACTGGTGATGGGGCTGCAAGCAAAAGCAACGTTTTAAACAACGGCCAAGCGCGCCTCAGGGGTGCCTGACGTCATGCCAGGCGCCACAAATGAAAAGACAAACCTGCACCCTCACAGGCTCTTTAATTCAGGTCTGCATCTCGCAATTGACCAACAAACACACCCCGCCAGATTTTTTAATCAGGCTGATGGGCTTATGAACCTCACCCCCGTCAACAGATATCTCAACAACAAGATCCTGATTTTCAAACGTTTGAAGCGCCTTGATTAACTGTTTAATTGTTTTTCTTTGAACCACCCACTTTGGATACTTCGAAACTTCATTCAACTCAACTTCCAATTCGATTTAAATTGACAACATATGTACCACTTCTTAAATCACGGCTGTCTAGTTCTTTCACAGAACCTGCCCTTTTCGGTGCGCCCCATTGTGCCTATCAATATCTCGTATCAGGGTATCGCCGTACCCGCCGAACAGAGTGAAGCCGCAACCCAGTTCGCGCTGTTTGCGCGCCCGTTCGTTTTGGTTCCAGTGTGAGCCGGCTTGCGGGCGATGTGTGTGGTGGGCGTTGGAGCGCCGCCCCAGCGGCGCCGTAGGCGTAGTTGACGCTGAGTGTGCTCTCTTAAAAGCGCACCAGACGCTCGAACAGGTCCCAGTGAATTTGGCTTTGTTGACCGTTGTGCCAACAGTGAATATCAATCCATACCGGCTCAGCTTTTAAAGAACGGTTTTGCAGTTCAACGGTTGGCTGCACCTTTAGAGCCGCTGGCAATCAGTGCGGCACCACGCGCTGCTTTCATTCCATCGAGTGCAACGCCAATTCCTTCAACGGAGTAAGTAGCTGTGCCCTCGGCAATGGGGAGAATCCCCTTGCACAATGGGCAACTGACCATGTGGCCGATCCATGCGATGGGATTCCATTGAGGACAGTATTGGAAACAGCTTCGAGCGCAGAGCCTCCGTGAGTAGTGACGTCGCCTAGGCAGATGATGTTTTTCATAAAATATTGTTCTAGTGACGTTAAAGCTTAGCTCTGGCTTGGGTTGCGGCGTCTTTTAAAGTTACTCTTTCATTTTCAGGTATTTAAAATTTTCCATCATGTCGATGGATCGTTCTATAGCATCCAGCATCATGAATGCTTTGTACCTTAGGCAGCTAAATTTACATACTAAAAAATCATTGTTAAGACCATTCACCCACCCACAGACCTCATTTACAAGCGTTTACATTTAAAGTATCTAGATGATCATTCAACATTGTCAACACTTCCTCTTTAGAATAAAAAAACTCCTCGCCTGCACTCATACCACCTAGTACATCGAAAATTTCATTGAGCCGCTCATCCTCAAACTCATACACGCATTCATCTAAATGCTTGGCATATATATATTTGGCGCACAGCGGGGGATTATAAGGTACAGACTCTATATGAGCGACTATTTCCTCAAGTAATTTAATCTCTCTTTCATTGCTTTTCACGATTAGCACCTACACTGACAATTATTTATGGCTCGGCCGTTCGAATTCGAGAGTCCTTGATCGATATCTGTTTTAGTTGGAGGGTAGTGTGGCAGTTCTAATAACGTCCCATTAGCCATTTTTGGATGAACACGGTTTACCTTCCCGAAATGATCATAAGTCTCCTCCCATGTACGCACTTGGCCAGTAGCCGGGTTGTATTCAGTAACATGTGACCTCCCTCTAGTAGGTCCAGACGTCCTGGCTAATGCTTCTTTATCGTAATACCTGATACGACCATCTGGCAGCTTACGTATACGCTCAGCAGATTTTTCTGCGCCCTGCAAAGCAGATAGTTTGCGCTTTAACTTTTGAGAAGGGCTATCGCATCTTAACCCCAGCGGATCAACCCACCCCGTAGGATTGGGCGCATACGCATACAGATTCAACCCACCCGCATAGCTGATCGGATCTTTACTGATAAACCGCCCAACCCGTGGATCATAGTACCGATAGCGGTTGTAGTGCAGCCCCGTTTCATGATCGTGGTACTGGCCCTGAAATCTGATCGGGTTGGGGTTTTGTTCCAGCGGACTACGTACCTGCTGAGTTTTCTCATTCAGTAAGTTGCTTGCCGGGTCGAAGGCGAAGGTTTCCACACCCAGCCCGCTGGCGGCATTAGCAGACTTGCCATATACGAGCTGATTCATTAGTAATATGCTCAGTATCACCAGCGGCAGCATCTATCTCACCCGATATAGAAAATCTCATGCGCTACTCTTCAGTAATCGCTCTTATTTAAAGGCGGGCGCTGCTCACCATTGCTCTCCTCATAGATTGTTTTTTTCCATGCGGCCAAGAACACATAAAAACCAAAAACAGCAAGGGTAAAAACGATGTTCGATACTTCAGAAGTAACGAAAAATTGAGCCTGTGCTGTCACAGGCTCATTCATTCACGGTCATATTTCACTATTTACTAACAAGCAAACGTCACCGGACTTTTTAACAAGACTAATGGGTTTATGTGTATCCCCTCCATCGATGGAAATCTCCACCATGAAGTCTTGATCCTCAAATGACTGCAACTCCTTAATCAGCTGCTTAATTGTTTTTCCTTTTGTAACCCATTCTGGATTCTTCGAGGTGCTATTCATTTTAATTTCCAATACGATTTAAGTTGATGTCAAAAGTGCCGCTTCTTGACTCGCGGCTTCCAAGCGCCTTCACCGAGCTTGCCATTTTCCAGGCTCCTCCATTATGTCCATCAAGATCTCGAGTAATGAAATCATTCCCCCTTTTGAATACTGCTTGACCTCCATGAACAGTCTCGTTAACTTTTTTGAACCCTAAGGATTCGGCCGCTTTTTTAGCGTCTTTAGTGGTTTTATAAATAGGTTCTGGTGAGCGTCGATTTGTATCAGCTCCAACTTCACACTTACAACGAGCCAGTCCCAGCGGATCAACCCACCCCGTAGGATTAGGCGCATACGCATACAGATTCAATCCACCCGCATAGCTGATCGGGTCTTTACTGATAAACCGCCCAGCCCGTGGATCATAGTACCGATAGCGATTGTAATGCAGCCCCGTTTCATGATCGTGGTACTGACCCTGGAAGCGGATCGGGTTTTTCAGGCCTTGACGCTGCGCCCATTCTGAGCACTGTTCTTTTATTTCACCCCAGGCTTTATAAGTTTCAACTTGCCATCCTGCTTTCTAGATAATGGCATAGTCCGTGCGAGTCTGTATCTCACCGGCCCTGATGGCTGTCACTCTCTTGCAGCCTCCCGCCCCCTTTATTTGCAGTTATGCGCTCTCTTAGACAAGATATGTTGTTATTTATTGTGTCTCGATACTGCAAAGGATCTAGCTTCTCAATAAATAGACTGCTCCCCCATGGTCTTATTGCAATGTGGTGCTCGCCTAACAGTTTGAAAAAGGCGGCTTTATAGCCATCGAAAGATTCAATACCAAGAGGAAGGCAGCAGTTGCGAATATCATATTTTATTACGAGGTCCAATCTATCGTTAATTTCTTCAGCAAAGCACTCTTCGGCATAGACATTATCAAGGCGCGCTTCTAAGTCCTCAAGTGAGAACAGAAGGTTTTTTGCAAGAACTATTTGTTCATAATCGCCAACATTCACAGACTGAAAAACAAATCTGCACTGTGAGAACAAGTAATCGCCGACAGTTGAGAGATTAAGCCCAATTTCAATGATGGGATATTTCATTTCTTATACCTCCCACACAAGTAATCCTTTTTCATGGATACGAACCTTTTATCGACTTCAGGAGGTACTGGGATACCACGGTTCTGCGATGTGTCGCCATTCTAATGAACGTTTCCGTCATTACTGTTCCCAAAACGGTGAGTAACTCCATTTTCATCCATCGCATACCAGTGCTTACCTTCTGCGTCCGGGATTGCTTTTTTGTACAGCGACTCTGCATCTTTAGGAAGAACTGATGTTTTTGACCCTCCACCTCTAAAGTTCCCCGAAGACGGATCATGATGCCCTGGGTTTTCATATAAAGGTTTAGGACCGTGATATCTTCCCTTTTTAGGGTAGTGGACTGTTTTGCCCGCCGCGCCATCGCCCTGGGCCGGGCTGCTTTCCCAGGCCAGGGTGTCGCCGTCCCAACCGAAGAGGGTGAAGCCGCAACCCAGTTCGCGTTGTTTACGCGCTCGTTCGTTTTGGTTCCAGTGTGAGCCGGCTTCCGGGCGATGATTGTGGTGGGCGTTGGAGTATTTTTATGGATGCGCCGCCCCAGCGGGTCGTAGGCGTAGTCGACGCTGAGGGTGTTGTCTTCAAAGCGCACCAGACGGTCGAACAAGTCCCAGCGCAGTCTCAGTTTTTAAAGAACGGTGTAGCGGTTCAACGCTTGACTGCGCCTTTAGGGCCACTGGCAATCAGTGCGGAACGACACGCTGTTTTCATGTCCGCGGGGGCATCTGTAATCCCTTCCTTGGAGTAGTCGCGCTGCCTTACGTAACTCCGCCTCGCCCCAGTACAGGTGACTTTATGACCAATACCGGCAATCGGTTAATCGCTGTGTTTGCGGAGTAGTATCAGAGAATGTCATCTCTCTCTGTCGGCGTAGATTCAGCTTTATCTGAGGGGCTCTGGCAGCCTGCGGGTTAAAGGGCGAAGTTTCTCGCGATCTACCCAAACCCCCGGAAATACCTCGAACTTAAGATCATCTCTGTTAATTCCGGTATTAAAATACCTAACCAATCTGTCATTCAAGTCATGACTGCCCCACATATTCGTTAACTCATAGAGCTCAATAGTTTCTCTGTCTTTGGATACAGACAAATCATGCTTTAATACTGGGGCTGTTGTAGTTTCTCTATCATTACCTATGCCTAGGTCTATAAGCTTTCCTCCAAGGAATGGAAAGCTATTAGAAGTGGCATTGTAATGTAGAGCATCCATTGAAGTGTAGGGCTTTATCCAGTAAGGATTGATATTATCATGGAGGGAAGCTATAGATTCAATAGCGATTTTCCTGATACCTAAATCTCTTTGAACTACAGTTCCTACGAATACTTGGAAGAGTGGCTTTACTTCAGGCCAGCTTACATCTTCCCACTCATCCTTGTCTGACTTTATATCATAAAACCGCATGATCGCACTTGCAATCATTTGAGCTACTGTAAATAGGCCACTCTCAAGCTCGATCACAATAAATGCGCCAGCTTTCCAAGTTATTCTTTTTTTCATTGTGCCAGTCTCACTTTTTTAGTTTGCAATTGAATGGTAGTCCCGACTTGGGTCCACTTAAGTTCTCTTTTTCTAAATAGCTATCTGCTGCTGACATATACTCTTTATTTCGTGCATTGCCAGCACCTACTGGATTTTGTTTGTTTGCAGTTCCCTCAAGCCTGCCTAATTGCTCAAAACGGCGTTGCTCTAACCCGCGGGCAGTATCTTTTCCAGGTTGGCCATGTCCCGTATATAAGACTTCTGGTGCACCACCTGCAAAACGTGAATAATCGCCGCCATAACGATATTTTAAAACCTCAGCGCCTGTTTTATTTCCTTGCATACTTGCATAGCCTATATAAGGCTTCCCTGTCTTTGAGTCGATACCTTGATAGGTGATATGAGTTGCATTTGCGGCGCTTGATGCTAGCCCCAGCTGATCAACCCATTCCACCGGATTCGGCGCATACGCATAAAGATTCAACCCACCGGCATAGCTGATCGGGTCTTTGCTGATAAACCGCCCGACCCGTGGATCATAGTACCGATAGCGGTTGTAGTGCAGCCCCGTTTCGTGATCGTGGTACTGGCCCTGAAATCTGATCGGATTTTCAGCCCTTCACGCTGCGCCCATTTCGAACGTTGTTCTTTTATCTCACCCCAGGCTTTGTACTGCGCACTCCAGGCGAGTTGGCCGTTGGGGTCGGTCAGTTCTTGCGGCGTACCCAAGTGGTCGCACTGGTACCAGGTCAACACGTCAATCGGTAGCGCTTGGGGCGTGTGCGTCCACAGCGGGTCTTGATCTATATCGTAGGCGCTTTCGTAGTTAGGCTGCGCCAACAGGCGGATCGGTTGATGCCGCATCGCCTGAGCCACGGGGACGAAGGTGCCGGGTTCGTAGAGGTAGTGGACTGTTTTACCCGCCGCGCCATCGGCCTGGGCCGGGCTGCTTTCCCAGGCCAGGGTGTCGCCGTCCCAGCGGGTCGTAGGCGTAGTCGACGCTGAGGGTGTTGTCTTCAAAGCGCACCAGACGGTCGAACAGGTCCCAGCGCATTTGGCTTTGT
>NZ_LLWJ01000050.1:0-69762 GCF_001529285.1 Pseudomonas sp. TAA207 | reverse complement strand
GCGACCCCCGGCGTGACAGGCCGGTATTCTAACCGACTGAACTACCGCTGCGCGTAACACTGTGAGCGAATGGTGGGTGATGACGGGATCGAACCGCCGACCCTCTGCTTGTAAGGCAGATGCTCTCCCAGCTGAGCTAATCACCCTTTCACTCTCGGTGTGGCGCGCATTCTACGGAGCGACCTTGAGTCTGGCAAGCACTTTTTAAAATAATTTTCTTATGCGTGACAAAGGCTTAGCGCAGGGTTGGCCTATCAGCTCATGAAGCGAATAATGCCGTCTTTGTATAAAGGAGTGATTCACCCCATGTGGTTCAAAAACCTGCTTATCTATCGCCTGACCCAAGATCTGCCTTTTGATGCGCAGGTGCTGGAAACTGCACTGGCCACCAAACTGGCCCGCGCCTGTTCAAGTCAGGAATTAGCCACCTACGGTTTCGTCGCCCCTTTCGGCAAAGGCGAAGACGCGCCCCTGGTGCATGTCAGCCAGGACTTCCTGCTGATCGCCGCCCGTAAAGAAGAACGCATCCTGCCCGGCAGCGTTGTGCGCGATGCCTTAAAGGAAAAGGTCGAAGAGATCGAAGCCGAGCAAATGCGCAAGGTCTATAAGAAGGAGCGCGACCAGCTCAAGGATGAAATCATCCAGGCCTTCTTGCCGCGCGCCTTTATTCGTCGCTCGGCGACCTTCGCCGCCATTGCGCCTAAACAGGGTTTGATTCTGGTTAACGCCTCCAGCCCAAAGCGCGCCGAAGACTTGCTGTCCACGCTGCGCGAAGTCGTTGGTTCGCTGCCTGTTCGCCCGTTGGCCGTCAAAGTCGCGCCAAGTGCCACCATGACGGAATGGGTCAAAACCCAAAAAGCGGCTGATAACTTCTTCGTACTCGACGAATGCGAGCTGCGTGACACCCATGAAGACGGCGGCATCATCCGTTGCAAGCGTCAGGACCTGACCAGCGACGAAATCCAGTTGCACCTGAGCACCGGCAAAGTCGTCACTCAACTGTCACTGGCCTGGCAGGACAAGCTGTCGTTCGTGCTGGACGACAAACTGGTGGTCAAGCGCCTGAAGTTCGAAGACCTGCTGCAAGACGAGGCCGAGCAGAACGGCGGTGATGACGATCTGGGCCAACAAGATGCCAGCTTCACCCTGATGATGCTGACCTTCGGCGAATTCTTGCCACAGTTGTTCGAAGCGCTGGGTGGCGAAGAAGTGCCTCAAGGTATCGAATAACCCTTAGCCCCCGCGCCTATAAAGAAGGCAAGGCTGGCCTGCGATGCAATGTCGCCCGCCAGCAGCCTTCTTTAATAGAAGGCGTACATGAAAAATCAGAGTTGCCTGTCAGAACAATCATGGGCAATATACTGCGCACTGCGAGGACGACCTCGCGACTCATCGAGTGACTTTCTGGGGACGACCCCATCAATTGATGGAGGCAACCATGTCCTGGATTATTCTGTTTTTCGCCGGTCTATTTGAAGTTGGCTGGGCCGTAGGCCTGAAATACACCGACGGCTTCAGCCGCCCTCTCCCCACTGCACTGACGATTGCCGCGATGGCGGTCAGCTTGGGCCTGTTGGGTTTGGCCATGAAAGAGCTGCCGTTGGGCACCGCTTACGCCATCTGGACCGGTGTAGGTGCGGTGGGCACGGTGATCGCCGGCATCATTTTGTTTGGCGAATCGATGGCGCTGTTCCGGCTGGCCAGCGTTGCGCTGATCATTGCCGGGTTGATCGGTTTGAAAGTGAGCGCATAAGCGCTCACTCATCCGTGTAGTCGCTGCCGCAGGCTGCGAATGGGTATTCACACCCCCTTCGCAGCCTGCGTCAGTCACTACAGGTTCTGACCTCGCAACTGCATCACCCGCTCACGCAATAATTTTTGCGTGGCCTCAGACGGCGCTACCGGCTCACCGGCCACCAAAGTCACCCGCGACCACAACCTGCGTAAAAAACCTTTGTTCGGGTCGCGACTGAAGAAACTGCCCCACAACCCCTGCAAGGCCATTGGAATCACCGGCACCGGTGTTTGCTCCAGTATTCGCGTAACCCCTGCCTTGAATTCATTGATCTGGCCATCCGTGGTGAGCTTGCCTTCCGGGAAGATGCACACCAATTCGCCGTCCTTCAAATACTCCGCAATTTTTTTGAAAGCGCGCTCATAAATCGCTTCATCCTCACCGCGCCCGGCAATCGGAATCGTACCGGCCGTGCGGAAGATAAAGTTGAGCACCGGCAAATTGTAGATTTTGTAATACATCACAAAGCGAATGGGTCGACGCACCGCGCCGCCTATCAACAACGCATCCACAAACGATACGTGATTGCATACCAGCAACGCCGCCCCCTCATCCGGGATTGCATCGAGGTTTTTGTGCTGCACGCGGTACATGGAGTGGCTCAGGAGCCAGATCATGAAGCGCATGCTGAACTCGGGCACGATTTTGAAGATGTACGTGTTAACCGCGATGTTCAACAGCGACACCACCAGAAACAACTCCGGAATGGTCAGCTTGGCCACGCTCAACAGCAAAATCGTAACGATGGCCGAGACCACCATAAACAGCGCATTCAAAATATTGTTGGCCGCGATCACCCGCGCCCTCTCGTTTTCAGCGGTGCGCGACTGAATCAGCGCATAGAGCGGCACGATGTAGAACCCGCCAAACACGCCCAGCCCCAGAATATCGAACAGCACCCACCACGCCTGGCTGAAACCCAATACGTCCAGCCAGTCGCTGGCCTGAATGTTGTGCGGCATGTGCCCGGAGTGCCACCACAGCAACAGGCCGAACACGGTCAGGCCGAACGAGCCAAAGGGCACCAGACCGATCTCGACTTTACGACCCGACAGCTTCTCGCACAGCATCGAGCCTAATGCGATCCCCACCGAGAACACCGTAAGAATCAGCGTAACCACGGTTTCATCGCCGTACAGCCACTCTTTGGCGTAAGCCGGAATTTGCGTCAGGTAAATGGCCCCGACAAACCAGAACCACGAATTGCCCACCACAGAGCGCGACACCGCTGGCGTCTGATTCAGGCCCATTTTCAACGTGGCCCAGGACTCGCTGAAAATGTTCCAGTTCAGGCGCAAATCGGGTGTATCAGCAGGCGCCCCCGGAATGGCGCGACTGGCCAGATAGCCCAGGACGGCCACCGACACAATCACCACCGACACCACCATTGCGTAATGGCTGGAAGACAACATGATCCCGGCACCAATGGTGCCAGCCAAAATGGACAAGAACGTGCCCATCTCGACCAAACCATTGCCACCCACCAGCTCATCGTCGTGCAGGGTTTGAGGCAGGATTGAATACTTGACCGGGCCGAACAGCGCCGAATGAGTGCCCATTGCGAACAGCGCAATAAGCATCAGGGCCAAGTGATCGAATGCAAAGCCAATGGCGCCGACCAACATGATCGCGATTTCGCCGAGTTTGATCAGGCGGATCAGACGGTCTTTGGCGTATTTTTCGCCAAATTGCCCCGCCAGGGCCGAGAACAAAAAGAACGGCACGATGAACAACAACGCGCACAGGTTGACCCAGATCCCTCGGTCACCCTCGATCGCGAGCTTATAAAGGATGGCCAGGATCAGCGATTGTTTGAACAGGTTGTCATTAAGAGCGCCCAGCGATTGGGTCACGAAGAACGGCAGGAAGCGTCGCTTCCTTAGCAAACTGAACTGCGAGGGGTGACTCATCTTCCATGTACTCACGTTGCGCCAGAGGCTTTCTCATTGGAGTGCTGTTTTAACACTCAAGGCACAACGTTACTCAGGTTCTGTACGCATCACACCAGACTCGGCGCTTTCATACAGAACCCGAGGCAACGTCTTACTTCTTCAAGCCTGCAATGCAGGGCGACACAAACAACTCACCACGATACGCCCCGATCACAGTGCGTTTACCCACGATCAGCCACATCAGCACCAGCAATGCCACCAGCACACAGCCCGCGACATCAAAGAAGGTGAGGTGCAGCACCTTGCCCAGACGCAGGGTCGCCAGCGCGTACACGCCCAGCGGGAACGTGAACCCCCACCAGCCCAGGTTGAAGGGAATGCCCGCGCGGTAGTAACGATGGGTGATCAGCACGGCCATGACGATCCACCATAAGCCGAAGCCCCACAGTGCAATGCCTGCGATCAAGCCCAGGCCTTCGGCCACCTCGCCTGTGCCGGCAAAACCATTGGCCGCGAAAATGGCGGGAGCATCCGCACCCAGCAACAGCAAACCCAGCGCCCCGGTACCTATCGGGCCCAAGGCCAGCCAGCTCGATGCCGCCATGCTTTCGTGGGGCAACTTATGCAGCGCCATGCGCAGCATCAAAATGGTCAGGATGCTGAAAGCCACCGGCACCGAAAACGCCCACAGCACATAGCTGGTAATCAGCACATGGAACTGCGCCACCGTATCGCTCAAGTGCGGCGCCAGCTGCCCGCCACTGGCGGCCGCCACTTCAGCCGCCACTACGGGTAACAGCCAGACCGCAGTCATTTGGTCGATGCTGTGCTCCTGACGGGTGAACATCATGTAGGGGATCATCACCCCGAATGCCAGCGACATGGCCACATCGAGCCACCACAACACTTCAGCGACCTGCACCATGCCACTGCCCCACCGGGCGACACCAAATAGCAGAAAGCCATTAATGATGGTCGCCAGCCCCATAGGGATCGTGCCGAAAAACATCGACACGGTGGAGTGACCGAAAATGCGCCGTGCTTCATCGAAGTACAACACCCAACGGGCGCCGTAGAGCACGCTGAATAAAATGAACAAGCCTATATTGAACAGCCACAGCCCTTCGGCGACGGCGTACATGCCCGGGATCTGCACGGGCAATGAAGCCAGCGCCAACGCCAACACACCAGTGCCCATGGTCGCGGCAAACCAGTTCGGGGTGAACTGACGAATGACTTCGCGCGGGTGCTGCAATGTGCTCAAGGGCCGAAAAGTGGCTTTGGGGGTGTTAGGGCATGTCATGGCTTCCTCCTGTTCCTCGTATGAGGTCATGCAAGAGTAGAACTGAATCGAATATCTATATAACGGGTAATATCTCTAACTGTTATCGAGTTAACAGATAAGGACAATCCGAAAGGCTTTCAAGCCCTGCGGCGCTTGGCCGCGCTGCGACCATCGTCGACACTGACGCCGCCCAAACATCATGCGAGACTAGCCTGCCGCAGACGGATAGCTGCGGCTTTTACCTCCAGGAGTCACCATGTCGTTGTCCAGCGGGCTGATCGCCGCCGTTGCCCTGGCCTATATGGCCATCATGTTCGCCATTGCCTTTTATGGTGACCGGCGCAGCAAACCGCTGCCGCCGCGGGTTCGCGCGTGGGTCTATAGCCTATCGCTGGCGGTGTACTGCACCAGCTGGACGTTCTTTGGCGCCGTCGGTCAGGCCGCCGAACAACTCTGGTCCTTTTTGCCCATCTACCTGGGACCGGTGCTGCTGCTGGTGTGTGCGCCGTGGGTGTTGCAAAAAATGGTGATGATCAGCAAGCAGGAGAACATCACCTCCATTGCTGACTTTATTGCCGCGCGCTACGGCAAGTCCCAGTCGCTGGCGATTGTGGTGGCGCTGATTTGCCTGGTGGGCGTGCTGCCCTACATCGCCCTGCAACTCAAAGGCATCGTGCTCGGCGTTAACCTGCTGATCGGCGCAGGGGCTGACGCGACCGGTACGCGCGCGCAAGACACCGCGCTGATTGTGTCGCTGGTACTGGCGCTGTTTACCATCGTCTTTGGCACCCGCAACCTCGACTCGACCGAGCACCACCGGGGCATGGTGCTGGCCATTGCCTTTGAGTCACTGGTCAAATTGTTCGCGTTTCTGGCGGTGGGGGCGTTTGTCACCTTCGGCCTGTACGACGGTTTTGACGACCTGTTCAATCAGGCCATGCTCGCCCCGCGCCTTGAGGAATACTGGAAAGAGACCGTCAACTGGCCGTCGATGGTGGTGCAAACCGGCGTGGCCATGATGGCGATCATCTGTTTACCGCGTCAGTTCCATGTGACGGTGGTCGAAAACATTGAGCCGCAAGACTTGCGCTTGGCCAAATGGGTGTTTCCGGCGTACTTGATACTGGCAGCCTTGTTTGTGGTGCCCATCGCCCTGGCCGGCCAAATGCTGCTGCCCAGCTCCGTGCTGCCCGACTCGTTTGTGATCAGCTTGCCGCTGGCGCAAGCGCACCCGGCTCTGGCCGTGCTGGCGTTTATCGGCGGCGCATCGGCCGCCACCGGCATGGTGATTGTGGCCAGCGTGGCGCTGTCGACCATGGTGTCCAACGACATGCTGCTGCCGTGGTTGTTGCGCCACAAAAACGCCGAGCGCCCGTTTGAGGTCTTCCGCCATTGGATGCTGTCGGTGCGGCGCGTCTCGATCGTGGTCATTTTGCTGCTGGCGTATGTCAGTTATCGCCTGCTCGGCTCAACCGCCAGCCTTGCGACCATCGGGCAAATTTCCTTCGCGGCTGTTACCCAACTCGCGCCCGCGATGATCGGCGCCCTGTATTGGAAGCAGGCCAACCGCCGCGGCGTGTTCGCGGGCTTGGCCACCGGGACCTTTATCTGGTTTTACACGCTGGTGCTGCCATTGATTGCACACAGCCTTGGCTGGCACTTGAGCCACTTCCCAGGCCTGGCCTGGCTGCACGGCAACCCGCTGGGCCTGCCAATCACACCACTGACCCAAGGCGTGGTGCTGTCGCTGGCGGGCAACTTCACCGTGTTTGCCTGGGTGTCGGTGCTGTCGCGCACACGGGTGTCCGAGCACTGGCAGGCGGGACGTTTCATCGGTCAGGAAATCAGCAGCCATCCGAGCGGGCGCTCGATGCTTTCGGTGCAAATCAACGATTTGCTAACCCTCGCCGCACGCTTTGTCGGTGAAGAGCGCGCACGCCAGAGCTTTATTCGCTTCGCTTACCGTCAAGGCAAAGGCTTTAACCCCAACCAAAACGCTGATGGCGAATGGATCGCACACACCGAGCGACTGCTGGCGGGCGTGCTGGGTGCGTCCTCCACTCGCGCCGTGGTCAAAGCGGCCATTGAAGGTCGCGAAATGCAGCTCGAAGACGTGGTGCGCATCGCGGACGAAGCCTCAGAAGTGTTGCAGTTCAACCGCGCCCTGCTGCAAGGCGCCATTGAGAACATCACCCAGGGCATCAGCGTGGTCGACCAATCCCTGCGCCTGGTCGCCTGGAACCGCCGCTATCTGGAGCTATTCAACTATCCAGAGGGCCTGATCAGCGTGGGTCGGCCGATTGCCGACATCATCCGCCACAATGCCGAGCGCGGGCTGTGCGGCCCCGGCGAGGCGGAAGTGCATGTGGCCCGCCGCCTGCACTGGATGCGTCAGGGCCGCGCGCACACCTCTGAACGCCTGTTCCCCAATGGCCGCGTGATTGAACTGATCGGCAACCCGATGCCGGGCGGCGGATTCGTCATGAGTTTCACCGACATTACCGCCTTCCGCGAAGCCGAACAGGCATTGACTGAAGCCAACGAAGGGCTTGAGCAACGGGTCGACGAACGTACCCGTGAGCTATCGGAGCTGAACCAGGCGTTAACTGAAGCCAAAGGGATTGCCGAAACAGCCAACCAGTCGAAAACCCGTTTTCTGGCCGCCGTCAGCCACGACCTGATGCAGCCGATGAATGCGGCACGCCTGTTTTCAGCCGCCCTCTCCCACCAAGAAGAAGGCTTGAGCCCGGAAGCGCAAAAACTGGTCCAGCATCTCGACAGCTCCCTGCGTTCGGCCGAAGACCTGATCAGCGATTTGCTGGACATTTCACGCCTGGAAAACGGCAAGTTCACGCCCGACATCAAGCCGTTTGCCCTGAACGACCTGTTTGACACCCTGGGCAATGAGTTCAAAGCGCACGCGCAGGAACAAGGGCTGAGCTTCCGCGTGCGTGGCAGTCGTTTGCGGGTCAGCAGTGACATCAAATTACTGCGACGCATTTTGCAAAACTTCCTGACCAATGCCTTGCGCTACGCCAAGGGGCCGGTGCTGCTGGGCGTACGCCGACGTGGCAGTGAACTGTGCCTTGAAGTGTGGGATCGCGGGCCGGGCATCCCGCACGACAAATTGCAGGTCATTTTCGAAGAGTTCAAACGCCTGGACAGCCATCAGACGCGCGCCGAAAAAGGCCTGGGGCTGGGGCTGGCGATTGCCGACGGTTTGTGCCGCGTGCTGGGCCATCGCCTGCAAGTGCGCTCCTGGCCCGGCAAAGGCAGCGTATTCAGTGTCAGCGTACCGTTGGCACAGAGCCAGACTGCGCCGCAGCCGGTGGTGGCCGAACAAAACGGCCAACCGGTCACAGGCGCACAAGTGCTGTGCATCGACAACGAAGACAGCATCCTTATCGGCATGCAAAGTTTGCTGACGCGCTGGGGCTGTCGCGTGTGGACGGCACGCAATCGCGAAGAATGCGCCGCCCTGCTCAATGAGGGCGTACGGCCGCAGTTAGTGCTGGTTGACTACCACCTGGATGACGGAGAAGTCGGCACCGAACTGATGCGCTGGTTACGCGCCGAACTGGGCGAGCCCGTGCCGGGCGTGGTGATCAGTGCTGACGGTCGCCCGGAAATGATTGCGCAAGTGCACGCCGCGGGTCTTGAGTACCTGGCTAAACCGGTCAAACCTGCCGTGCTGCGGGCACTGGTGAGTCGGCACGTGCCGCTTTAAGACAGCGTTCATTAAAGCCTCTAGCCGCTGACGAGTCACACGCGGCTGCGGGCGGGCGCCGAGCGCTCGCAACCCCTTGAACACGGCGCCTCAGAAACAACCACTCACTGCGCAACCGGACGTCGGCTACGGCGTTATCTCTCACTATTCTGCCGGGTGCGCCACACCATCGACATCGGTCATGGCGCGCTCCAGCAGGTCGGCCGGCAAACTTTTACTGGCCCGCGCGCCCAACAATTTGAGCTGTTCGCTGCGACTCACCAGGTTGCCACGCCCATCGGTCAACTTGTTGCGCGCGGCGGCATAGGCCTTGTCCAGTTGCTGCAAGCGGTTGCCGACCTCATCCAGATCCTGAATAAACAGCACGAACTTGTCGTACAACCAACCCGCCCGCTCTGCAATCTCGCGCGCATTCTGGCTTTGTCGCTCCTGCTTCCACAGGCTGTCGATCACCCGCAGTGTCGCCAGCAACGTGGTCGGGCTGACGATCACGATATTGCGATCAAACGCCTCTTGAAACAGGTTCGGCTCAGCCTGCAAAGCGGCGGAAAAAGCCGCTTCTATCGGGACGAACAACAACACAAAGTCCAGGCTGTGCAGCCCTTCGAGGCGCTTATAGTCTTTACCGGCCAGCCCTTTGACGTGGTTACGCAGTGAGAGCACATGCTGCTTGAGCGCTGACTGCCCAATCACTTCATCATCGGCGCCTACAAACTGCTGGTACGCCGTGAGGCTGACCTTGGAATCGACCACCACCTGCTTGTTACCCGGCAGCATGATCAGCACGTCCGGCTGAAAGCGTTCGCCATCCGGGCCCTTGAGGCTGACTTGCGTCTGGTATTCGCGGCCCTTCTCCAGCCCCGCGTGCTCCAGCACGCGCTCCAGAATCAGCTCACCCCAGTTGCCCTGGGTTTTCTGGCCTTTGAGTGCCCGGGTAAGGTTGGTGGCTTCGTCGCTCAATCGCAGGTTCAGTTGCTGGAGGCGCTCCAGTTCCTTGCCCAGCGAGAAGCGTTCGCGCGCTTCTTGCTGATAACTCTCTTCAACGCGCTTTTCAAACGACTGAATGCGCTCTTTGAGCGGGTCAAGCAGTTGCCCCAGGCGCTCGTTACTGGTCTCGGCAAAGCGCTGCTCGCGCTCATCGAAAATCTTGCTGGCCAGCTCCGCGAACTGCGCGCGCAACTCATCACGCGAACCTTGCAGATCACTGAGACGCTGTTGATGACTTTCTTGCTGCTCACGCAACTCGGCCGCCTGCGCAGCCACTTGGGCATCAAGCCTGCGCAGTTCGACTTCCTTTTGCGCCCGCTCAAGGTTCCAGGCATGGGCGGCATCGCGTGCGTTGTCACGCTCAAGCTGCAACAGCTCAACTTCACGGCGCAGTGCAGCCAGCTCGGCCTGTTTGGCGGCATTGGCCTGGCCCAGATCACTGATCTCGTCTCGACTGGCGTCCAGTTGCGCGTTGAGGCCCTCTTGGGCCAGTTGCGCCATGCTCAGCCGCTCATCCAACAGCGCGCGTTCAGCGTTTAACGCGCTGGCTCGACGTTGCAACTGCCAGATAAACGCCAACAACGGCACACCTGCCACTGCCAAGCCCAGCAAAAGGCTGTTCAGGTCCAGGGCCATAACCCCTCCACACGAGGTAAAAGAGCAAGGTTAACCAAGCTGGCGAGTCGAAGACAGCTCAGTCTTCGATCTTGTTGAGTTCTTGCTGAGCGCTCTGGTCACCCGCCCGCGCGGCATGCCGCAGTAGCGCCTGCCCAATGCGCTGATCGCGCGCACTGCCGCAATCGCGGCACATCAATTGCCCCAGACGGCTTTGCGCCAGCACCACGCCTTGCCGTGCAGGTTGTTTGAGCAGATGACCGGCCACATGCTTGACGCTGGGGTTGGCACCCAGCCGCGGGTTATCCAATAGCCAGATAGCCACGCGCAGAGAAAACCGTTTTGGCGCTTCAACTGGAGAACCAGCCGGAGTAACAGAGGAAGAGTTTGAACGAAACTTCATAGAACACTGTGGGGCAGAACAGAAGGCGCGCCACTCTACTCCTTTTTTCGTTTGGGTAAAGTCGAAAAAAGTCTACACCCGCGATCTAGAGCAAGCGCTTGGGACAATCCACAGATCCTGTGGATAAGTCAGTGGACAACCCTCTTTTAACTCCCGCAAACCCCCACCCTGCGGGGCCTAAGGTCAAACTGACGATTTTTTCACCAATTAAAAAAAACGATGTTTTTCATTGACTTAAATTTGCATAACAGGCTAAGCGAAGGCTTGCTCAGGGTTGTGTGGCGAACTGACGCAGCGCACTGCAAATGTGCACAAGTTCACATTCAGAAGCAGGACGTGGCCTTGAAAGCACTAAATTCTGTAGGACTGCAGCGCCAGAGAGCACAGCCTTCTCATCAGGACTCAAAGACCTCAGCGGTGATCAACAACACTGGATTATTGGCAATAACTGACTAGCCGCACGCCACGCTGATCCACAGCCCTGGCTGGAGAGGCTGCGTACGCAAAACGTGTAGGCACTGACGAGCCGTGCAAGGCGTTGATTGGACGTCGGTTTCGAGTGACTACAAAAAGTATTTTTACTAGCACACTTGCGTTTAAATTTTCAAGCCGTTAGTATCCGCAGCGTTAGTACCAAGCTGAAAGTCAATTCGGGTTGAACAAATCCCCTCCTGGCCACCTTCCCTAAAGAGAAGTCGAGCCAAGGCACATGGGATCGACCCCCTCGATGGTTTCCAGGTAAATCTTGCGACGATACAGCCTTTGAACAAACACAAAGGGTATCGCGAAGCGCTTTTACTCTGACCGAACCAACCTGCAAATTGATCAGGATCTTCACCCCGAGCACGGAACCTTAGCTCTTGTTGTGATTGCCTGCCCTCCTAAGTACCTACCTGCCAGCCCAAGCGCTACAACTTAAATGCGCTCCAACTGGCGGCTTTGTTCCAGTCAGGTTCTTCGTCCCGCCAAAGATGGCCCGACGTCACTGGAACGTTTTAACGTTGCGCGGATCATATCCGTGTCATTTGTAGGAACACCTAATAACTATGTCTACTCAAATCCATACTCAGGATGCCATTCGCACCCTAACCAACGCCTTCGCTCCTATGAACTGCCTGATTATGGCCGCTCGCAAAGGCTGCTTCAGCTTCACTCTGGTCAACGAACACGGCATCGCACGTCACAGCGAACGCCTGTACCCCGATCAATATTCCAGCGCAGAACCCCTGCAAGCTGTGATCGAACGTACTCGTCAGGCACTCATCGCCTGATCACGCAGTAAGCGTCTATACAACAAGCCCTGCCTCAATAGCAGGGCTTTTTGTTGCCTGTTATTTATGAAATATCCAGCATGATTTAATTACTTGCGGATATATAGCCGACACATCGAAGCTGCAAATGTTTTAAAAACAGTCCTTTACAGCAAAGATATGACACTACACTTCAACTCAAGCGGCCTGTGCCGTTTACGGCGAACCCTCCCGACTCATTGCTGCCAAGCCCTTGGGTGTCGCCGACCATTTTCAGGTGCCGAGGACGCTATGGGTATCGCTGCCAAGGAATTGAACCAGTATGTGATTCGGCCAACGCTTCTCTATCTGGGTCTAAACAACCCAAATGCAGAAGCTTTGTTGCTGGGTATTGCTGCCAGTCAGTCACATCTGGGGTCAGCCCTGCACGACCGACGCGGCCACGGTCTTTACTGTATTCGCGAACTTCGCCATGCCGCGTTATGGGATGACTACCTGGCCCACAATCCGGATTTAGCGAGCCAGGTTCGCGGCCTCGCCAGCCAACACGCTTTTTTATGCAGCCCGCATTTAGAACTGACCGTTAATTTGCGCTACGCCACTGCCATTGCCTGGCTGCTGATTGAAGAGCAAAAGGCCATCATCCCGGAACGTGAGGATGTGTTGGGTATGGCCAGAATTTGGCGCCAAGCCTTTGAACCACAAGGACGTTTACGTGACTTCATCGATGCCTGGCGCATCTGCGTAACACCTCTCAACCAAGTCGCTTGAGATTTTCAACCGCTGCATCCAATCAGAAAAAGACCTAAAACCGGTAGGATTGTCCTACAAAAACACGCTATCTCCTTCGATTTGACCTATAGCGCTTAAACAAAAATGTTGGTAGCTTTCCATCCGGTGATCAAAAGGAGTTCTAATAATGAAAAAAGTAATGCTCAAGACCACACTTAGCCTCGCCGTCACTTTGGCTTCCAGCCAGATCTTCGCCAGTGGCTTCGCCCTCAACGAACAAAGCATCAGCGGTATGGGGACCGGTTTTGCAGGTCGTTCATCTTCTGCTGAAGACGCCAGTACAGTATTTGGCAACCCTGCCGGTATGTCGCGCATCAAACGCGAACAGGTCACGGGCGGTGTTGCCGCCATCGACGCAAGCACAGACATTAAGCACGCCAGTGGCGGTGCACCTGGCGGCACCGACAAAGGTGACATGGTCCCTTTTACTGCCGTTCCGATGGGCTTTTACGTGAAGCCAATCGATGAACACTGGGCATTCGGTGTAGGCATGTACGCACCGTTCGGCTTGGTAACCGACTATGAAAAAAGCTTTCGCGGGCGATACGCAGGCAAAGAAAGCAAGGTTCAAGTCCTGACCCTGCAACCCACTGTCAGCTACGCATTCAACGACGTCGTATCGATCGGTTTTGGCCCGACCATCAACCGGATTGACGGCAAGCTAACTTCCGCGACCCCTGGGCGTGCTGGTCCGGGTAGCGAAGGCGAAGTAAAAGTCAAAGGTGACGACACTGCACTGGGCTACAACGTCGGTGTTCTCGTACAAGCCACAGATAGCACTCGCCTTGGTTTGACTTACCACTCAAAAGTTAAATACAGCCTTGATGGCCATACCAAAATTTCCGGTATTGGTTTGGGTCCATTCAACGGCACTAAGTACGATGCAGGTCTGGACATCACCACGCCTGAGTCCGTTGACTTCTCGGTCACTCATGAGCTGAACGACCAGTGGACTGTCTATGCAGGTAGTACCTGGACACGCTGGAGTCGCCTTAAAGACATCACTGTAGAAAACGACGGGGTTCCTCGTCCTCTCGGTGGTAGCGTTGGCCCCATCGGTACGATCAAAGAAGAGCAAAACTGGCACGACACCTGGGCTTCGGCTATTGGTGCGGCGTATAAAATCAACAAGCAATGGACCTTGCGTACCGGCTTGTCGGTTGACCAGTCGCCTACCAACAACACTGATCGTTCGGTTCGCATCCCCACTGGCGACCGTAAGGCAATCAGCTTTGGTGTAGGTTGGAGCCCGACCGACGATCTGACCATCGACGCCGCTTACTCTTACCTCAAAGAAGAGTCCGTGACCGTGAACCAGCCGGCAAAAGGCAACTACAGGGCCACCTACCACAACAGTGCAAACGGCTTTGGTGTAGGCGCAACCTACAAGTTCTAATTCGCAACGAGCCTAAACCACTCGCCTGCAGAAATAAAAAAATCCCCGCCTCGGTCACGAGAGCGGGGATTTTTAATGGCGCCGACTCAAGGTTTTGAAGCAATGGCTTGTTCAATCGCCTCGATCAGTTCCGGGCTGTCCGGTTTGGTCAGGCTGGAAAAGTTGGCAATCACATTGCCCTGACGGTCCACCACGTACTTGTAGAAATTCCACTTCGGCGCGCTGCTTTGCTCAGCCAGCACTTTGAACAAATGCGCCGCATCAGCACCCCGTACTTTTTGTGGCTCAGTCATGGTGAACGTCACGCCGTAATTGACGTAACACACCTTGGCGGTCTCTTCGCCATCTTTGGCTTCTTGCTTGAAGTCATCCGACGGCACGCCGATCACTTCCAAACCTTGGTCCTTGAACCGCTGATTCAGTGCCTCAAGCCCTTTGAACTGGGGGGCAAAGCCACAAAAACTGGCGGTATTGACGATCAACAAGGGCTTGCCCGCGAATCGCTGACACATATCGATTGATTCTTTGGCGCGCAACTTTGGCAATGAGCCTTCAAGCAGCGGGGGGCAATCGGCCGCCCAAACAGAACCTGCGCACGCTAACAGCAGCACGGGCATCCCAATCCAGCGTTTGAGCATCATCGCTATCCTTGAATAAAAGAACCGGTTCTGAATTTACGCGCCCAGGTTGCCATCTAGCAAACCCCCATGCCCAGTTGCATGAGTGCCAGAGCGCCCTGATGCCAGCCCCACCACGCCCATGCAAGCAACGCGAACCCAACACTTACGCCGCTCAGCCATAGCCAGGTTGAACTCATGCCATCCCCTCCTGTGCCTGCAAGCGCGCCACCGGTCGTTCGCGTACCGGCACGTTAAGCGCCGCCGCCAACAGGCTCAGGCCAATCGAAACCTGCCAGATAAGGTCATAACTGCCGGTTTGATCATAGACCACGCCGCCCAGCCAGCCACCGAGGAAGGCCCCGAGCTGGTGAAACAGAAACACGATCCCGCCCAACATCGACAAGTTACGCACGCCAAACATCGTCGCCACCGTGCCGTTGGTCAGCGGCACCGTCGACAGCCAGAGAAAGCCCATGACCATGCCAAACACGTAAGCACTGAACTGGGTAATCGGCGCCCACAAAAACAGCACAATCACCACCGCGCGGGCCAGATACAACCCGGTTAACAAGCGCGGCTTGGACATACGCCCGCCAAGCCAGCCAGCCGTGTAAGTGCCAAAAATGTTGAACAGCCCGATCAGCGCCAGCACCGTAGTGCCCACGGTGGCCGGTAAATGCTGGTCCACCAGATACGCTGGCAGATGAATACCGATAAACACCACCTGAAAACCACACACAAAAAAACCAAACGCCAGCAACCAAAAACCCGAGTGGCTACACGCTTCGTGCAAGGCTTCTTTAAGCGTTTGCTCACCGCCCAAATTGGGCAGGGGGCGATCCTTGAGCATGCTCACCAGCGGCACAATCAGCGCGACCAACAAGCCCAATACCAAGAGCGCCGCCGACCAGCCGAGCCAGCCAATCAGCCCCAGCGTACCGGGCAGCATGGCGAATTGACCGAACGAACCTGCCGCACTGGCGATCCCCATGCCCATGCTGCGATTTTGCGGCGGCAAAGCGCGACCAACCACGCCCAAAATGACTGAAAACGAGGTGCCAGACAGGCCAATACCAATCAATAGACCCGCGCTCAGCGACAACGACAGCGGCGAATCCGACAAGCCCATCAGCAATAACCCGACGGCGTACAGCAACCCGCCGACAATCACCACTTTGGCGGCCCCAAAGCGGTCTGCCAAGGCGCCGGTAAACGGCTGAGCCAAGCCCCATATCAAGTTTTGCAGGGCGATGGCGAAGGCAAACACTTCACGGCCCCAACCGAACTGCGCACTCATGGGCGGCAGAAACAGCCCGAAACCGTGCCTGACCCCTAAAGACAGCGCCAAAATCAAAGCACTGCCCAGCAGCACCCAACCGCTGTTACGCCACACCGTTGTCATTGTTGTTCTCCGGGAGCGGGTATATACCCATTTAAGCCCAGGCGACTGACCTTCAGTCAGGGCCGGCCAATTCATCCAATAGCGCTAACAACTGTGAGCGTCGCTCTTCACCCAAGCGATCCATCAAACGCTGCTGTGCGGCTTCCCACGCAGGCAAGGCAGCAGCCAGACGCTCATTTCCTGTCTTGGTCAGGCACACCAGACGATTACGCTGGTCCGCGCCCTCGGACAGCTTCACCAGCCCTACGCCCTCAAGCACACGCAAGTTACGGCCCAAGGTGCTGCGGTCCAGCCCCATAGCTTCTGCCAGGCTGGAAATACTCGGTTGATCAAGACGCTTAAGATTGCTCAGCAGTGAATACTGGGCAACGTTGATCCCGAAGCCATCGAGGGCGCCGTCGTAATGTTTGCTGACGCCACGGGCGGCGCGTCGCAGGTTGGTGCATAAACACTGGGTCGGTAACATTTTGTATGTATATACCCGCAATAAAAGAGAATCAAGGTGAAAGATCAGCCCACCAGTGCCAGGCCTACCAGCATCAGCACTTCCAGCAGCTCCAGCATGGCGCCCGCTGTATCGCCGGTGGTGCCGCCCAACCGGCGCATCATCATCTGGCGCAACCACGCAAACCCGAGCACGGCCAACGCCAACGCCCACACACCGCTCACGCCTGCCAATAACACACAAGCCAGCGCGCTGAACCCCAGCACCCACCACCCCGCGTGACGCGGCAAGTGGTCGGCCAACGCCTGCCCCAACCCACCGGCGCGCACATAAGGCGTGGTCAGGAATATCCCAAGCAACGCACTGCGCCCGATCAGCGGCACGATCAACAATGCCGCCCACTGTCGCTGCTCAATCAACGCCAGCAGCGCGCAAAATTTCAGCAGCAGTACCAGCACCAACACCACCACGGCTATCGGCCCGCTGCGCGGGTCTTTCATGATGGTCAGGGTGCGCTCGCGGTCACCAAACCCGCCCAGCCAGGCGTCGGCACTGTCGGCCAGACCGTCCAGGTGCAACCCGCCACTGAGCAGCACCCACACCGTCAGCAGCAAGGCGGCATGGAGCATGGCCGGAGCACCTGCCAACACACCATTAACCCCCCACAGCACGGCACCGAACAGCACGCCCACTAATGGATAAAACAGCAACGAACGCCCAAGTTCCTGAGGCTGCGGCATGCACGGCAACCGCACCGGCAAACTGCTCAGAAACTGCAAAGCAATCCAGAAGGGCAGCATCAGTCCATCACCTCATGCAACTGACCGTCCGCCATCACTTGCAGGCCAAACAAAGCCCCATGCGCGACTGCAACGTTAAGTAACTGCTCGCGTGGCAAGCCTCGGGCCTGTGCAAGCAGTCGCTTGATCACGCCACCGTGACAGACCACCAACACCCGCTCACCCGCACAACTGCGCTGCAAACGCAGCACTGCCGCCAACACCCGCTCGGCGAACTCCACCACCGGCTCACCATCAGGCGGGGTAAAGCGGTAGGGGTCGGCCCAAAACAGCCCCAGCGCCTGCTCATCGGTTTGCATCAGCGCCGCCGCGCTCTGCCCTTCCCACGCCCCGAAATGCAGCTCTTGCAGGTCTTTTTCCAGACTCAGCGGCAGGTTGAGTGAGGCCGCCAATTCTTCAGCAAATAAACGGCAGCGTTGCAAAGGAGAGCTGACAATACGATCCCACGGCCCCTGTCCGATCACCGCCTTACGCATTTGCGACCAGCCCAGTTCGGTCAGCGCATCATCCAGGCTGCCGCGCAAGCCGCCGCCCAACTCGGTTTCGCCATGACGCAGCAGGTCCAGGTGCACGCTCATGCCGGACGATCCGCCACGGCCGCCTCAGCAAACGTCGCCATCTGCGCGTGCAGGTCGCAGGCCATACGCAGCAAGGGCACCGCCAACGCAGCGCCGCTGCCCTCGCCCAAACGCAAGCCCAAGTCGAGCAAAGGCTCAGCTTCAAGGCTTTCAAGCACATGACGATGCCCTTGCTCGGCACCGCGATGGCTAAAGATCAACCACTGGCGGCACTCAGGGTTCAAACGCACAGCCACCATTGCGGCAACGGTGCAGATAAAACCATCCACCAGCGCAACGACACCCGCTTGCGCGCACGCCACGTAGGCGCCCGCCAAGGCAGCAATTTCGAAGCCGCCCAGACGAAACAAGGCTTGCAACGGGTCGTCGAGCAGCCCGGCATGAAACGCCAGCGCCCGCTCGATGACCCGCGCTTTATGGCTGACACCGGCTGCATCCAGCCCGGTGCCCGGCCCGGTTAATAAAGAGGCCGGGCATTGCAGCAGCGCGCTGGCCACGGCACTGGCGGACGCCGTGTTGCCGATGCCCATTTCGCCACCGATAAACAATTCGCAGCCCTGCTCCCGTGCCCGCAAAACGCTGTCGCGCCCCGCCTGCAACGCCTTCAACCCTTGCGCGTCGGTCATCGCCGGGCCGTTCGCAAAGTTCGCCGTGCCTGCGCCCAATTGCACATGGCGCACGCCTGCCAGGTTGAGCATCGGCGAAACCGTGCCCAGGTCCACCACATCCAGCTGCGCGCCCAATTGCCGTGCCAGCACACTGATCGCCGCACCGCCGTTGACAAAGTTATGCAGCATTTGCCCGGTCACAGCTTGCGGATACGCCGAAACACCTTCGGCCACCACGCCGTGATCGCCCGCAAAAATGGCAATCCACAGGTGATCGACACGCGGCTTGAGCTGGCCTTGCAGCCCGGCCAATTGAATCGCCACCGCTTCCAGTTGACCCAGCGAACCGGCAGGTTTGGTCAATTGCTGTTGACGCTCGGCTGCCGCCTGTTGCACATCAAGGTCAACGGTTTTGCAGGGCAGCAGCCACCACGGCGTGTTCATAAAGCAGTTCCTTTCAAGGTGAGGGGCAAGCCTGCAACGGTCAGCACAACGCGCTGGCAACGCTCGGCCAACGCTTGATGCAGCCAGCCGGCTTCATCGACAAAGCGACGGGTCAGCTCGCCCAGCGGGACAACGCCCATGCCGGTCTCGTTGCTGACAAACAGGATTTCACCCGGTAGCTCGCCCAGGCATTGCAGCAATGCATCACGCTCCTCAGTCAGTCGCTGCGGGTTTTCGAGCATCAGCAGATTGGTCAGCCACAGCGTCAGGCAGTCGACCAGCAGGCAGGTATCGACGCGCGCGTTTTCACGCAGCACACGGGCCAGTTCGATAGGCTCTTCAATCAATGCCCAATGGGGCGGACGGCGTTCACGGTGGTGGCGCACGCGCTCATTCATCTCGCCGTCCAGCGGTTGGCTGGTAGCAATGTAGGTCACCGCACAGCCCGAGTCGGCCGCAAGCTTCTCGGCCAAGCGGCTTTTACCCGAGCGGGCACCGCCCAAAATCAGTTGCAACATGTTCGTCCACCTCTAAAAGACGCAGCACTCTGCGCCTGTCATCACGCGGTTAGGCAAGCCCACAGAGTTCGCGCAGGAAGGCGGTGTCGAGATGGTTTTCTACCAGGTCGGCCAGCCGTTCAATGTCACGCTCACGCAGGGCGTGGTAATCCACGGTTTGCACGGTGTGTAATCCGGCCCAGCGCAACAGCGCGCTACAGGCGGCCGGGGACTCGAACACACCGTGCAGGTAGGTGCCCAAAATCTGCCCGTCGGCACTGCACGCGCCATCGCAGCGCCCGTCATCCAACTGCACCGCGGGCAGCTCAAGCGCAGGCCCGGTCGTAACGCCTGCATGGATTTCATAACCGCTGACCTCTGCGTTTTCCAGAGTCAAACGCCCGCGCACGTTGCGCAGTTGTTTTTCGGCTTCAAGCCGGGTGCTGAACGCCAGCAAACCCAAACCGGCACTCGAACCCGACGGGCCTTCAAGGCCCAGCGGGTCGTGGACGTGCTCGCCGAGCATCTGCAAACCACCACAAATCCCCAGCACTTTGCCGCCATAGCGCAGGTGACGGCTGATGGCCGTGTCCCAGCCATTGGCGCGCAAGTAGGCCAAGTCACTGCACACGCTTTTGGAACCCGGCAGGATGATCAAGTCCGCAGGCGGTATCGGCTGCCCCGGCCCCACAAACTGCAAGTCCACCTGCGGGTGCAGGCGCAGCGGGTCGAAGTCGGTGTGATTGCTGATGCGCGGCAGCACGGGCACCACCACCTTGAGCACGTGCGCGTGTTTCTCGATCTGACGCTGATCAATGCCGTCTTCGGCTTCAAGGTGCAAGTCCATCACGTACGGCAGCACGCCAATCACCGGTTTGCCGGTGCGCTGCTCCAGCCAGTCCAGACCCGGTTGCAGCAGCGCGATATCACCGCGAAAACGGTTGATGACGAAACCTTTGACCCGCGCCTGCTCGCTCTCGGACAGCAGCTCAAGGGTGCCGACCAAATGCGCAAAGACCCCGCCGCGATTGATGTCGGCAATCAGGATCACCGGGCAATCTACAGCTTGGGCAAACCCCATGTTGGCAATGTCACCGGCGCGCAAATTGATCTCGGCGGGCGAGCCGGCCCCCTCGACCATGACCACCGGGTAGGCCGCGCTCAGGCGTTGATGCGAGGCCAGCACCGCTTGCATCGCGATGGCTTTGTAATCGTGGTAAGCCACCGCGTTCATGCTGGTCACGGCGCGGCCGTGAATAATCACTTGCGAACCGGTGTCGCTGTTAGGTTTGAGCAGCACCGGGTTCATGTCGGTGTGTGGCGCCAGCCCCGCGGCCTGCGCCTGAACCGCTTGTGCGCGACCGATCTCGCCCCCCTCGGGGGTCACGGCACTGTTGAGCGCCATGTTCTGCGGCTTGAAAGGCACCACGCTGACGCCCTGGCGGGTCACCCAGCGACACAACGCCGTCACCAGCGTACTTTTACCGGCGTCAGACGTCGTGCCTTGCACCATCAATGTGCTCATGGGGTTTCCTGGGCATAAGCCTGCAAGGCGTGTTCAAGTTTGAGCCAGTCTGCCTCGTCGCCAGGCAGGCCCAAACGCACGCTGCTGTTGTGGGGGAACAAGCGCAACAAAATGCCGCGCCGCGCCATGAAGTCGTACAAGCGTTCGGCATGCGGCGTGATCAGCCACTGAAACAGCGCACAACCGCCCAAAGGCGGCAGCCCGTATTGGCTTAACAGCGCAACCAAACGCTCACTGGCCCGCTCGCTGCGTTCGCGCTGACGCGCATGCGCCTCGTAGTCGAGCAGGCACGCCTGCCCCAGCACCCGCGTCGGGCCACTGACGGCCCACGGTCCGACTTGCTCGGCGAGCAATTTGAGTAATTTAAGTTCAGCCAGCACAAAGCCCAGACGCACGCCCGCCAGGCCAAAAAACTTGCCGAATGAACGCAACACAATCAGACCGGTGCGATGGCTCTGCGCTGCCAGACTCAAATCGGGGGTGTTGTCCATGAACGCCTCGTCCACCACCAGCCAACCGCCACGCTGCACCAACCGCGCATGCCACTCCAGCAAGCGCTCTGGCGACAGGCTCAGGCCGGTCGGGTTGTTGGGGTTGACCACCACCAGCACGTCCAGCGTATCGAGGTAGAAGTCGACTTCTTGCTCCATGACTTCACGCACGACGTGCCCGTTACGCCGCCAGGCTTCGGCATGCTCGGCATAGCATGGGGACAACACCCCGACTTTGCCCGTACGGCGCAGGCGTGGCAGCAACTGGATGGCACATTGCGAACCCGGCACGGGCAGCACGTTCGGCGCGCCGTAATAGGCGCACGCGGCGTGCTCAAGCCCGTCGTCGGTTTCAGGCAGACGCGCCCAGGCCCGTTCAGCAATCGCAGGCACCGCAAAAGGCCAGGGCGCCAGACCGCTGGACAAGTCCAGCCAGTCGGTTTCACCAATACCGTATTGCAGCGCCGCCTGACGTAAACGCCCACCGTGCTCAAGCATAGAATTCACTCCACACGCACAAGATCAACAACCACAGCCACACACCGCGCTGTACCAACTGCCAGCCGCGCCCAATGGCGTCGGCGTCGGCGGGCGCGCCTTCACCCAACGGCGGGCGTTGGTGCAGCTCACCGTGGTAAATCGCCGGGCCTCCCAGCTCCACACCCAGCGCACCGGCACCCGCCGCCATCACCGGGCCAGCATTGGGACTGTCCCACTGCGGCGCCTGTTTGCGCCAGCACTGCAAGGCCAGCCGCGTTTTGCCCAACAGGGCGTACGTTAACGCCACCAGACGTGCCGGGATGTAATTGAGTACATCGTCGATGCGCGCAGCGGCCCAGCCAAAACGCTCAAAGCGTTCGTTGCGATAGCCCCACATGGCGTCCAGCGTGTTGCTCAAACGGTAGAGCACCACGCCCGGCGCGCCTGCCACGGCAAACCAGAAGATGGCGGCAAACACAGCGTCACTGCCGTTTTCGAGCACCGACTCGGTGGCGGCGCGCGCGACGTCGGTGGCGTCCAGTTCACTGGTTTGGCGACTGACCAGATACCCGACGCGGGTGCGTGCGGTCTCCAGGTCATCACTGCGCAACGCCTCGGCCACCGGCTGCACATGCTCGCCCAAGCTGCGCATGCCCAGCGCGCAATACAGCGCCGCGATCTCCACCAACCAGCCGATATAGGGCAGCCACGACAGCGCCGTGGCCAGGATCGTCAGCGGGACGACCGCCAGCACCCAGGCCGTCACCCCATGACTGCGCCAACCCCGCCCGCCGGAGTTAAAACGTTGCTCGATACGCTCAGCCATACGGCCAAACGCAACCAGCGGATGCCAGCGTTTTGGCTCACCCAGTAGCGCATCCAACGCCACACCGGCGACGCACAGTAACGCCACACTCATGGACTCACTCCCCAATAGTTCTCGTACACCAATTCGTTCAGTGGTCGCGCTTGCGCCCACCCTTCCAGCACCAGCATCGGCGCCGGGTAAAACGCCGCAACCGGCCCCAGGCATAACACCGCCAGAGGCTTGGCGCCGGGGGGCAGGCCGAGTAAATCTGCCAGCGCCTGCGGCTCGAACAACGACACCCACCCCATGCCCAACCCTTCAACCCGCGCGGCCAGCCACAGGTTTTGAATGGCACAGGACAACGACGCCATGTCCATTTCCGGCAAGGTGCGACGGCCAAAAATGTGCTTTTCACGGTCATCCATCAACGCGGCCACCAACACCTCGGCGCAGTCGTTGATGCCTTCGACCTTGAGCGTCATGAATTCATCCGAACGCTCGCCCAGCGCCTCGGCGGTGCGCACGCGCTCCGCTTCGACCAAACGTTGAATCTTGCCGCGCAATGCACGATCTGTGATGCGGATAAACCGCCACGGCTGCATCAAACCCACGCTGGGGGCTTGATGCGCGGCTTCGAGCAGGCGCGCCAACAGCTCGGGCGCTACCGTACCGCCGCTGAAATGACGCATATCGCGGCGTTCTGCGATGGCGCGGTACACCGCTGCGCGTTCTTGGGGACTAAATGCGTTGTCGCTCATGGCACCTTCACGGCACACGGTGCGAACAGCGCAGCCACGGCCTGGGGGTTGGAGGGAAAGTAAAAGTGCACATAAGACGCCGTCATCCGGCCTTCGCGATACACCGCTTCGGCGCCGCGCCCGCCATTGGGGCTAAGGCCACGGGCGATGGGGAGCAGCTCGGTGCTGGTCAGCGAGTGATGGTAGGTGTGACCACGCAGCAGGCCTTCGGGCATGTCCACCGCCTGCAACGCCAATGCCGCCAGGCGTTTCTGCATGGTGGCTTCGCCTTTCAACAACCCCACCAGTTCAGCCCGCTGGCCTTCAACATCGGTCAACGCATCGAGTAAATACAGCATGCCGCCGCACTCGGCCAGCAGCGGTTTACCGGCGGCGTGGTGGGCACGAATGGCCTCCAGCATCGGGCGGTTACGCGACAACTCAAGGTGATGCAACTCGGGATAGCCGCCTGGTAAATACAGGCTGTGCGCCTGCGGCAGTTGCGTGTCGCGAATCGGCGAGAAAAACAGCAACTCAGCCCCCATGTCTCGCAACAAGGCCAGGCTCGCGCCGTAGGTGAAGGCGAACGCTTCATCGCGGGCCACGGCAATGCGCACACCGGCCAACAGCGGTTCAATCGCGACCGGCTGCGGCGCGGCAAACTCAACCGCCGGTGGCAGCGCTACCTCACAGGTGCTGGCGAGCGCATCGGCGGCGGCATCGAGACGTGCGTCCAGATCGTTCAACTCGCTGGCCTGCACCAGCCCCAAGTGACGACTGGGTAGTTCGATACCGGTTTCACGCGACAGCGCGCCGTACCAGCGCAAGCCTTGGGTCAAGCTGCCTTCGAGCAATTGCGCGTGGCGTACCGTGCCGACGCGGTTGGCCAGAACCCCGGCAAATGGCAAATCAGGCTGATACATCGCCAGCCCCAACGCCAACGCACCAAAGGTCTGCGCCATTGCGGTGCCATCAATGACCCCGAGTACGGGCACACCAAAATGGCGCGCCAGATCAGCGCTGGACGGGGTGCCGTCGAACAGGCCCATGACCCCTTCAATCAGAATCAGGTCGGCCTCGCCTGCGGCTTCCCACAACAGGCGTCGGCTTTCGTCCGCGCCCACCATCCATAAATCAACCTGATACACCGGCGCACCGCTGGCGCGCTCCAGAATCATGGGGTCGAGAAAATCCGGGCCACATTTAAATACCCGCACCTTGCGCCCTTGATTGCGATGCAATCGGGCCAAAGCGGCGGTAACGGTGGTCTTGCCCTGACCGGAAGCCGGTGCGGCGATCAACACCGCCGGGCAATGACGCGACTCTCTCATGCTTGAACACTCACAATTCGATGCCTTTCTGGGCTTTGATGCCGGCCTGAAACGCGTGTTTGACCACGTTCATTTCCGTCACGGTGTCGGCCAGATCAATCAGTTCGGGTTTGGCGCCACGGCCGGTGACCAGCACATGCTGCATGGGCGGACGGGCTTGCAGGTCACTGAGCACCTGCTCCAGGTCGAGATAGCCGTGCTTGAGCGCAATGTTCAGCTCATCCAGCACCACCAGCCCGATGGAGGGGTCGCGCAGCATCTCGCGCGACACTTCCCACGCCGCTTCAGCTGCGGCGATGTCACGCTGGCGGTCCTGGGTTTCCCAGGTAAAGCCTTCGCCCATCACGTGGTAACGCACTTGCTCGGGGAAGCGGCGGAAAAAAATCTCTTCGCCGGTGCTGTTGCGACCCTTGATGAACTGCACTACGCCACATTGCATGCCGTGCCCCATGGCACGGGCCAACATGCCAAAAGCCGAGCTGCTTTTGCCTTTGCCATTGCCGGTCAATACCAGCAACAAGCCACACTCGTTGGGGGCGCTGGCAATGCGCTCATCCATGACGGCTTTTTTGCGCAGCATGCGCGCCTGATGACGTTCGTCGCGTTCGGGGGATTCATTCATGGCAGCTCTCCGTCGGGGCTGAATTAAGCAAACGGGAGGCGGGGGGAATAGGTCAATAACGACACACACTCGCCCGCCGCGAAGGTGCTGGATGGCTCAGGCCGGTCTCCGGGCTCACAAGCAGGCGGCCCTGACGCGGGGCAGCCCTGACCGCGCGCCTTCCCGTGAATAAACACAGTGGCACTCAGCGCGGCGTTGACTCATTTACCGTTGCGGGGGCAGCGCCGGGATCGTGGCGGCTGTGCGAAATGCACGCGCCCTCACCGGCTTCCCTGTTTCACCCTGCGAACCGTGGATTGCAGGGCACCTGAAACAAGCGCCAAAGGTTAGAGGGTTGGGGGTGGAGCGTCAATTAAAGGTGGTGCGCATATCGGCTCGCTTCGCATTGCCCTGAACCTTTAAGCGACTAGGCTTCTCTATCACTTACGCCCCCTGAACTCATGGAGATTCACATGCTCAAGCGCCAACACGCCGTCGTCATCGTCCTTGCGGCCGGTTTAGCCGCCTGTGGTGAGAGTTCGTCACTGCAAGTGGCGGATGGCACCGGCCCCTCGCCCAAGCTGCCTGAACCCAATAAAACCTTGATCCCCACCGTTAACATCGCCCCCGCCGTGGGCTGGAGCCAAGGCGCCAAGCCGATTGCAGCTCAAGGCTTGAACGTCAGCGCATTTGCTGAAGACCTCGACCACCCGCGCTGGCTCTACGTACTGCCCAATGGCGACGTGCTGGTGGCCGAAACCAACGCCCCGCCCAAACCCGATGACAGCAAAGGCATTCGCGGCTGGGTGATGGAGAAGGTCATGGGCAAAGCCGGTGCCGGCGTACCCAGCGCAAACCGCATCACGTTACTGCGCGACGCCAACCATGACGGCATCGCCGAGACCCGCACCGTGTTTTTGCAAAACCTCAACTCGCCGTTCGGCATGACGCTGGTGGGCAACGACCTGTACGTGGCCGACTCCGACAAGCTGCTGCGCTTTCCCTATCAAGCCGGCCAAGACTCCATCAGCGCCCAACCGACCAAAGTGGTCGACTTGCCGGGTGGGCCGCTGAACCATCACTGGACTAAAAACGTCATCGCCAGCCCCGACGGCAAAAAGCTCTACGTAACCGTCGGCTCCAACAGCAACGTGGGTGAAAACGGCCTGGACAAGGAAGAAGGCCGCGCCGCCATTTGGGAAGTTGACCCGGCGACCGGCAGCCACCGCATTTTCGCCTCCGGGCTGCGCAACCCCAACGGCATGGACTGGGAACCTGCGACCGGCAAACTCTGGACGGCGGTTAACGAACGTGACGAGATCGGCAGCGATCTGGTGCCGGACTACATCACCTCTGTCAAAGACGGCGGCTTTTATGGCTGGCCCTACAGCTATTACGGCCAGCATGTCGATGTGCGGGTTGATCCGCAAAACCCCGAGCTTGTGGCCAAAGCCATCGCGCCTGACTATGCCGTCGGCCCGCACACCGCTTCACTGGGTTTGAGTTTTGCCGATGGCAGCAAGTTGCCGAACTTCACTGAAGGGGCTTTTATTGGCCAGCACGGCTCCTGGAACCGCAAACCGCACAGTGGCTACAAAGTGATCTTCGTGCCCTTTGCTGACGGTAAACCCACCGGCATGCCGATGGACGTGCTCACCGGCTTTCTCAACGCCGACGAAAAAGCCATGGGCCGCCCGGTGGGGGTAGTGATTGATAAACAGGGGGATTTGCTGGTGGCCGATGACGTCGGCAACAAGATTTGGCGGGTGTCAGCCAAGTAACCTGAGGCTCGCAGCTTTCGCCAGTTCCTACAGACGTCCCGTAGGAGCTGGCACAGGTTGCGAGCTTTTAAGAAGCGCGCAGAATGCTTAAGGATTACGCGCCAGGTGCTGCTCGGTCGGCAAGACGCGCTTGGCATTCAGGTAGGCTTTTTGCCAATAGGCTTTGGACAGGCTGTCGAGCTTGACGGTGCCGCCCGTGGCAGGCGCATGCACAAAGCGCCCTTCACCTACATAAATCCCTGCATGGCTGACTTGCGTACCACCGCTGGTGGCGAAGAACAGCAAGTCACCGGTTTGCAGTTTGTCTTTGCCCACATTCGGCGCGCTCATCACGATCATTTCGCGGGTTGAGCGCGGCAACGAAATACCCGCGGCGTCGTTATAGACGTACTTGATCAAACCGCTGCAATCAAAGCCCGAATCCGGGGTATTACCGCCCCAGCGATAAGGCGTACCGACCAAACCCAAGGCGCGAAACAGCACATCGGCCGCGACCGGCGAAAAGTCTTCAGAGGGGTTGGTAAATACCACCGGTTTTTTGGCCACGGGGGCTGGTGGCGGGTTGCTGGCGCAAGCACTGAGCAAGGCAGCTAGAGTTAAAACGGCAACGCGGGCGATGATCGACATAAACAGAACGTTCCTGATTCTGGATACGGCAACTCGGCCGCGAAACCTGAAGCCGCGAGAGGGAGCACCTTCGCGGCTTCAAGAATTTAACAATGCGACTGAATTCTAGCCCTTAGAGGCCAAACTTCAAGTGAAGCTTTAACTTTACTTGCGGGCTACTACGCTCGTAGGCGCCATCGCCAAGGCCCGTTTGGCCTCAATAAAGGTTTTGCTCCAGTAGGTGTCACCCAGGTTGTCAATCCGTACGCCCCCGCTGCGGCGGCTGCTGGAGTGGATGAACTGGTCATCGCCCAGGTAAATGCCGGCATGGCTGACGCGGCCACGGCCGTTGGTGCTGAAGAACAGCAAGTCACCCGGCTTGAGTTTGTTGCGCGCGACGAGCGGTGCTTTTACGTTGATCATTTCTCGCGTGGAACGCGGCAATTGCATGCCCGCCTCTTCGCGAAACAGATAACCGATAAAGCCGCTGCAATCAAAGCCTGCTTCAGAGGTGCCGCCAAAACGGTAGCGGGTACCGATCAAGGACATGCCACGCTCAAGGATGCTGTCAGCCAGGGCTGGCAGTTCGTAAGGCTTGCTGTTCTCGGAGAATTGAGCCAGTTCTTTTTCGGTCGCCAACTCTTCCTGATAAATAGCGGAAGCCTGGGACGAAGATGACGGTTGAACCTGTTGATCGACCACTTGCTCAGACACTGGCGAGTGCGCAGCGCAACCAAACAACAGGGTAACGAGTGCGAGAGGCACGAGGGGTGCGAAGCGATTTAGCATGGGCACGACCGTGGCTTGTAGGAAAAGTAGTCGCGACTATGCCAACTATGATCCTCATTTGCAAATTCAATCGATCTAAATGTGACTCGCCAGTTTTCTCATGACATCTAAGGTTTTACACCCCTGACGATAGATTCTGCGCGCGCAGCCCTTCTGGCCCGCAGGTTTTCTGGCGCCTGAAACTTGCCAAACAGAGGTGAAGTGCCGCCTTTACCAGCCCAATGTTTCTTTCAAGAACGGGATGGTCAGCTTGCGCTGGGCTTGCAACGAGGCTTGATCGAGCTGCTCAAGCAGGTCAAACAATGCACTCATGCTGCGGGTGCCGCGGGTCAGGATGAAGTGCCCGACTTCGTCGGTCAGGTGCAGGCCACGGCGTGAGGCGCGCAGCTGCAAGGCTCGCAGTTTGTCTTCGTCAGACAAGGGGCGCATCTGGAAAATCAACGCCAGCGTGAGGCGCGACTTGAGGTCAGCCAGCTTGATCGGCAATTCGCGCGGCGAGGCCGAAGCGGCAATCAGTAAACGCCGACCGCTGTCACGCAGACGGTTGAACAAGTGGAACAAGGCCTCTTCCCAATCAGCACGACCGGCCACGGCTTGAAGGTCGTCCAGGCACACCAGCTCGTATTGCTCAAGGTTGTCGAGGATTTCGATGCCACGGTCCATCAGCTCGCCCAGCGGCAGATAAACAGCAGGCTCACCCATCTGTTCAAAACGCAAGCAGGCTGCCTGGAGCAAGTGCGTACGCCCTACCCCGTGTTTACCCCAAAGATAGATCAGACTTTCTGTCCAGCCGGCGTCGGCTTCGCATAGACGCTCGACATAGCCGAGTGCAGCGGCATTGGCGCCTGGATAGTAGTTTATGAAGGTAGCGTCATCACGCAGACGCACACCTAGGGGCAGCTGAATCGGTTTCATGCTGACTGAACAGTTCAAACGAACCGTTAGTGGCCTCTGTGTAAAGTTTGCAAAGTTTATACCCGTGTAGCCGGGCGCACAATGTAACAGACCACGAGCAAAATCAAAGGTTTGCGTTAAGACCTTGGATTAGATCAAGTTTTTTTGCGCCCTCGCGCACGCCACGCTAAACAAAAAGGCAGGCCAGCGCGTTGACTGACCTGCCTTTATTAACGCAACAAACACTTACAACTCAGGGTCTTCGGTGCCCTTATAAGCCTGCGAATCCTTGTAGATATCTTGCACATGGCGCACCAGCACCATAATCACGGCGGCCACGGGCAAGGCCAGCAACACACCGGTGAAACCGAATAATTCACCGCCCGCCAAAATCGCAAAAATCACCGCCACCGGGTGCATGCCAATTTTGTCGCCCACCAGCAATGGCGTGAGCACCGTGCCTTCGAGCGCCTGACCGACCATGAACACCGCCACGATCCCGAGCATCGGGTACAGATCGCCACCAAACTGGAACAACCCCGCGATCAACGCCGCACCAATGCCGACGATAAAACCCATATACGGCACGATGGCGGCGATGCCCGCCATCAAGCCGATCAACAGCCCCAACTCCAGGCCCAGCAGCATCAAGCCCGCCGAGTAGATGACACCCAGCGCCAGCATCACCAGCAACTGGCCACGCACAAACGCCCCCAACACGTCATGACATTCCTTGGCCAGGGACACAATTTGCGTTTCGCGATCACGCGGCAGCAAGCTGCGGATCTTGTTAAGCAGCACATCCCAGTCACGCAGCAGGTAAAACGCTACCACCGGGATCAGCACCAGATTGGCCATAAAACCGATCAGCGCCAGACTCGATGCCGTTGCCTGTGACAGCACAATGCCCACGATGTCTGAGGCCTGGCCCATGTGCCCGGTGATCGCAGCCTTGATCTTGTCGAACTTCCAGAACCCGTCGCTCAGGCCAAACTTGCTCTGTGCCCACGGCATCGCGGTGTTCTGCAACCAGTCGAGCACTTGCGGCGCCAGTTGATAGAGCTTCATCAGCTGTTTGGCCAACAGCGGCACCAGCACCAGTACCAGCGCTGTCACGATGATGGTGAACAGCGCAAACACCGTGACCACGCCCCAGGTCCTGGAAAAACCCACCCTTTCAAGACGATCAACCACCGGATCGAACATGTAAGCCAGCACAATCGCGACCAGAAACGGCGTGAGTATCGGATGCAGAAAATACACAAACAGGGCGAACACCAGCGCCACACCCCACCATACCCATCGCCGCGAATCCGTCATCAAGCACCCATCCTTTATAGAGAAGAAAAAACCTACCAGCGAAAACGTAGCTGCACGGCCGGGTTATCCGCAGGCGGCTGTCCGGCGTCCGTCACAGCGGGCACTTCTTGCGCTGACACTTCCTGCAAATGCGCCAACCCCAGTTGCGAGCGCAACTGCTCGGCGCTGCCGTTTACCTGATACACAATCCGGTCACCCTCGACACGCTTGAGCTGTCCGCCAAACGGTTCGAGCAAACGGCCCAGCGAGGCATAGCGCTCAAGGGTCATGCCCTGCACTTCAAGCAACTGGTCGCTCGAGACACCCGGCTTGACCACGTAGCGCGGCGCCAGACGCTCGCTCACCGCCAACATCACCGCATCGGCCAACGCTGCCTGATCAGCTGCCTGCGCACTGCCTTGCTCCTGCTGATCGCCCAGCCACAGACGCCATTTGGCTTGCCATTGGCCGCCCTCTTCACGCGCATGCACCGCCAGCAGGGCATCGGCCCCATAACGCTCAGACGCTTCGCGCAAAGGTGCAGGATTAGTGCCTTCCAGATTTTCGACCGTGCCCACCAACTGTTCGTTCAAGTCCGCCAGCGGCAGGCGCAACGGCAAACCTCGGTGCTGTGCGGCGCGGCGCAAGGGTTCGGCGGCCGATTGCCCGTCGCCCACCAGGCTTGAGCCGTCGACCGAATCGTTAAGCCACCAGCTCAGCAACGCCGGACGGTTGCTGCCCCACAGCGACAAACCGGCCTGACGCAACGCACGCTCCGTGCTCATCGGGTCGAAATCCACTTGCAGGCTTTCAGGTGGCCCTGCGTCGTAGCCGTATTGGCTGATGATCTGCTGCGGGTCTTTGCGCACCGCCTCAAGTGCCGGGCTTTGCACCGCCTTGGCATCGCCGGTCAGGCGCAGCACCAAGGTTTCTAACGCTTTTTGTGTCGCCTGAGTGCGCTCTTCGGGTGATTGACTGCTCACCGGCTCACGCACCTGATACAGATTGGTCAGAATTTCGGCATGGCTCGCCAGACTGAAAAATGACAAGCAGCCCGCCGCTAAAAAATGATGAAAACGCATGAAAGATTCCTGACGACAAAAAAGTAGTCTTGAAAGACCCGAGAAAAATACGCAAGCAGGCTTCAGACAGGGCACGCGCCCAATCATTCACCCGGCCACAGCGGTTTTCATCCAGCCATAAAAAATCAAAAGTGAACCCGTATACCTTATACAGGGCTGCGCGCAGCGGCCAGTACGACTAAAAAAGGTTTTTTTCGCGCTATATAACCCTGCCCGTCGGCCCGAGGATGGCCGCTGCCCTTCAAGCCTGATAAAATCGCGCGCCTTCGCAGACCGGCGACAGCCGGGCACCCGGCAAATGCTCTATCCCCAACGATGAGCACTTGCCAGCGGGCCCTCTGAGATCGGTCGACCTCCCCGAATCCCCCCTAAAGGCCTGGATTAATGAGCAAGCAACCATCCCTGAGCTACAAAGACGCCGGTGTAGACATCGACGCCGGTGAAGCATTGGTCGAACGCATCAAGAGCGTGGCCAAGCGCACTGCACGCCCGGAAGTGATGGGCGGCCTCGGCGGTTTTGGCGCCCTCTGCGAAATTCCTGCTGGCTACAAGCAGCCTGTTCTGGTTTCCGGCACCGACGGTGTAGGCACCAAACTGCGTCTGGCACTGAACCTGAACAAGCACGACAGCATCGGCATCGACCTGGTTGCCATGTGCGTGAACGACTTGATCGTATGCGGCGCCGAGCCATTGTTCTTTCTCGACTACTACGCCACCGGCAAGCTCAACGTAGAAACCGCGACCCAAGTGGTTACCGGTATCGGCGCGGGCTGCGAACTGTCCGGTTGCTCGCTGGTAGGCGGCGAAACCGCTGAAATGCCAGGCATGTACGAAGGCGAAGACTACGATCTGGCCGGTTTCTGTGTCGGTGTGGTCGAAAAATCCGAAATCATCGACGGCTCCAAAGTGGCTGCTGGCGATGCCCTGCTCGCCCTGCCATCTTCTGGCCCGCACTCCAACGGCTACTCGCTGATCCGCAAGATCATCGAAGTGTCGGGCGCCGACATCGAAAACACCCAGCTGGACGGCAAGCCACTGACCGACCTGCTGATGGCCCCGACCCGTATCTACGTGAAGCCGTTGCTCAAGCTGATCAAAGAAACCGGCGTGGTCAAAGCCATGGCCCACATCACCGGTGGCGGCCTGCTGGACAACATCCCGCGCGTGCTGCCAAAAGGCGCTCAAGCCCTGGTTGACGTGGCCAGCTGGCAGCGCCCGGCCGTCTTCGACTGGCTGCAAGCGCAAGGCAACGTGGACGAAAACGAAATGCACCGCGTGCTCAACTGCGGCGTCGGCATGGTGATCTGCGTGGCTCAGGCCGACGTTGAAACCGCGCTGAACGTACTGCGTGAAGCCGGCGAGCAGCCTTGGGTCATCGGCAGCATTGCAACAGCCGCTGAAGGCGCTGCACAAGTTGAGCTGCAAAACCTCAAGGCGCACTAATGCCTGATACCTGTGATGTAGTGGTGCTGCTTTCCGGCACCGGCAGCAACTTGCAGGCCTTGATCGACAGCGATGACGTCAAGGGCAGCCCGGCCACGATTCGCGCGGTGATTTCCAACCGCGCCGATGCCTACGGCCTGCAACGCGCCACAGACGCGGGTATCGACACCCGCGTACTGGATCACAAAGCATTCGAGGGCCGCGAGGCCTTCGATGCTGCACTGATCAAAATCATCGACCAATTCAATCCGCACCTGGTGGTCCTGGCCGGCTTCATGCGCATCCTCAGCGCTGATTTCGTGCGTCACTACTCAGGGCGGCTACTCAATATCCATCCCTCCTTATTGCCCAAATACAAAGGCCTGCACACGCATCAGCGCGCATTGGAAGCGGGTGATCGTGAGCACGGTTGCAGCGTGCACTTTGTTACCGAGGAACTCGATGGCGGCCCACTGGTCGTACAGGCAGTGATACCGGTAGAGTCCGAGGACACGCCAAGCAGTCTGGCGCAACGGGTTCACACCCAAGAGCACCTGATTTACCCGCTTGCAGTGCGCTGGTTTGCCGAGGGTCGTTTGTCTCTCAACGAACAAGGCGCATTATTGGACGGTCAATTACTCCCGGCCAGCGGCCACCAGATACAAATCTAGGAGATTTTATGCGTCGTGCCCTGCTCCTTGCCCTTAGCTTGCTGGCCATCCCAGCAGTGCAAGCGGCCGATCTTCAGCCTTTCAAAGCCAGCTACACCGCCGACTGGAAACAGTTACCCATGAGCGGTTCGGCAGAGCGCAGCCTGACCAAAGGCGCCGACAACGTCTGGACCCTGAACTTCCAGGCGTCGATGCTGGTGGCCAGCCTGAACGAAGAAAGCACCCTCAAGCTGGACAAAGACAAACCGGTTCCCCTGACCTACCACTTCAAGCGTGGCGGGCTGGGTAAAAGCAAAAACATCGACCTCAAGTTTGACTGGTCGGACATGACGGTGACCGGCACCGACAACAGCGAAGCGGTAAACGTAAAGCTGCTGACCGGCATGCTCGACAAGTCCACCTACCAGTTGGCTCTCCAGCGCGATGTTCTGGCGGGTAAAAAGTCCATGAGCTATCAAGTGGTTGATGGCAACGACGTGGACACCTATGACTTTCGCGTCATTGGGCCTGAAGTGGTCGACACCAAAGCAGGCAAAGTAGACGCGATCAAGGTCGAGCGTGTGCGTGATCCGTCCCAAAACAAGCGCATCACCGAAATGTGGTTCGCCAAAAAATGGGACGGCCTGCTGGTCAAACTGCGTCAGGTCGAAAAAGACGGCAAGGAATACAACATCATGCTGCTCGACGGCACGGTGAACGGCCAGTCGGTCAAAGGCAACTGAGTCACGACCGTCTTCGGGCTGCAAAAAACCTCGCTTCGGCGAGGTTTTTTTTGCCCGGATATACCCGCGCAAGATGAAGCTTTTGTCATAAAACTATTGGCCAAATCGCTAAACACCGCGCCAACCGTGGCCTGCGTGGATTTCACGAATTCCCGGCAGATGACACCCTGTGCACTACCTATTTACTTAGGAAGCTAACAGATTCTATAAAGAAGGCCTGCGACGACTTGCCGCATACCTCATCAGAATTTGGAGCAAGCAGATGACTATCAAAGTAACTGAGCGCGACGATTCACGTATGTTTCACCAACTTGTCGCCCACGGCGTACACCTGTGGGATGTTCACCAGGAAGACATATTGGTCGGTATGTTTCACCGCGAAAGCGACGCTCACAACTACAAAGCCGAGCTGGAACAGCTAGAAGCGCAGAAACGTCAGGCCTGAAGTACTGAAACTACTGTCTTGAAAACACAAACCCCGCCGAAGCGGGGTTTGTTGTATTTGATGCACCGCGACCCTCAGGCCTGCGATTGCTGCGCAACCGGACGTCGCCTTCAGCAACGGCTACACCAACTTTCCATGTAGGCTGCGTCCGGGCGCGAAGCGGTCGTCAAGCCATTCAACTCGGTGCTTCATAAACACCGCCGTCCGAACGTTAACGATTACTGCGCAACCGGACGTCGCCTTCAGCAACGGCTACACCAACGTTCCGTGTAGTCGCTGACGAGTAACGCGAGGCTGCGTCCGGGCGCGAAGCGGTCGTCAAGCCATGCAACGCGGTCCTTCATAAACACCGCCGTCCGAACGTTAACGATTACTGCGCAACCGGACGTCGCCTTCAGCAACGGCTACACCAACTGACCGTGTAGTCGCTGACGAGTAATGCGAGGCTGCGTCCGGGCGCGAAGCGGTCGTCAAGCCATGCAACGCGGTCCTTCATAAACACCGCCTTCGCACGTTAACGATTGCTGCGCAACCGGACGTCGCCTACGGCAACGGCTACACCAACTTACCGTGTACCGAGCGCCCCGTTACCACATCAGGTCGTCAGGGATCTGGTAAGCCGCGTACGGGTCGTCTTCTTCCGGTGTTTTCGGTTCGACCAGGATGTTCAGTTGCACGATACGGCGCGGATCACGTTCCTGAATCTTCAGCGCGGCCTCGCGCGGGATCACTTCGTAGCCCCCCTGATGCTGCACAATCGCCAGCGAACCATTGGCCAGCTTGTTGCGCATCAACGTGTTGACCGACAGGCGCTTGACCTTCTTGTCGTCCACGAAGTTGTAGTAGTCCTCAGTGGTCAACTTGGGCAAGCGCGACACTTCGATCAATTGCTTGATCTGGGCAGCGCGGGCCTTTTGCTCGACCTTTTCTTGCTGCTGACGATTGAGTTCCTGATCACGCTTGATCTTCTCGGCCTTGGCTTCTGCCGCCAGGCGCTGCTGAGTGTCGTCAAGTTCGATCTGGCCTTTGTGGGCCAGGCGCTGCTGTTTTTGCTTTTCTTTGCCGGCCTGCTTGGCCTGCTTCTCGTTGACCAGTCCGGCTTTGAGCAACTGGTCGCGTAGGGAAATGCTCATCTACTTACTCACTTAGGCAAACTCAGCCGCAGCTGGGTAAATTCTTTTCCTGGCGCTTGGCTTCGCCCCACAGGGCGTCCAGGTCTTCAAGGGTGCAATTTTCAATGGGACGCAGGGTATCGCGCAATGCCTGTTCGATAAACCGGAAACGTCTGTCAAATTTGGCGTTAGCGCCGCGCAGGGCGGTTTCAGGGTCAACTTTAAGGTGCCGGGCCAGATTGACCACCGAGAACAGCAGGTCGCCGATTTCATCGTGAATCGCAGCACTATCGTTGTCCGCCATCGCTTCAAGCACTTCGTCGAGTTCTTCGCGCACCTTGTCCAGCACCGGCAAGGCCGCAGGCCAGTCAAAACCGACCTGCGCGGCGCGCTTCTGCAATTTGGCGGCACGCGACAAGGCCGGTAACGCGACCGGCACGTCATCGAGCAATGACAGCTGCTCAGGACGTTCGGCGTTCTCTGCCCGCTCTTGGGCCTTGATCTGCTCCCAGCGCAGCTTGACCTGTTCTTCGCTCAGGCGCGGAACGTCGAGCGGCGCATACAAATCACCGGTCGGGAACACATGGGGATGACGGCGGATCAGCTTGCGGGTGATGCTGTCGATCACCCCGGCAAATTCAAAACGCCCTTCTTCGCGCGCCAACTGGCTGTAATACACCACCTGAAACAACAAATCGCCCAACTCGCCTTGCAGGTGCTCAAAGTCACCTTGCTCGATGGCATCGGCGACCTCGTAGGCCTCTTCAAGGGTGTAGGGCACGATCGTCTTGTAGGTTTGTTTGATGTCCCACGGGCAACCGTACTGCGGGTCACGCAACCGGGCCATGAGATGGAGCAAGTCGTCGAGGTTGTACATCGCGGATCTCTTCTAATGTGCACTCAAACCCCGTAGCGCTGGCGCAGGCGGTATTCAAAGCCTGCGCCAGCGGCTGCGCATCAGCGTGGCTCGCTGCGCCCGATGCGGCGGGTTTCGATGATGTTGGGCAGTTGCGAAATACGCCCCAGCAAACGCCCCAGCGCATCCAGCCCCGGAATCTCGATGGTCAGGGACATCAACGCCGTGTTGTCCTCTTTGTTCGAGCGGGTGTTGACGGCCAGTACGTTAATGCGTTCGTTGAGCAGCACCTGCGACACATCACGCAGCAAACCAGAACGGTCGTACGCACGAATCTCGATATCCACCGGGTAGGTCGACACCGGAATCGGGCCCCAATTGACCTGAATGATTCGCTCCGGCTCGCGACTGCCCAGTTGCAACACCGAAGGGCAGTCCTGGCGGTGAATGCTCACACCACGGCCCTGGGTGATGTAACCGACAATCGCATCGCCCGGCAGCGGCTGGCAGCAGCCAGCCATTTGCGTCAGCAAGTTGCCCACGCCTTCGATCTGGATGTCGCCGCGCTTGCCCGGTTTGTAACCCGTGGCCTTGCGCGGGATCAGCTCCATTTGCTCGTTGCCGCGTTCCGGCTCGACCATTTGCTGCGCGAGGTTGATCAACTGCGCCAAACGCAAGTCACCCGCGCCCAACGCCGCATACATGTCCTCGGCGGTTCTCATGTTGGCTTTGTCGGCCAGCTTCTCATAATCGACGGCAGGCAGGCCCAAGCGCCCCAGTTCACGTTCAAGCAGGGTTTTACCCGCCGCGACGTTTTGATCACGCGCCTGCAACTTGAACCAGTGAACAATCTTGGCCCGCGCCCGCGAGGTGGTGATGTAGCCCAGGTTGGGGTTCAGCCAGTCGCGGCTCGGCGTGCCGTGTTTGCTGGTGATGATCTCGACCTGTTCACCGGTTTGCAGGCTGTAGTTGAGCGGCACAATGCGCCCGTTGATCTTCGCGCCCCGGCAGTTATGGCCGATTTCGGTGTGTACCCGATACGCGAAGTCCAGTGGCGTCGAGCCTTTGGGCAAGTCGATGGCATGCCCGTCGGGCGTGAAGATGTAGACCCGGTCCGGTTCGATATCGACCCGCAACTGATCGGCCAGACCACCGATGTCGCCCAGTTCCTCGTGCCACTCCAGCACTTGGCGCAACCACGAGATTTTTTCTTCGTACTGGTTGGAGCCGGCTTTAACGTCGGTGCCCTTGTAACGCCAGTGTGCACACACGCCCAGTTCAGCTTCTTCGTGCATGGCGTGGGTGCGAATCTGCACCTCAAGCACTTTGCCCTCAGGGCCGATGACGGCGGTGTGCAGCGAGCGATAGCCGTTCTCTTTAGGGTTGGCGATGTAGTCGTCGAATTCTTTGGGGATGTGGCGCCACAACGTGTGGACGATCCCCAGCGCGGTGTAGCAATCGCGCATTTCGGGCACCAGCACGCGCACGGCACGCACGTCATAGATCTGGCTGAAGGCCAGGCCTTTGCGCTGCATCTTGCGCCAGATGGAATAGATATGTTTGGCCCGACCGCTGATGTCAGCGTCCACCCCGGTGGCCACCAGTTCGGTGCGCAACTGGTTCATCACATCACTGATAAAGCGCTCGCGATCAAGGCGACGCTCATGCAGCAAGGTGGCGATCTGTTTGTATTGCTCAGGCTCAAGGTAGCGAAAGGACAAGTCCTCCAGCTCCCACTTGATATGGCCAATGCCCAAGCGATGCGCCAGTGGCGCATAAATATCGAACACCTCACGGGCGACGCGATTGCGCTTCTCGTCCGGGGCATTCTTGACCGCCCGTATGGCGCAGGTACGTTCAGCCAGCTTGATGAGCGCCACACGCACGTCATCGACCATGGCCACCAGCATTTTGCGCAGGTTTTCAACCTGTCCCTGCGTGCCCAGCACCATAGACTGGCGCGGGCTGAGGCTGGTGCTGATGGCCGCCATGCGCAGCACGCCATCAATCAGCTTGGCCACCACCGGACCAAAACGCTGACTGACGGCGGGCAGTTGAATCTGCCCTTCACGTACGCCGCGATACAAAATCGCGGCGACCAACGAATCCTGGTCCAGCTTGAGATCCGCCAGGATTTCAGCGATTTCCAACCCGGTCCGAAAGCTCGACGTGCCCTCGGTCCACAGGTTTTTCGCCGCATTGGCTTGTTGTTCGGCCTCGCGTGCAAACTCACAGGCTTCTTTCAAGGCTTCACGGTCCAGCGCGACGTCAACGCTCACGGCATGGTCAAGCCATGCCTCAAGGTTGAGACTGCCGTCAGTGTTGATCGGCTGGTGTGCTCTGACCTGTACCATCTTGCTTACCTTCCCTACGGCGCACATTCAATGCGCCGAAATCACCGACCCGAATCCCAACTCCACGCCACTGGGCCAAGTCGCGTGGAACTGCGGGCCCGTCGAAATAGACAGACCGTCCTAGTCTGCTTCAAATAACGCCATTGCCTCGACATGCGCGGTTTGCGGAAACATATCGAGGATTCCGGCACGTTTTAACCGATAACCCTGTTTCATCAGCTCAACCGTGTCGCGCGCCAGCGTGGCCGGGTTGCACGACACATACACCAAACGTTTGGCCCCCAGGCCAGACAACGTGCGTACTGCTTCATAAGCGCCGTCGCGGGGCGGGTCGAGCAACACAGCAGCAAACCCTTGTTTGGCCCATTGTGCGTTCGCCAGCGGCTGCGACAGGTCAGCCTGAAAAAACGCTGCATTATGCAGGTTGTTAGTGACCGCGTTTTGCCCGGCGCGTTCGACCATCGTCGTAACCCCCTCAACGGCCACCACTTCGCGAACCTGCTTGGCCAGAGGTAAGGCGAAATTACCCAGCCCGCAAAACAAGTCAAGCACCCGCTCCTCGGCCTGTGGCGCAAGCCATGTCAGCGCCTGCGCCACCATGGCTTCGTTGACGCCTGCGTTGACCTGAACAAAATCACCGGGCCGATACGCCAACTCCAAATCCCATTGCTCTAAACGGTAGCCCAAGCGTTGCTGCGCATCGACCGGCTGTGGATCGCCGTCGCCATGCAGCCACAATTGAGCGTCATGGGCTGCACAAAACGCCTGCAACACCTGCATGTCTGCCTCGTTGAGGGGCGCCATGTGCCGCAACAACACGGCAATCGCCGAGCCACTGAACAACTCGACATGGCCCAGCGCCTTGGGATTGCTCAACTGACGCAACATGGCGGGCAGCCCGGTCATGATAGGTTGCAAAGCCTGTACCAGCACTAAACAGTGATCAATTGCCACGATGTCTTGACTGCCGGCAGCCCGAAAACCGACCTCCAGATGCTTGGCCCGCACGTCCCAACGCACCGCAATGCGGGCGCGACGGCGATAGCCAAACTCGGGACCGGTCAAGGGCGCCGCCCACTCGTCGGGTTCTACCCCGGCCACACGCGACAATTGCTCGGTGAGCATGCGCTGTTTCAGTGCGAGCTGCTCTTCGTGGGGCATATGTTGCACGCTGCATCCGCCACATCGTCCGGCATGGGCACACGGCGCGGCACGGCGCACCTCACTGGCGCTGAACACGCGCTCGGTGCGCGCCTCAACCACTTTGCCGTGAGCACCCAACACCCGCGCCTCAACCTCTTCACCGGCCAGGGCGCCCGACACAAACCAGGTACGCCCCTCGATAAAGGCAATGCCACGGCCGTCGTTGGCCAGACGCTCAATGCGCACACGTTGTTTCTTGCCTGTCGGCACTTGCGCGGCTTTGGTGCCGCCCGTTGGCTGGAAACGCAGGCCTCTCTCTTGCTTAGCCATCAGTTAGGCGCATCGTAAATGCCGGTCGACAAGTAACGGTCGCCACGGTCACAAATGATGGCGACGATGACCGCATTCTCGACTTCCTCAGACAAGCGCAACATCGCTGCCACCGCCCCGCCCGACGACACACCACAGAAGATGCCTTCTTCGCGGGCCAGTCGGCGCATCACGTCCTCGGCTTCACGCTGAGCCATGTCGACGATGCGGTCTACACGATCGGCCTGATAGATTTTGGGCAGGTATTCGGTCGGCCAGCGACGGATACCGGGGATGGCGGCGCCTTCCATCGGCTGCAAACCGACGATTTGTACGTTCGGGTTTTGCTCTTTCAAGAAGCGCGACACGCCCATGATGGTGCCGGTGGTGCCCATCGAACTGACGAAATGGGTGATGGTGCCTTCGGTCTGGCGCCAGATTTCCGGGCCGGTACTGGTGTAGTGCGCCTCGGGGTTATCGCCGTTGGCAAATTGATCGAGCACCTTGCCACGGCCTTGGGCCTGTAACGTGTCGGCCAGGTCGCGGGCACCTTCCATGCCCTCTTCCTGGGAGACCAGGATCAGCTCGGCACCGTAGGCCGTCATGGCGGCCTTGCGCTCGGCGCTGGAGTTGTCGGGCATGATCAGGATCATCTTGTAACCCTTGATCGCGGCGGCCATGGCCAATGCGATACCGGTATTACCCGAGGTGGCTTCGATCAGGGTATCGCCGGGCTGGATCTGGCCGCGCGTTTGAGCACGGTCAATCATCGACAGCGCAGGCCGGTCCTTGACCGAACCCGCCGGGTTATTCCCTTCGAGCTTGAGCAACAAGGTATTGGTGGTGTTGCCGGCCAGGCGCTGCAAGCGCACCAGCGGCGTGTTGCCGACGCAGTCGGCGATAGTGGGGTACTGCAAGGTCATGGCGTATTCGCAATCCGGACTGCGGGGCCGCACATCATACCGACAAACGCCAATTGCCCATATCACGCAAAGTGCGCAGCTTATGGCTAAAGGCTATAAGCAAGCTTTTGGTCTGAAGGCTCACAGACTCGCAGACGCAAATGCACGCGCAACCCAGGCCCGTGATTCTCAGCCCACAAACTGCCGCCCTGTAGCCTTAAGGCGTTGCGCGCAATGCTCAAGCCCAGCCCAAACCCGCCATCACCGGGCCGTGAGCCATCGAGGCGGATAAACGGTGCAAAAATTCGCTCCAGCTCTTGTGGCGCCACGCCGCCGCCCTGATCGTCGAGCCATAAGTGCCACATATCGCCCTCACGCTGCCCACTCAAACTGACCACGCCCTCAGGCGGTGAGTGACGAATCGCATTGCGCAGGATGTTTTCCAGGGCTTGCGCCAAGCTATTGAGATGGCCCTGCACCCAGCAATCAGCCTCCACGAAACAGGGCAGACGGTCCTCGGTCCAGCCACTTTCAAAGCGCGCGTTTTCACTGATCATTTCCCACAGTGCCTGCACTTGAATGTCTTCCAGCGGCAACGGCCCGCGCTCGGCATCCAGCCACGCCAGTTGCAGGGTGTCTTCAACCAGCCGCTGCATGCCGTCCACTTCGCGGCTCAAGCGTTCGCGCAACGCGGCTTCGCCCTGCTCGCTGTCACACGCCACCCGCAAGCGGCTCAAAGGCGTACGCAATTCATGGGACAAATCGCGCAGCAACTGTTGCTGTTGGCTGACGGTACTTTGCAAACGCTCGGACATTTGGTCGAACGCACGCCCCAAATCGCCCAACTCATCCTGACGACTGGTGGTCTGACTCGACAGCCGCGCGCCCAATTGATCGGCGCGCCAGGCATTGGCCTGTTCGCGCAGATGATTGAGCGGCACGATCAATAACCGATAGAGGCCGACGCACAGCAGCAACGTGAATAAACCGGGGATGACGCCGTTGGTGATGATGCGCCAGATGAACTGCGAGCGCCCCGGCATAAAACGTTGCGGCAACTCGATGACCAGATACCCCAACGATGAGTCGCGCGGGAACGGCACCTTGATCCACGGCCGCGTGGCCTTCAAATGGCTGACGGGCCAATCCAGACCGCGCAAAAAGGTCAAACGCTGACTTTCGGCATCTCTGAGCGGGTAGCTGCTCAGCGACTGCAAATCCTGGCCGATGACCCCGATCCAGCCGCTCTCTACCTGCCCCAGCGCTTGCAACCATTGGTCGACACCGGCTTGCTGGCCGCTTTCCCAGGCCCTTTCGGCCTCGCTCGCATACCGCAGCAGCGTGCTGCGCGCCTCCTGGGACAGAAACCCGGTGCGCTTGTCCATGTAGCGTCCCCAAGACCAACTGAGCCAGATCATCAGCAGGCAGAACGCAACCAGCAGGCACGCCAGCTTCCAGAACACCGAGTGTTTGCCCGGCACCTTATAGCGCATCATTGGCGCTCAACACGTAGCCCTTGCCCCACACCGTGCGCACTTCACGCGCGTGGTAGCCGAGGGTTTTGAGCTTGCGACGAATTTGGCTGATGTGCATGTCCAGGCTGCGATCATGCGGCGCGTAGCCACGTTGCAGCACATGCTGATAAAGAAAGGCTTTGCTCAGCACTTCGTCGCCATGACGGTTAAGGGTGTCGAGCAAGCGGTACTCACTGCGCGTCAACCCGGCCCACTGCGCGCCGTAGCGCACGTCGCTGGCGCTGTCATCCATAAACAGTTCGTCTTCAACCGCAGGCGACACGGACAAAACGCTGGTTCGGGGCGTGCGATCAAGCGCCACCCGCCGCAAAATGGCGGCAATACGCACCTCAAGCTCGGCCATGCTGAACGGCTTGGGCAAGTAGTCATCGGCGCCCAATTGAAAACCATTGATACGGTCAGCCTCCGCGCCCAACGCCGACATCAGAATCACCGGCAATGCGTGGGTCTGGCGCAATTGCGTGAGCACATGCAGGCCATTCATGCCGGGTAACAGAATGTCCATCAGCACCACGTCAAAGTGTTCGTGTTGCGCGAGGGCCAAACCTTGCTGGCCGTTTTGGCACCACACCACCTCAAAGCCGCTGCGCTGCAACTGCTCGTGCAGATAGGCCCCCAGCACGGGGTCATCTTCAATGGCCAAAAGGCGGGAGGAGCTGATTACGACGGGATTCATTAGCGTCTGCAAGTCATTCTCAATCGGCGATTATTCAAGATTGAGCCTGCGCGAGCAACCGGCACAGGGGTAAGCGGGGCTGATGTCGATCAAAGGCCGGGCCAGAACTTGAAATTTCTGCGCGTGGGGTGACAGTCAAATCGCTACACTGCCAGCAAACCCGCGCCGGATGCGCGGGGCAAAAAATCAGAAAGACGTGGAGCTGGAGAGTTGCGTGCTTAAAAATCTGGGTATCAAAGGCCGCGTATTGTTGCTCACGTTAGTGCCCGTCAGCTTGATGGCGATGCTGCTCGGCGGCTATTTCACCTGGCTGCAACAATCGGAGTTACAGGCTCAACTGCTGCAACGCGGTGAAATGATTGCCGAGCAACTCGCGCCGCTGGTGGCCCCCGCGCTGGGCCGTCATGACACCGCCCTGTTGGCGCGCATCGCCACCGAGTCGCTTGAGCAGCAAGATGTGCGTGCCGTGTCGTTCCTCGACGCCAATCACGAAATCCTCGCCCATGCCGGGCCGGTCATGCTCAATCAGGCCCCGCAGGGCAACAGCACGCACTTGCTGCAACGCACCGACAACGACGCCACCCGCTATCTATTGCCGGTGTTTGGCCGCCACCGCAACCTGGCCGGTGACGTCATTCCCAACGAAGCGCATCGCCTGCTGGGTTGGGTCGAACTTGAACTGTCCCACAGCAGCATGTTGCTGCGCGGCTACCGCAGTTTGTTTGCCAGCTTGCTGCTGATTGTCAGCGGCCTGGTGTTTAGCGCTCTGCTGGCGCTGCGCATGAGCCGCACCATCAATGCACCGTTGGGGCAGATCAAACAGGCAGTCGCGCAACTCAAAGACGGTCAACTGCAAACCCGCTTGCCGCCCTTGGGCAGTCACGAACTGGATGAGCTGGCGTCGGGCATCAATCGCATGGCCGAAACCCTGCAAAACGCTCAGGAAGAACTGCAACACAGCGTTGATCAAGCCACCGAAGACGTGCGCCAAAACCTTGAAACCATCGAAATCCAGAACCTTGAGCTGGACCTGGCGCGCAAAGAGGCCCTTGAAGCCAGCCGCATCAAATCCGAGTTTCTGGCCAACATGAGCCATGAAATTCGCACCCCGCTCAACGGCATTCTGGGCTTTACCCACTTGCTGCAAAAAAGCGAGTTGACCCCGCGCCAGTTCGACTACCTGCACACCATTGAAAAGTCGGCCGACAACCTGCTGGGCATCATTAACGAAATTCTCGACTTCTCAAAAATCGAAGCCGGCAAACTGGTGCTCGACAGCACGCCGTTCAACCTGCGCGACCTGTTGCAAGACACGCTCACCATCCTCGCCCCCTCCGCCCACGAAAAAGGCCTGGAGCTGGTGAGCCTGGTGTACCGCGATACCCCGCTGTCGTTGATTGGCGACCCGCTGCGACTCAAGCAAATCCTGACCAATCTGGTCAACAACGCCATCAAGTTCACCCGTGAAGGCACGATTGCCGTGCGCGCCATGCTCGAAGACGTGGATGAAAATGACGGCAGCGTGCAACTGCGCATCAGCGTTCAGGACACCGGCATCGGCTTGACCAGTCAGGATGTGCGCGCGCTGTTCCAGGCTTTCAGCCAGGCCGACAACTCGTTGTCCCGCCAACCCGGCGGCACGGGTCTGGGACTGGTGATTTCCAAGCGCCTGGTGGAGCAGATGGGGGGCGAAATTGGCGTCGAGAGCACCCCCGGCGAAGGGTCTGTGTTTTGGATCAGCGTCAGCCTGCCCAAAGCCCGGGATGATGTCGAAGACCTGCCAGGCGCCCCGCTGCTGGGCCGTCGCGTGGCCCTGCTGGAAAAACACGATCTGGCCTGCCAGGCCTTGCAGCATCAGCTCGAAGACTGCGGGCTGGACGTCACGCCATTCAACACCCTGGAAAACCTCTGCAACAGTGTGACCAGCGCACACCAGACAGAGCAGGCATTCGAACTGGTGGTGCTGGGCGTCACCGCCAAAGACATTCCGCCAGAGCGTCTGAACCAGCACATCTGGGATCTCGAACACCTGGGCTGCAAAGTGCTGGTGTTGTGCCCTACCACTGAACAACAGTTGTTCGGCGCATCGGTGCCCAACGCCCATGACCAATTGCAGTCAAAACCGGCATGCACACGCAAACTTCGCCGTACGTTAGCGGACTTGATCGAGCCTCGGCAAACCCGCAACGAACCCATCGGGCTATTGGCCAGCCGTGCGCCGCGCATTTTGTGCGTCGACGACAACCCGGCCAACCTGCTGCTGGTACAGACCTTGCTGGAAGACATGGGTGCCAAGGTCACCGCACTGGACAGTGGCTATGCCGCGGTCGATGCGATCAAGAACGAGGCCTTCGATCTGGTGCTGATGGACGTACAAATGCCTGGCATGGACGGTCGCGAGACCACCGAAGTGATCCGTCAATGGGAGAGCGAGGGGCAATCCACCCCGCTGCCGATTGTCGCCCTGACGGCCCACGCCATGGCCAACGAAAAACGTGCGCTGCTGCAAAGCGGCATGGACGACTACCTGACCAAACCCATCAGTGAGCGCCAACTGGGCCAGGTAGTGCTGAAGTGGACCGGGCTTGCGCTGCTCAACCAAGTCAGCGAAAGCAGCCCCGAGCCTGGGCGCAATAACGCCAAACTGCCGGTCCTCGACCACGACGAAGGTCTGCGTCTGGCGGCCGGCAAGGCTGACCTGGCCGCCGACATGCTCGCCATGCTGCTGGCATCCCTGGAAGCTGACCGACAGGCCATCCACCAGGCCCGTGAAGCGCGAGACAACAACGCACTGATTGAGCGGGTCCACCGTTTGCACGGCGCGACGCGTTACTGCGGTGTGCCGCAATTGCGTGCCGCCTGCCAGCGCAGTGAGACCTTACTCAAGCAAGACAACCCTAACGCTTACGCCGCGCTGGACGAACTGGATCAGGCCATCACGCGCCTGTCCAATGAAGCGCGAAGCACCGCCTAGCCCCACCCTCAACCAAGGAAGACCCTCATGCGCATCCTTCTGTTCAGCAGCCAAACCTACGACCGCGACAGCTTTACCGCCGCCACGCAGCACGCAGGCTTTGAGCTGCACTTTCAACCGGCGCGCCTGAGCCTGGACACCGCCGCACTGGCCCATGACTACGAGGTAGTGTGCCCCTTTATCAATGACGACCTGAGCGCCCCGGTGCTTGAACAATTGGCAGCCGGGGGCACGCGCCTGATCGCCCTGCGTTCGGCGGGGTATAACCATGTCGATCTGCTGGCCGCCAAGCGTCTGGGGTTAAGCGTGGTGCGCGTGCCTGCGTATTCCCCGCATGCGGTGGCCGAACATGCCGTGGCGCTGATTCTGGCGCTTAACCGCCGTCTGCACCGGGCCTACAACCGCACCCGCGAAGGCGATTTCACCCTGCACGGCCTCACCGGGTTCGATCTGGTGGGCAAGACCGTCGGCGTGGTCGGCACCGGGCAAATCGGTGCCACGTTCGGCAAAATCATGGCCGGTTTTGGTTGCAAGCTGCTGTGCTTCGACCCGTACCCCAACCCCGCCTTGCTGGCACTTGGCGCTGAATACGTGAGCCTGGCCGAATTGATTGCCGGTTCGCACATCATCAGCCTGCATTGCCCGCTGACCAGCGAAAACAAACACATGATCAACCACGACAGCCTCGCCACCCTGCAACACGGCGCAATGCTGATCAACACCGGGCGTGGCGCGCTGGTGCACACCCCGTCCCTGATCGACGCGCTCAAAAGCGGCCAGCTCGGGTATTTGGGCCTGGATGTGTACGAAGAAGAAGCCCAGCTGTTTTTCGAGGACCGCTCAGACTTGCCGCTGCAAGACGACGTACTGGCACGGTTGCTGACCTTTCCCAACGTCATCATCACTGCGCATCAGGCGTTCCTGACCCGCGAGGCGCTCAGCGCAATTGCGGGCACCACGCTGGACAATATCCAGGCCTGGAAAAGCGGCTCGCCACACAACCTGATCGAAGGTTGAGCGCTCACGCCTGGAGCTTTGAGGTCTGCGTGCTAGCATAGCGGCCTATTTGGAGGACCCATGGTCGAACACGATTTCCGCTACAACCTGCTTAGCCCGCAGCACACCCTGATCGAATGCCGTGCCTTGATGCCGGGTCGCTACCAAGTGACCGGCAACGGCGGCTCGATTCAAAACGATGACGTGCTGATTGTGACGCTCAAAGGCAGCAAGGACTTGGCCATGCGTTTGACGGTCGAAAAAGTCCGTCACCTGATCAACCCGCGCGGTCAATGGGTAGCCGTGGCCCACGGCCCGGTCTTCGGCGAACTGGCGATTCACGAATGGCAGGTTAACTGTGATGCGTGTGCCAAAGAGCTGAAGTTTGAATTTGCGGTCGACGCCAAACTGGGCACCAAAGCGCAAAAGCCTGCTGCCAGCGCGCGCATTGCCGAGCTGGGCTGGAGCACCGAAGGCAGCAAACACCTGTGCCCCCAATGCCAAAAGGAACGCGCATGAAACGCCTGACCTTACTGGCCCTGCTAGGCGCAAGCCTGATGGGCTGCGCGGGTGATCCGGTTAAATTGCAGCAAAACCACACCTACGTACTGGAGTGGATTGGCGAACGCCCGCTGATTGACCGCAGCCACTTGACCGTGACGTTGGACGATGCAGGCCGCGCGTATGGCAGCGGTGGTTGCAACCACTGGTTCGCGCCTTACACCCTGGACGGCCATAAACTGACCTTCGGTGGCGTAGGCAGCACCCGCAAGGCCTGCGCTCCGGCGCTGATGGAGCAGGAGCAACGCTTCTTCAAGGCCCTGCAAACCGTTGAACGCTGGGACATCTCGCCCATCGAGCAAGTGCGGTTCTGGCCGGCCGAAGGCAAGCCCCTGCGCCTGTGGCCCGAAGAGAGCTGATCCCCTGGTACAGGAGCGAGCGTGTTCGCTCCTGTACACCGATGTGATTACGACCCCTTCAATTCCTTGAGCTTGGCCAACACGCCCGCCGCGGTCTGTTCGCCCAGCAACTGCGCCCGCACTTTGCCTTTCTCATCGAGAATGAACGTCACCGGCAGCGCTTCACTGCGTGGCAGATCAAACACCTCGGCCGGGTCTTGCGCCAGCACGGTAAAGGTGATGCCCAGCGCAGTCGCCGCATCGCTCAGCTCCTTGCCCTGCAAGCCATCGAAGTTCACCCCGAACACGCCCACCGACTGCCCTTGCAGCTGTTTTTCCAGCGCATTGAGCTCTGGAATTTCTACCCGGCACGGCCCGCACCACTCAGCCCAGTAATTAATGACCTTCCACTGCTTGTCCAAACGCTCGGACGCAACTTTTTGACCGTGTTGGTCAACCCCGTAATCATTGCCGCACCCCGCCAGCATTAACGTCGCAGTGACGGCGGCGAGCGCCATGAGTCGCTTAAACATGCGTTGATCCTTCTCAATGAATACCCACAAAAAACCACGGGACGGCGGCCATTTACCGCACACGGTTCAGGCGCGGCCGTCAGGCGGGTAGAATAGCCGCCACCTTACGCAAGATGCGACCCGCACATGACCGATCTGACGCTTTATCACAACCCGCGCTGCTCGAAATCGCGCGGTGCGCTCGAACTCCTCCAGGCCCAGGGCCTGACGCCCAACGTGGTGCGTTACCTCGAAACGCCACTCAACGCAGCCCAACTGAGCGATCTGCTGGCCAAACTGAAGATCAGCGCCCGCCAACTGCTGCGCACCGGTGAAGAGGAATACAAAACCCTCAACCTGGCTGACAGCAACCTGAGCGATGCACAGTTGATCGACGCGATGGCCGCTCACCCCAAACTCATCGAGCGCCCGATTCTGGTCGTCGGCAACCACGCCGTGATCGGTCGCCCGCCCGAAAAAGTCCTGGAGATTCTGCCGTGAGCACGCCTTACATTCTGGTGCTGTATTACAGCCGCAATGGCTCGACCAGCGAAATGGCACGCCAAATCGCCCGCGGCATTGAGCAAGGCGGCATGGAGGCACGCTTGCGCACCGTGCCAGCGATTTCCACTGAATGCGAAGCCGTGGCCCCTGCGATTCCAGTTGAAGGCGCGCTGTACGCCAGCCTCGATGACTTGAAAAACTGCTCGGGCCTGGCATTGGGCAGTCCGACCCGCTTCGGCAACATGGCCGCGCCTCTCAAATACTTTTTGGATGGCACCAGCAACCTGTGGCTGACCGGTGCCCTGGTGGGCAAACCGGCTGGCGTGTTCACCTCCACCGCCAGCTTGCACGGCGGTCAGGAAACCACCTTGCTGTCGATGCTGTTGCCACTGATGCACCACGGCATGCTCGTCACCGGCCTGCCTTATAGCGAATCGGCCTTGCTACAGACCACCGCAGGCGGCACGCCTTACGGGCCAAGCCACCATGCGGGCGCCGACGGTAAACGCGGGCTGGACGAACACGAAATCGCGTTGTGTCGTGCACTGGGCCAACGCCTCGCCAGCATCGCGCTGAAACTGGAGAACACCCGTGGCTAAACAGCCCAAAGTGCTGCCGTCCATCGAGTGGCTACAGCCGCGCGTGCGCCTCATGCGGGCGCTAAGCCTGGTGTGCTTCTTTGGCTTTATCGGCTTGCTGTGCGTGTACTACCTGATGTTCGCCAACTTGCATGGCGCCCGTCCCTGGGTGATTTTGCTGATCGAGTTGGTGCCGCTGATGTTTCTGGTGCCCGGCATGCTGCTCGGCAACCCGCGCGGGCACTCCTTCACCTGTTATGTGATCAATTTGTACCTGATCAAAGGCGCACTGGCCGCCTTCGACCCCAACCGTCAGCTGTTCGGTGTGCTGGAAATTGCCGGCAGTGTGGCGGTGTTTGTCAGCGCGATGCTGTTTGTGCGCTGGCGCCATCAGTTGGACCGGCGGCTGGCGGGCGAGTAAGACGAGGCTGCGACGCTGGGTTATCGACGCCCTTGTAGTCGCGGCCACAGGCTGCGAGATCGCTGAAGATTGATCGCAGCCTGCGGCAGCGACTACAGGGGTTAATCAGTGATTGACGGTGAAGGCCAGCATTTGTGACAGCTGGCACATCGGCCGCCCGCTCTCGGCATGCCATTGGTTGAACGCGTTTTGCACAATGGCCAAATCCCGCAGGCTGGTCGGCGCTTTGTCCACCAGCTTTTGCGCATTCAACGCCGCCACCACGTCATAGCTCGGCACGAAGGTGTCTTTGCCCACCATGCGCAAAAAACGCGGGGCCGAAAGCCCGCCCAATTGGTGCCCGTGCTTGGCCAGGTACTTCCACAAGCCCACGATGTCGGTCACCGGCCAGTCAGCGATAAATGCACCAAAGCTGCCGTGCTCGTGAGCGATGTCGAGCACCATCTGCGCATTGCGTGGCACGCTTTTAAGCTTGCCCAAATGCCGAATGATCCGGGCGTCCTGCATCAGGCGCTCCAGGTGTTCGGCGCCCATCAGCACTACTTTTTCCGGGTCGAAGCCAAAAAAAACGGTTTCAAACACCGGCCACTTGGCATCAACCACACTGTGTTTGAGCCCGGCGCGAAATACGCGCAAGGCCAGGGTCGAGAGGTAACGGTCGTCTGGAATCGCCCGCAACTGGGCTGCGTTTAACGGCACAGGCAAGTGGGCTTCGAGCGCGGCGGCAGAACCAAAACGGTTCAAACAATACTCGTGCAGCCATTTGTAGTCGCGCATGCCCTCTCCTCTTGGCAGTTGGGGTGTTACGTGTGGGATCAGAGCCTGCGAACGGCTCAGAGGTTCAGCACATTGACGAAACGCGAAGCTGCCGTGTCATCGATTTTCAGGCTGGCAAAGTCAAACAGGTTGCGATCGGCCAATTGCGACGGGTTCACATTCTGCAAACTGCGGAAGATGCTGTCGGTGCGGCCCGGCGTTTTGCGGTCCCACTCTTGAAGCATGTCCTTGACCACTTGGCGTTGCAGGTTTTCCTGAGAACCGCACAGGTTGCACGGGATGATCGGGAACTGCTGCACATCGGCGTAGGCCTGAATGTCTTTTTCTTTGCAGTACGCCAGCGGGCGGATCACCACGTTGCGCCCGTCATCGGACAGCAGCTTGGGCGGCATCGCCTTGAGGTGACCGTTGAAGAACATATTGAGGAAGAAGGTCTCAACGATGTCGTCGCGGTGATGCCCCAAAGCCATCTTGGTCGCCCCGATTTCGTCAGCGAAGGTGTACAGCGTGCCACGGCGCAGGCGCGAGCACAGCGAACAGGTGGTCTTGCCCTCCGGGATCAGTTCCTTGACCACCGAATAGGTGTCTTTTTCGACGATGTGGTACTCAACGCCCAACGCTTTGAGGTAGGCCGGCAGCACGTCTTCAGGGAAGCCCGGCTGTTTTTGGTCCATGTTCACGGCGACGATTTCAAAGCGAATGGGCGCCACTTTCTGCAAATGCAGCAGCACATCGAGCAGCGTGTAGCTGTCTTTGCCGCCCGACAGGCAGACCATCACCTTGTCGCCATGCTCAATCATGTTGAAATCGGCAACGGCCTCACCGGTCAATCGGCGCAGGCGTTTCTGGAGTTTTATTTGAGAGACCGACAGAGTGCCCATAGCGCTTCAATTCCGCGAGTTAAGACAAAAGCTGGCGATTTTACCCCTAAATTCGCGACGCACGAACCCCCTGTGCAAGGCTTAAGACGCCAAAGCGATTAACCCCCGGCCTGACAGCACAATATGCTCTAAAGCACCGGCTCTATTGGGCGGCAGGTTTCCTATACTGCGACATAAGGCCGCAAGCCCTCTCACTTGATCACCTATTCAGGCTGCGCGACCGGCACGCGTCCCACTGGGGGCGATGCGTCTTACTACAGGAGCGACAGCCATGATCCATCACGTTGTGGGCCTTTTCACCCACCCCGATAAAGAGTGGCGCCAGATCCGTGGCGATGCCGAAGAAAGCATCAGCCACATGTACTTCACCCATACGTTGATCCTGGCCGCGATCCCGGCCATTTCCGCCTTTATTGGCACCACTCAGGTCGGCTGGGTCATCGGCAGCCGTGCCCCGGTGATGCTGACCACTGAAAGTGCGCTGTGGATGACCGTGATGTCTTACCTGTCCATGCTGGTGGGCGTGGGCGTGATGGGCGCCTTCATTCACTGGATGGCCCGCACCTATGACGCGCAACCGAGCATGGCGCGCTGCGTGGCATTCGCCACCTACACCGCCACGCCGCTGTTTATCGGCGGGCTGGCCGCGCTGTATCCGCACATGTGGCTGGGCATGGCCGTGGGCACCGCAGCGATCTGCTACACCGTTTACTTGCTGTACGTCGGCTTGCCAACCTTCATGAGCATCGACCCGGATGAAGGCTTTTTGTTTTCAAGCTCGGTGCTTGCGGTCGGCCTGGTGGTGCTCGTCGCGATCATGGCCTTCACCGTGATCGTATGGGGCTTGGGGGTCGGCCCCGTCTACACCAATTAACGCGCCCGCCCCACCCGGTAGGCGTTGCCAAAGGTTGCGAGCTTTGAGTCTTTTAACCGCTCGCAGCCTTCGCCAGCGCCTACCGGGTGCGTGACCATTGAGCAGTAAGCGGTTCGGAAGCCTTTGCACTTGCGGCATAATCGCGGCTTCTGGAGAACCGAACCGCATGCCCGAGTTGCTCAATACCCGCGTCGAAGACTGTTTCAAACAGGCCGAAGTGTTTTTCAAGCGCCCCTTCAAACGCCCCGTGGTCAGTTTCAAATTGCGCGGCCAAAAGGCTGGCGTCGCCCATCTGCATGAAAACCTGCTGCGCTTTAACCCCCAGCTGTACCGCGAAAACAGTGAAGACTTTCTCAAGCAGACCGTGGCCCACGAGGTCGCGCACCTGATCGCCCATCAACTGTTTGGCGAACGCATCGCGGCCCATGGCGAAGAATGGCAACTGATCATGCGCGGCGTGTACGAACTGCCGCCCAACCGCTGCCACACCTACGACATCAAGCGCCGCAGCGTCACCCGCTACATTTACCGCTGCCCCTGCCCCGACAGCGACTTTGCGTTCACCGCGCAACGCCACGGGCTGGTAAAAAAAGGACGGCGCTACCTGTGCCGTAAATGCCGCGAAACCCTGATATTCAGCGGCCTGACCCGCGTCGAATAACGCGCAATAAAAAACCCATCCGAAGATGGGTTTTTTAATGCGCTGCGCGTTACTTCATCAGCGAAGGGGTTGGGCCTTCAGCCACACCCAAATCGTCTTCAGGGCGGGTTTCTTCCAGCGGACGACCGCCAGAAGCCAGCTCAGCGTGCAGCGTGTCTTCGTCCAGCTCCTTGACCCACTTGGCAACCACCAGAGTCGCGACCGCGTTACCCACCAGGTTGGTCAGGGCACGGGCTTCGGACATGAAACGGTCGATACCCAGAATCAACGCCAGGCCAGCCACCGGCAAGTGGCCAACCGCCGACAGCGTGGCCGCCAGTACGATAAAGCCGCTACCCGTCACGCCCGCCGCCCCTTTGGACGACAGCAACAGCACCAGCAACAGGGTGATCTGGTGCGTGATGTCCATGTGCGTGTCGGTGGCTTGCGCGATAAACACCGCAGCCATGGTCAGGTAGATCGAGGTGCCGTCAAGGTTGAACGAGTAACCGGTCGGGATCACCAGGCCTACAACAGACTTCTTGGCGCCCAGACGCTCCATCTTCACCAGCATGCGTGGCAGTGCGGACTCGGATGAGGAGGTGCCCAGCACGATCAGCAGTTCTTCACGGATGTAGCGGATCAGCTTGATTACGCTGAAACCGTGAGCGCGGGCAATACCACCCAGCACCACCAGCACGAACAGCACGCAGGTGATGTAGAAGCAGATCATCAGTTGACCCAGCTGCACCAGCGAACCGACGCCGTAAGCACCGATGGTGAAGGCCATCGCACCCAGCGCACCCAGCGGGGCCAGCTTCATGATCATGTTGATGATGTTGAACATCACGTGGGCGAAGCGGTCGATGAAGTCCAGCACCGGCTTGCCGTAGGCGCCCAGGCGGTGCAGGGCAAAACCGAACAGCACCGAGAACATCAGCACTTGCAGGATGTCGCCATTGGCGAAGGCACCGACGATGGTCGACGGGATCACGTTCAGGATGAAGCCAACGATGCTCTGGTCTGCACCCGCGGTCACGTAAGCCGCGACTTTGGAGGCGTCCAGGGTAGACACGTCGATGTGCATGCCAGCGCCCGGCTGCACCACGTTGACAACGACCAGACCGATCAACAGCGCAATGGTGGAGACCACTTCAAAGTAGAGCAGTGCATAACCGCCGGTTTTACCGACCGACTTCATGCTCTGCATACCGGCAATACCGCTCACCACCGTACAGAAAATGATCGGGGCAATGACCATTTTGATCAATTTGATAAAGCCATCACCCAACGGTTTGAGTGCTACGCCGGTTTCCGGGTAGTAGTGGCCCAGCAAAATGCCGATGGTGATCGCTACGATCACTTGCACATACAGGGATTTGTACAGTGGCTGACGAGTCGTCATTGCAAAGTTCCTCAAGTGCATCACTCGGCCATCATTCCATCTGAGACCGGCAACGCCCAAAGCGCGAACCCTCCTGTACTTGGAGGGATTTGTTGTGTCGAGCTGCTCTAACGGCAGACCTCTCGCACTTATTGCAAGGCGCGGGCCAATGTTGACTAAACCTCGCCAACGCCCGGCAGCACCCAGCCTTGTAGGAAATTGCAGATAAATCTTGTAGGACAACTTTGGCGGGTTTCCGCCCATTTGGCGTAAATGAACACAGCAGATGGCGGGTTTCCGCCTTCGAGGTTGACAGGTCGCTGCTCAGGTACAAGGGTGCGACTGCGGCGCAGCCGATCGCAGCCTCGTACCTCGACAGCGACTACAGGTGCTTCATAGCGCCGGAAAATGGATGCGGAATGCTGCCCCGCCCAAGGGTGAATCATCGAGGGTCAGTTGTGCGTCGTAGCTCTCAATGATGTCTTTGACCACTGCCAGGCCGATGCCCTGCCCCGGGTGCTGACGATCAAGGCGTTCGCCGCGTTGCAGAATACGCGCGCGCTGATCGGGCGGTACACCGGGACCGTCATCTTCCACGCAGACGTCGATACCTGCTTGAGTGCGATGCAGGCTGATGCGCACTTGGCTCAAACACAGCCGCCAGGCGTTTTCCAGCAAGTTGCCGAGCAATTCCAGCAGCGCGTTTTGCTCAATCGGCACATGGCTCAAGGCCGGGATGTCATAGCTGACGTTGACCCGTTTGTCGCGATAGACCTTCTCAAGGGTGTTGCACAGGCTTTCAACCACCGGGATCAGCTCAACCTGATGGCGCACCAAACCGCTTTTACGCAAGCTGGCCCGCTGCAACTGGTAGCTGATCTGCTGGTTCATGCGTTCGATCTGGGTTTGCAGCACCCACGCCTGTTCACGGTCTTGCGGACGTTGCGCCATGCTTTCACTGACCCCCTGCAACACCGCCAGCGGTGTTTTCAGGCTGTGGGCCAGATCATCCAGCGAATCCCTGTACCGCGCGCGTTGTTCGCGCTCGCTTTGCAGCAGGCGGTTCAAGGAGCCGGTCAACCGCAGCAATTCACGCGGGTGTTGCTCGCTGAGGCTGTCGCGCTCGCCGGTTTCAATCTGGTCCAGTTCCTGACTCAAACGTCGCAAGGCTTGTAACCCCCACGTCAAACCAATCCATAACAGCGCCAGCAACACAAACAATGCCGCGCCAAATCCCAGGTAAAGATTTTCACGCAGCCCGGCGAGGGTCATGTTGTATTCGCGCATGGGCTGCAACGCGACGAAGCTGAAGGCCGCGCTTTTGCCGCCCAGCAGCTTGACCTCCACGTCATAGACGAAGAACTCTTCGCCGTTGTCCTCGCGAATGCTCGCAAACTCGTTGCCGCGCCCGTCGTAGCGCGGCTTGTAGTTGATGGTTTCTTCTTGCGTGGCCCGCGAGCGCCACACCAGGTGCCCCTCGCGGTCATAGATGTAGCCGAGCAGGCGGCTGTCCGGCAGGTTGAATTGTTCGTCCGGCAACAGGGCCGGCATTTTCAGGTGATTTTTGTCGACCCGTGCGGCAGAAATCAGGGTGGTGACATCTGAAGCCAAACGCTGCTCGATGGCGTCTTTGAGCGCCAGACTGAAAGCCCCCTGCATGGCCGGTAACAGCGCCAGCATGAACAACACGGCCAGCAACGTGGCCGCGAGCATCAATCTGACGCGCAGCGATCGAATCATCGGCAGCGCTCAGTAAACAGATACCCCAAGCCGCGCACGGTATCGATTGGCTTAAAGCCGTTTGCCCCCTCCAACTTGCGTCGCAGGCGCCCGACCAGCACCTCGATCACATTCGGATCACGTTCCTCGTCATCCGGGTACAGCTGCTCCATCAGTCGGTCCTTGGCCACCACCTGTTGGTGATGACGCATCAGGTATTCCAGAATCCGGTATTCATAGGCCGTCAGCGCCAGCGGCTCATCCTCAAGCTTCGCTTGCTTGCGATTGATGTCCAGCACCAGTTCGCCCGCAGTAATGGTCGATTGGGTAAAACCGCAGGAGCGGCGCAACAAGGCATTCAATCGCGCTTCCAGCTCTTCAAATTGAAAGGGCTTGACCACGTAATCGTCGGCACCCGCCGCCAGCCCTTCCACTTTGTCCTGCCAGTTCCCGCGCGCCGTGAGGATCAGGATCGGAAAGGTCTTGCCGCGTTTACGCAACTCGCGGATCAGCTCCAGCCCGCCCAAACCGGGCAAGCCCAGGTCGATCACCGCCAAGTCGTGGTTGAACTGTTCGCTCTGGTACAAGGCTTCTTCAGCATTGGCCACCGCCTCGACCACATGCCCCTTTTCCGTGAGGCGGGTTTGCAAGTGATGACGCAACAGCGCCTCATCTTCAACCACCAGCAATTTCATCGCGCTCTCCCACGCTTGATCGCGCCTGCAAAGGCATAAAACACACCCGCACTCTACGGGTTTGGCCCTGAACACACTCTGAACAATAGTCCAAGAGTACCGGCCCCCTACCCAGCTCGGCCCAGACCCGGCAAAATGCGCGGCATGACCCGACTCCCCGCCTTGCCCGCCTGCTGCACGCCCTTGCGTGCCGACTGGCCCATGCCCCAGCCACTGCCCGGCAGCGTATGGCGCAGCACAGACTTCGTTCCGGCACAGCTTGGCGTGGATGACTTTGCGCGCAGTGCCATCGATATGCCCGCCAGTATTCAACGCTCGGTGGCCAAACGCCAAGCCGAATTTCTGGCCGGGCGCCTGTGCGCTCGCGCCGCCTTGCTGCAATTGGACGGCACCCTTGGCGCACCCGCCATCGGCGAAGACCGGGCGCCCGTGTGGCCCGCGCACATCAGCGGTGCCATCACCCACAGCAACGGCCGCGCCGCGGCGGTGGTAGCGCTCAAGCGTGACTGGCAAGGCATTGGCATCGACCTTGAAAACCTGCTCAGTGCAGAACGCGCGCAGCGTCTGGCCAAAGAGATCCTGACCCCGGCCGAGCTGGAGCGCATGGCCGCCAGCCCTCCTGAGCACATGGCGCTGGGGGTCACGCTGACGTTTTCGATCAAGGAAAGCTTGTTCAAAGCCCTGTATCCGCTGGTGAACACGCGCTTTTATTTTGAACACGCCGAAGTCCTCAGTTGGACGCCGAACGGGCAGGTGCGCTTGCGCCTGCTGACTGATCTCTCTGAGCACTGGCAACACGGGCGCGAAATCGACGGCCAATTTGCGCTGACTGACGGTCAGTTGTTGAGCCTGGTGGCCATTCACGGCGTGCCGCATCAGCGCCCCTGACGCCACGCCCGAGTGCGCCCTGCGCAATCGCTTCACCCGCTCATGACATAGACCTGCGTCATGCTTTATGCGGCTTTGCGCAAACGCCATTATTGGCCCGGCATGCCTGCATGCTATCGTTTGCGCCCCCTAATCGAGCGTATGGCCACTATGCCCGTGACGTCCCGTTATCTGCGTTTGGCGCTGTACACCGTGTTAATCCTGATGGGAGCGGCGGTGGTTGGCAGTTGGGCCATGCAGCAGGCCAAGCAGCAGGCATTAGTAGAAAGCGCCCGACGCGGCCCCGAGCAGTTGAACCTGTATGCCAACTCGCTGCACACCCTGATTGAACGCTACCGCGCATTACCGGCTGTTTTGGCACAAGACCCCGAGTTGATTTCGGCGCTGGCGGGGCCGGTCACGGCCGACATACAGACCCAGCTCAACCGCAAACTTGAACGTATCAACGGCGCCGCGCAGTCTTCGACCCTGGAGTTGCTCGACAGCACCGGCCTGGCAGTTGCCGCCAGTAACTGGAACACCTCCAACAGTTACGTCGGCCATAACTACGGATTTCGGCCTTATTTCAGCCAAACCCGCAGCCAGGGCACCGGGCGCTTTTTTGCCGTGGGTGTGACCAGCGGGATTCCGGGCTACTTTTTATCCAGTGCACTGCACGATGCCAACGGCGCGTTTTTGGGCGCTATCGTGGTCAAGCTTGAATTCCCGGAGCTGGAGCGCGAATGGAGCCAGGGCAACGACACGCTGCTGGTCAGTGATGCACGAGGCATTGTGTTTATTGCCAACCAGCCCGGCTGGCGTTATCGCCATCTACGCGCGTTGAACGACACTGACCGCAGCGAGATTGCCACCACCCGTCAATACGACAAACAGCCGCTCAGCCTGATGGCCACACGCACGCTGCAAAGCTTTGGCGACAACAGCTACCTGAGCCGGGTTGACGGCCCCGGCGGCCCGGCCGATTACTTGTGGGGTTCACTGGCGCTCAAAGCCGAAGGCTGGACCTTGCACTTGTTACGCAAGCCGCCCACTGCTGCCGAGGATGGGCGAAATGCGGCGCTGGCCGCCATCGGCCTGTGGCTGACACTGGTTTTCCTGGGGCTTTTTTTGCTGCAACGCTGGCGCATTGGAAGGTTGCGCCAGCGCAATCGCGAAGAGCTTGAGCAACTGGTTGAAGCCCGCACCAAAGATTTGCGTACCGCGCAGGACGGGCTGGTGCAATCGGCCAAGCTCGCGGCGTTGGGGCAGATGTCAGCAGCGCTGGCCCATGAAATCAACCAGCCTCTGACCGCCCAGCGCATGCAATTGGCGACCCTGCGCCTGCTGCTCGACCACGGTCGTATTGAGGACGCCTATAAAGCGCTGACACCCCTTGAGCACATGTTGACACGCATGGCGGCGCTCACAGGCCACCTCAAGACCTACGCCCGGCAAAGCCCCAGCGGCCTGCGCGAACGGCTGGACCTGGCCAGTGTGGTCGATCAGGCCTTACAGCTGGTAGAACCACGCCTGAAGGAGGAAGGGGTTGAGTTGGACATCCAGCTCATACGCCCGGCCTGGGTGCGCGGTGATGCCATCCGTCTGGAGCAAGTGCTGATCAACCTGCTGCGTAACGCGCTGGATGCCATGCGCGACACCCCGCGCAAGCACCTGGAGATTCGCATCGAAGCCGATCAACAGCTGTGGCACTTGACCCTCAGCGACAGCGGAGGCGGTATCAGCGACGAACATTTGGGTAAAATTTTCGACCCCTTCTTCACCACCAAACCGGTGGGGGATGGATTGGGCTTGGGGCTGGCGGTGTCTTACGCCATTGTTCACGAACTCGGCGGCCGCCTGACCGCTTGCAACCATGCCGAGGGCGCGCTGTTCACGCTGACGCTGCCCATCGCACAGGAACTTTGACCCATGCTCAACTCGGTAATCGTGGTCGATGATGAAGCCAGCATTCGGTCTGCCGTGGAACAGTGGCTGAGCCTGAGCGGCTTTGAGGTGCAGTTGTACAGTTGCGCCGAAGACTGCCTGAGCCAGTTGCCCGCACACTTTGCCGGGGTGATTGTCAGCGACGTGCGCATGCCAGGCATGGGCGGGCTTGCCTTGCTCACACGTTTGCAACAACTGGACCCCGATTTGCCGGTGATTTTGCTCACCGGCCACGGCGACGTGCCGATGGCCGTCGAAGCCATGCGCGACGGCGCCTACGACTTTCTGGAAAAACCCTTCAGCCCGGATGCGCTGCTCAGCAGCCTGCGCCGCGCCCTGGAAAAGCGTCAACTGGTGCTGGAAAACCGGCGCTTGCATGAACAGGTCGACCTGCGCGAACAGATCGAGGGGCGCCTTTTGGGCGTGTCCCGCAGCTTGCACACCTTGCGCCGCCAAGTCATGGACCTGGCACCGTTGCCGGTCAATGTATTGATTCGCGGTGAGACCGGCAGCGGCAAGGAGCTGGTTGCCCGTTGCCTGCATGACTTTGGCCCGCGTGCCGACAAACCGTTTGTGGCGCTCAACTGTGCCGCCATCCCCGAGCAATTATTCGAAGCAGAATTGTTCGGGCATGAAAGCGGCGCCTTTACCGGGGCGCAAGGCAAGCGTATCGGCAAGCTCGAATACGCCGATGGCGGCACCTTGTTTCTCGACGAGATCGAAAGCATGCCACTGGCTCAACAAGCCAAACTGCTGCGGGTATTGCAGGAGCAAAAACTGGAGCGGCTAGGCTCCAACCAAAGCATTCATGTGGACTTGCGGGTGATTGCCGCCACCAAACCGGACTTGCTGGAAGAAGCCCGCGCCGGGCGGTTTCGCGAAGACCTGGCCTACCGCCTGACGGTGGCCGAATTGCGCCTGCAACCCTTGCGCGAGCGCCGCGAAGACATCCCGCTGTTGTACGAATATTTCTCGCGCAGCGCCGCTGAACGCTTGGGCCGTAGCGTGCAACCGATGAGCGGCGTGCAATTGACCACACTGCTCAGCCACGACTGGCCAGGCAACGTGCGCGAACTGGCCAACGTGGCCGAGCGTCAGGTGTTGGGCCTGGGTGAACCGCAATGGGATGAACCTGAGGTGGGGCAATCGCTGGTGGCCCAACAAGAAGCCTTTGAGGCCCAATGCCTGCGCTCAGCCTTGACCCGGCACAAAGGCGATATCAAGGCAGTGATGGCCGAGCTGCAACTGCCGCGCCGCACGCTCAACGAAAAAATGCAGCGTCATGGCTTGGTGCGAGAAGCGTTTTTGAATGACGCTTGATATCGGTTCGCAGACGCTGGCTCAGCCGCATCGGCGGAAATCCGCTCACCGCAAAGTGTGAATCAGCGGATTTCCGCTCACTTATCAATTGAACCCCTTATAAACCGGGGGTTCACATCTTGGCACAACTCCTGCTATTGCCCCGTAAGCACGCGTTTTGACGCGCTATAACAAAACCAAAAATAGAAGGATCCATTTAATGGATAACGCCAGTTCCCTGCCTGCCGGGTCGGCCTCTACGACCCCACCAGAAAAGACCACCTCCAGTCGCATCAAATCCATTTTCAGTGGTTCCGTCGGCAACATGGTCGAGTGGTACGACTGGTATGTGTACGCGGCTTTCTCGCTGTACTTCGCCAAGGCCTTTTTCCCTAAAGGCGACACCACTGCACAACTGCTCAACACCGCCGCGATTTTTGCCGTGGGCTTTTTGATGCGCCCCATCGGCGGCTGGCTGATGGGCCTGTACGCTGACCGCAAAGGCCGCAAGGCCGCGCTGATGGCTTCGGTGCTGCTGATGTGCTTCGGCTCACTGATCATCGCGCTGTCGCCGGGTTACGAAAGCATCGGCGTCTGGGCGCCAGTGCTGCTGGTCTTTGCCCGCTTGCTGCAAGGCTTGTCGGTGGGTGGCGAATACGGCACCTCGGCAACCTACCTGAGTGAAATGGCCACCAAGGAGCGCCGCGGGTTCTTCTCCAGCTTCCAGTACGTGACCCTGATTTCGGGTCAGCTCATCGCGCTGGGCGTGTTGATCGTGTTGCAACAAACCCTGACCGAAGAGCAACTCTACAGCTGGGGCTGGCGTGTGCCGTTTGTGATCGGTGCGCTGTGTGCAGTGGTCGCGCTCTACCTGCGTCGCGGCATGGAAGAAACCGAGTCCTTCAAAAAGACCAAGGTCAAGCCTAAAGAAAGTGCCATGCGCACCTTGCTGCGCCATCCCAAAGAGCTGATGACGGTGGTCGGCCTGACCATGGGCGGTACGCTGGCGTTCTACACCTACACCACGTACATGCAGAAATACCTGGTGAACACGGTGGGCATGAGCATTTCGGACTCGACCACGATTTCGGCTGCCACGCTGTTCCTGTTCATGTGCATTCAACCGCTGGTAGGCGCGCTCTCAGACAAAGTGGGGCGTCGTCCGATCCTGATCGCGTTCGGCGTGCTGGGCACCTTGTTCACCGTGCCAATCCTCACCACGCTGCACACCATCACTACGTGGTGGGGCGCGTTTTTCCTGATCATGGCGGCACTGATCATCGTCAGCGGCTATACCTCGATCAACGCGGTGGTTAAAGCAGAGCTGTTCCCGACTGAAATTCGCGCACTGGGTGTGGGCCTGCCGTATGCCCTGACCGTGTCGATCTTTGGCGGCACGGCCGAATACATCGCACTGTGGTTCAAAAGCGCTGGCATGGAAACCGGTTACTACTGGTACGTCACGGCGTGTATCGCCTGCTCGCTGCTGGTGTACGCCACCATGAAAGACACCCGTAAACACTCGCGCATCGAGACCGACTAAACGTCGTCTGCCAAGGCTGCGTAGCCGCGGCTTCAATGCGAAGCGGTCCTGGACCCAATGACGGCGGTGCCTGTAAGGCACCCCGTCAAAGGGTTTAGCGGTCGCTTTACCGGTTGCGTTGAGTCCTGAGCAACCTGCCCCTGCAACTCCCCCCGCCATTAATTGCGTAAGATTTTTCGGAATTAATTGTCCGTTAATTCCAAAAGCTCACGCTCAACCTCAATAAAGCCCCTGAAGCGATACGCGTTTTGATCGAAGGCTTAACGCCCGAATGATCGCAACGTGAATCGGCGAAGCCGTGCCTTAATACATCGAACAAAACGATTCTTTAGTGCTATTTTTTGCGCTTTTTAATCGAATTGATCGGCGTAACCTTAGAGCCATACCCACTTAACACCCCTTACACGCAACACGGAGCACCACCATGAAAACCTCACTGATCCTCGCCACTGCCCTCTCTGCCCTGGCCCTCAACGCCTTTGCCGCTGACGGTTTTGATCGCACTCACTCGGCGACCTTTGCAGAGGACGGCTACAGCCGCACCCACTCAGCCACGTTTGCTGCCGACGGTTTTGATCGCACTCACTCGGCGACCTTTGCTGAAGATGGCTATGACCGCACGCAAGGTGCCCGCTTCAGCTAACACCTGAACGCGGCACATCAGCCCGGCCTCGGCCGGGCTTAGTCATTTTTGGGGACGCAAAACCTGCCGTCGCTGCCGAGGGCTGCGAGCTGATTCAAATCAAGGCCAATCACTCACAACCGGTTGAGACAAACTTTGTCTTTCGCCCCATTGCCTTGCACTATAGGGCCTTCTAATTCAGCTGTTTACGGACACTTCTGATGCCTGACGATATCCATTTCTACGAACCATCCCTGGGCCACGGTCTGCCCCACGATCCGTTCAACGCCATTGTCGGGCCGCGCCCGATAGGCTGGATTTCGTCACAGGATGCCCAAGGCCGGCTGAACCTTGCGCCTTACAGTTTTTTCAACGCGTTCAACTACATCCCGCCGATCATTGGTTTTTGCAGTGTGGGGCGCAAAGACAGCCTCAACAACATTGAGCAAACCGGCGAGTTCGTCTGGAACCTGGCCACGCGTCCACTGGCCGAGGCCATGAACCAGAGCTGCGCCAGAGTCGGGCCGGATGTGAATGAATTTGAGCTGGCGGGGCTGACGACTGTCGCGTCGCGGGTGGTGAGTGTGCCGCGGGTGGCTGAAACACCAGTGTCATTCGAATGCAAGGTGACGCAGATTATTCAGCTGCAACGTGCAGACAAGGCATTAGTGCCCAGTTGGCTGATTTTGGGTGAAGTGGTGGCGGTGCACATCGCCAAACATCTGCTCAAAGACGGGATTTACGACACGGCCGCCGCCGAACCGATCTTGCGCGGCGGCGGCCCGGCAGATTACTTCCAGCTTGGCCCTGAAGCACTGTTCAAGATGCACCGCCCCCAATAACTACCAGACCAGTTCAGCGTCTTCGCTCACGCCTTGCAGGGCGTGAAGTTGCTGCTCGGCGGCAGCATCGGCTGCCGTCGCGGTGCTGAAGGTCTGGCCCGGCAAAATCGTGTGAAAGCGCGGTGCACCACCTTCGTACAAGGCTTTAACGGCTATCGCTGCGTGGTAAACCCCAGGTTCCACCGGAACCACTGCCGAGACGGCTTCAAACTGTGCAAATTCCTTACGTGCCATGTTTCAAATTCCGGCCTGTGAAAAAGCGGCATTCTACCCGCTTAACCGGTGCGCTGGCGCAAACCTGCGCAGGCCACCTCGCTGAAGGTCTGAAAATCCAGGTGATCGACAACCTGTTCATGCACCAGCTCGCTGTAAACCTGCATCACCGGTGAGTGGAAGTACGCCTGCATCGACGGCTCATCTTGCCAATACCCTGCGACGTGCCACAGCAACGGGTCGCTGTGGGAATGTTGCAAGGCAAAATGCAGGCAACCGGGCGTTTGCAGCGTAGGTTCAATCAGTTGGTTCAGGCATGTCTGGACTTGCGCCGCACAGCCAATGCGGGCGCGTACCAAGGTCGTGTGACTGACAACAGGGGACTGGGGCATGGTGGCCTCCACAAAAGAAAGTGGCGTGAGGGGAGGTTCAAAGCTTAGGGGCCACCGTCACCTGACCGTTAGTCGATTCCTGCCCCTGGATTGCACAATTGTGCCAAACAGCCCACTCGCGAAAAACTCATCGCCCATGCACTCACCTCACTCTCAGCGGCCGTTTCAAGCAATCTCCCTGCCCTGAAACGCCGTCTGCACGTCACTTGCGGTGTGGCCTGACAGGATCAGGCAAGTGTGCGGCAGAAATTGGCTACCCCCCTGCCTTGCACAAACTTAAGCTAGGGTCCCATCACCGCTGAATCAGGACGTGCCGATGTCACTGCTGGAACCGCCCCAGGCCACACTCGACGCTGCCCTCGAAGAAAAACGCGTGGAGTTGGCTGACCTTATCTATCGCCATACGCGCGAGGACGGCACCGTCCAAAGCGCTGTCGGCGCGCTGTTCATGTCGCGCTACAGCTACTCCAGCGACTTTTCGCCCAGCTTGCCGCAACCGGCCTTGTGCATCCTCGCCCAGGGCCGCAAAGAAGTGCGGCTGGGCGATGAGTATTTCGCCTACGATCCGCTTAATTATCTGGTGGTGAGCGTGTCGATGCCCATCAGTGGCCGGGTGGTGGAGATATCACCCGAACGCCCGGTCCTGGCCCTGCGCCTGGACATCGACCCGATGGAAATCAAAACGCTGATCAGCGATGCCGGGCCCATAGGGATGCCGTCGCGCACGGCCGGACGCGGCCTGTACGTCGAGCCAATCGATCAAGTCATGCTTGACGCCCTTTTGCGCCTCACCCGGCTTCTGGACACCCCGCGTGACATCGCCATGCTCGCGCCGTTGATTCGCCGCGAAATTCTTTACCGCTTGCTGCGTAGCCCGCTGGGCTACCGGCTGTATGAAATTGCTACCGAAAACAGCCAAACCCACCGTGTGAGCCGGGCCGTGTCATGGCTCAACGGTAATTTTGAGCAACCGTTGCGTATTGATAGCCTGGCCCGTGAAGCCAATCTCAGCGTGTCGACGCTGCATCACCGCTTCAAGGCAATGACGGCCATGAGCCCGCTGCAATACCAGAAACAACTGCGCCTCAATGAAGCTCGCCGCTTGATGCTCTGCGAAGGGCTCGACGCGTCAGCGGCAGGCTATCGCGTGGGGTATGAAAGCCCGTCGCAATTCAGCCGCGAGTACAGCCGCCAATTCGGCGCGCCACCGGTCAGGGATCTGGCGCGCCTGCGCATGCGTTTATAAGCCCAACGATTGCTGCCATTGGTGTTGATCAATCTCGATCACGCTAGGCCCCTGTCGGCCTGCCGCCGTGGCCAGCGCCGTGCGTAATTGCGCTTCATCCGCCACAGATTCCGCCGCGCAGCCCAACGCTCTGGCGACACCCACCAGGTCGGGAGTGTAGATGTCGACACCGACTGGCTCGATACCGCGGTTGAGCATGTATTTTTTGATTTCGCCATACCCCTGGTTATTCCACAGCAGCACGATGATGGGCGTGCGCGCTTCCACCGCGCTGGCCAGCTCCGCCAAGGTGAACTGCAAACCGCCATCACCGATCAGACACACCACCGGGCCACCCGCCTTGCCTGCGGCACGCCGCCCCAACCAGGCGCCAACAGCGGCAGGCAACGCATAACCCAGCGTGCCGTAGCCGGTGGCCGAGTTGAACCAGCGCCGTGGCTGCGCAGGGTTGAAGGTGAAATTGCCGGTATAGACGGGTTGGGTGGAATCGCCCACGCAGACCGCGTCTGGCAAGACGTCGAATACGCAGTGTATGAAGTGCGTTTGCGCGCGAGTCGGCGCGTCCCATTGAGCATCCACGTCAAGCCGCAAGCGTTGCGCGCGTGCAGCCCCCCAAGCGGTTTCGCGTGGGGCCAGCGAACGTTGACTGAGCGCAGCCAGTAACGCCTCGGCGGCCAACCGCGCATCGGCCACCAGCGCCAGCGTCGGCAGATAGTTGCGCACCGTCTGGTCGCTATCAATGTCGATGCGCAGCAAAGCGCCGGGGATCTCAAACCCTCCGCCAAAAAATACGTCGTAGTCGGTTTCCGCCAGCTCCGTACCGATGGCCAATACCACATCGGCCTCAGCCACCAATGCCCGGGTGGCCGCCAGCGATTGCACCGAGCCGATCAATAACGGGTGCGCGGTGGGCAGCATGCCTTTGGCGTTGATGGTCAATGCGACGGGGGCGCCTAAGCGTTCAGCCAATAAGGTAAGCGCCGGGGCCGCGTCAATGGCGCCGCCTCCGGCCAGAATCAGCGGACGCCTGGCGTGCATCAGGCGCTCGCTCATCTGCTCAATAGCAGCAACTGAAGGGCCGGGGCGCGCAAGGGTCATCGGCGGGCTGTGGAGCAGCGCGTCTGCATTTTCAACCAGCACATCCAGCGGGATCTCGATATGCACCGGCCTTGGCCGTGCGGCCTGAAACAGCGCAAATGCTCGCGCCAGCACGCCGGGCAACTCGGCCGCCGACATCAAGGTGTGGGAAAACGCAGCCACACCCGCCACCAGCGCACCCTGATTGGGCAACTCATGCAGTTTGCCGCGCCCCCCGCCCAACTGGCTGCGCGACTGCACGCTGGAGATCACCAGCATCGGGATCGAGTCCGCGTAGGCTTGGCCCATCGCCGTGGCGATATTGGTCATGCCCGGCCCGGTGATGATGAAACACACGCCCGGTTTGCCGCTGCTGCGCGCATAGCCGTCGGCCATAAAACCTGCGCCCTGCTCATGACGCGGGGTAATGTGCCGGATGCTGGAACCTGCCAGCCCCCGGTACAGCTCAATGGTGTGCACCCCGGGAATACCGAAAACGTGCTCAACGCCGTAGGCTTCCAATAACTTGACCAACACTTCGCCGCAGGTAGCCATCAATTACGCCCTCTCTTGTTGTGCCTGGGACTGGACATCGCAGCCTGGACGACGGGGTCCCGATGGCAACCATTGAAGCGAGCGCAGGTAGCGCGCACAACGTAAACCTGCTCATACTGGCCATGTCCTGCACGCATGGCTCAGCCCCTATGAAACGCTTACCGCCTCTTCCCGCATTGCACACATTTTTGATCACGGCCCACCACTGCAACTTCACCCGGGCGGGCGAGCACTTGCACATCACCCAGGGCGCCGTCAGTCGACAAATCGCCGGGCTTGAAGATCAATTAGGGTTTGCGCTGTTCCACCGTCAGGCGCGAGGTTTGAGCCTCACCGAACAGGGCCAGGCATTACTGCCGCGTATTGAGCAAGCCTTTAACCTGATCGACGAAGCCATCGAACACGCCAGCATTCGTCGCACACCGCTGCAACTCAAAGCCCCGAGCTGCCTGTTGCGCTGGCTGATGCCCAAGTTGCAGGACTGGCAAACCCTGCGCCCCGACGTACCCGTCGAACTCACCAGCAGCGTGCACCACGGGGTAGATTTTCGGCATGAGGCGTTTGATGCTGCGGTGGTCTACAGCCCTTTACCGGGGCCAAAGCGCCAAGGCCAACACTTGTTCGACGAACAGCTCACCCCGGTTTGCGCCCCACAGTTGTTAGAGGGCAGCGCATCGCTCAACAGCCTGCGTGACCTGGAGCAACACACCTTACTGCACCCCAGCCGGGACCAACGCGATTGGGCGCTGTGGTTGAGTGCGGCGGGCGCGGATGTTGCGACAACGCGTAAAGGGCAGTATTTCGACACCCTGGACCTGGCCATGACCGTAGCGGCGCAAGGCAATGGTGTCGCGATTGGCGACTGGTCGTTGGTGGGGGACGATGTAAAGGCAGGCCGATTGGCCATACCGTTTGATTTGAAGGTAAAAACCGGCGCGGCGTATTACCTGGTGTGCCCGCCCCGCAGCGAACCGTCCGCGCCCTTGCGTGAACTGATGCACTGGCTGGTGGAAAAAGCCGCTGAGACCCGTAACGGCTGACGCGTAAACCATTGACCGCTTCGCGCTCGATCGCAGCCTCGTGTTACTCGTCAGCGACTACAAAACGTGGAGAGCCGGGGAGAACCGTGGAGAACCGTGGAGAACCGTGTAGCCGCTGTCGAGCGTGCGAGGCTGCGTACGGCTGCGCAGCAGTCGCAAAA